>CANIHR010000414.1 GCA_947467185.1 Bryobacterales bacterium
CCGGGCGTCAACTCCTCGGCAACTTCAGCGCGGCCGCAACCAACCTCTCCGCCGGCCTCCTTGTCGGCCAGAGCCGCCAGTTGCTCGCCCTGCTGCAGGCGCAGGAGACACGTACCAAGGCCAAGGTCCTCTCCGCGCCCAGTATCATCGCGACTGATAGTATCCCCGCCTCCATCACGGTCGGCGACTCCGTCCCGACGCTGTCCTCGCAGGCCGTCAACCCCGGCATCACAACCGGCGGCAACTCGCTCTTTACGCAGACCATTTCGAACACCAGCACTGGTATCGGCCTGAACATTCTGGCCCGCGTCAACTCCAGCGGCATCGTCACCATGGTTATCAACCAGAGCGTGACGGCACCGGAACCGAACCCCACCGGCACCAACATCAACTCGCCCTCGTTCTCACAGCGCAACGTGAACACGCAGGTCACCGTGCAGGATGGCGACACCATCGCCATCGGCGGCATCATCAATGAATCCACCACCGAGACCTCGGCCGGTATCCCGCTGCTCGACCGGATCCCCTACCTGGGCGCGGCCTTCGGCACCAAGTCTAATACGAAGAAGCGCACCGAGCTCATCATCTTCCTCACGCCCCACGTCATCTACGACACCAACCATGTCGCGGAAGCTACGCAGGACCTGAAGGACAAGGTGCGCAACCTGCGCAAGACCATCGACAAGTCGGAAGCGGACAAGGCGCCAACGCACATCACCGCGCCGCCGCCCCAGCCCGAGACGGCAGCTACTTCGCCGTCCGCGCCTTCGTCAAAGCCGTAGCCTGCGGCGACGGTACATACTCCATCACAGCGCCCTGGCTGCGAAGTTTCGCAGTCAGGGCTTTTGTGTCGATGGCCTGCACCGCAAGGTTCCCGTCGATCGCCATCTTCGCCGCCACACCCGCCGCCTGCCCCAGAATCATGTACTGCGGCTCCATGCGCACTGACGAATACGCCACGTGCGTTGCCGAGAACGTTACCGGATTCAGCAGGTTCGTGGCCTCCGCCCGCTTCGGCGTCAGGATGCGGTAGGGGATCTGATACGGCGTCACCGCCACCTGCATGTCGCCCTCATTCCGAACCATGCCATCGGGCCCCACAATGCGCTGCACGTTGTGCGAGTCGCTGTTGTAGGAGCCCATGCCGATCACGTCGGGCTTCGTCAGATCCGTCTGTAGATCCTGCTGGCGCATCACATACTCGCCCACCATGCGCCGGTCTTCACGTACATAAATCTGGCGCGGGAAGTGATCATTGTCGGTGAATTCGTTCCGGCAGAGCCCCCACAACTTCATCTCATTACGGAGAACTTCGGGCAACTGCGGGTCATTCGCAAGGAAGTAGAAGAAGCCAAGCGTGTACCGCTTGTGGTCTTCCTCAATGCGCGCGCGCTCCGCATAACCGGCATTCGGATACGTCCAGCTGGCCCCAATGTAGTCGGTCGAAAACGCGCCGTTGTTGTTGATGTCGGCCGTCAGATTCGGCAACCGGCCAATCGAGATCACCGTCGCCAGAGTCGGCACCTTGCCCTCCGCTTTCGTCCGCGCTGCCACTAACTTTGCGAACAGCGTGTAACGCGCCGGATCGTAACCCGCAGGCTTCGTCGTGAACTGTACCCGGTCCGGACCTTCACTGAAACACATGCGGTAGTTGTACGCCTGAACCGCCTTATCCGGCGACCCTGGCGCGGCGGGCTGATTCGTCGAAATCTCGGGCAGCAGCTTGCCATCCGCACCCTTCGCCGGGATGTCCACCAGGAACTGATGGAGCGGAGTCCGATCCCGTACACCCGCCAGCGATTCCCCATATTCCGCACTGCCCTCACGCCCATAAACCCACGTCACACCCGACTGAGCCATCAGGTCGCCCTCATACGACGCATCCATGAAGATCTTCGCGGTAAAGGTATCGTCCCCTTCGGTATCAATCGACACGACGCGAGTCCCTTCTTTCTTCACGCCGGACTTTTCCTTGATCCGCGCCCTGGAGAACAGCTTCACCCCAGCCGTTGTCATCATCTCGCGGAAAATCTGCTCGGCCACATGCGGTTCGTGATACCAACTCACCTCCGCCGAATACCGGTTCATGCCATAGAAGCGGCCCACGCGATAGTAGAACTCGTACGCGTATCCCCCAATCGCCTCCTTCTTCCCGAAGTCGGTGTAGCCAAGGCCACTCGACACCATCCCGCCCACGTGGTTCGTCGGCTCCACCAGCGCCACATTCAGGCCCTCGCGAGCTGCGGAAACCGCCGCGATCACGCCCCCCGCTGTGCCCCCGTAAACCACCACATCGAACGCCTGCGTCGCCGCCATCGCGTTCATACTCAACAACGCCGTTACTACCGGAATCAGAAAAGCACGCATGATTCCCAAGGTACTACCATCAACTTATGCGCGCCGCCTTCCCCGCCCTGATCCTCGCCGCTGCCACCGCCTTTGCCCAGGCTCCGCAATTCGATCTCGTCATCACCAACGCGAAAGTCATCGACGGCACTGGCGCCCCGTGGTTCCTCGCCGATATCGGCGTCAAAGGCGACACCATTACGGCCATCGGCGCGCTTGGCAACGCAACCGCCGCCAGCAAAATCGACGCACGCGGCCTGACAGTCTCGCCCGGCTTCATCGACGTCCACTCCCACGGTGACCGAGGTATCTTCGCCACGCCAACCGCCGAAAACTATCTTCATGAAGGCGTCACCACTTTCATCGGTGGACCCGATGGCGCCTCCGCCGTCCCTCTGGGACCCTTCCTGCAGCGCGTTGCGAAAACGCCGATCTCCATCAACTTCGGCTCCATGGTCGGCCAGGGCAGCATACGCAATGAAGTGGTCGGACTGGTGAACCGGAAGTCCACTCCCGAGGAACTGGCGAAGCAGAAAGAGATCGCAGCGCAGGCTATGCGCGACGGCGCGTTCGGGATGTCCACCGGCCTGTTCTACGTGCCGGGCAACTTCACACCCACCGAGGAAATCGTCGAACTCGCCAAGGTTGTGGGGGCGATGGGTGGCTATCACACGTCGCATATGCGAGAGGAAGCATCGCACAGTCTGGACGCCGTCCGGGAAACCATCCGCATCGGCGAAGAAGGCCACCTACCCACCCAGATCACGCACCACAAGCTGATCGGCAAGGCCAATTGGGGCATGTCAGTGGAGACCCTGAAGCTCGTCGAAGCCGCACGCGCCCGGGGTGTTGATGTGACTATCGATCAATACCCTTACACTGCTTCATCCACCGGCCTGAATGCGATGTTCCCGCGCTGGGCTCTGGAGGGTGGACGCAAAGCCGTCCTCGAACGCCTCGCCGCCCCACAGCAGCGCGCCCGCATCAAAGCCGGCATCGTCGATGCCTTGCTCAATGATCGAGGCGCCGGTGACGCAAAGAATGTCGTCATCGCCGTCTGCCCCTTTGACGCCTCCATGGCGGGCAAGAACCTGGCCGACCTGACGCGCACCCGGGGCGTGGAACCGACCCTCGAAAACGCCGCCGACACCGCCATGGAAATCGAACAAAAAGGCAGCTGCGGCGCTATCTATCACGCCATCAGCGAGGAAGATATTCTGCGCATCATGCGCTACCCGTTCACCATGATCGCGTCCGATGGCGAGATCCCCGTCTTCGGCAAAGAAGCGCCCCATGCCCGCAGCTACGGCACCTTTCCGCGTGTCCTCGGACCCTACGTCCGAGACCAGCACGTCTTCCCGCTGGAAGAAGGAGTCCGCCGCATGACCAGCCTCCCGGCCCAGCGCCTGAAATTGTGGGATCGCGGCATCCTTCGCCCCGGCATGAGAGCCGATATGGTCATCTTCGACCCCGCCACCATAGCCGACAAATCCACCTTCACCCAGCCCCACCAATACGCCGAAGGAGTCCGCGATGTGATAGTCAACGGCAAACTGGCGCTGAAGGACGGCAAGGTCACTGCGGACCGCCCCGGCCGGGTCCTCTACGGCCCCGCACACCGGTAACTAAATCGGAGGCCCATCCGGAGCCTCAGCCGGCTTATTCACCCCAATCTGCTTCGGGTCATCCTGAAACCGCTTAATCTGCGCCGCACCATACTGCAGATGTGCCCGCTGCGCCGTATCCTTTGGAGCCTGCGCCAGCGCCCATTTCCGCAACTCATCCAGCCGCAGCCACGCCAGCGCCTTTACCTGCTCCGACGCCTGCGCACTCGCAGCCAGCTGCATCAGCCGGTACAGCACAACATTGTCAATCGTCCGCGCCGTCTCTGCCAGTGCCGCATCGGCCGGAGTCGACTTCCAGGTCGCCGTCACCAAGCGGTCAATCA
>CANIHR010000415.1 GCA_947467185.1 Bryobacterales bacterium
AAATCACCGCGAGTCATCATTCAGATACTATTATTCACTGTGAAACTACCGGCACTTTTCTTCGTCTCCGCCTTCGCGGCTTTTGGCGCCAACTGCGCGGACCTCGCTGGCCTGAAACTGTCGGCAACAACCATCACGGCCGCCCAGACAGTCGCGGCCGGTGCCTTCACCCCACCCGCCCCTGGCGGACGCGGCCCCAGTCCCTTCGCTCCCCTCCCGGCTTTCTGCCGGGTCACCGCCACGCTCGCGCCCTCCGCCGATTCAGACATCCGCATCGAAGTCTGGCTCCCCGAAGCGGGCTGGAATGGAAAATTCGAAGCTGTCGGCAATGGCGGCTGGGCCGGGACCATTAGTTATCCCGCGCTGGCAACCGCCCTCGGACGCGGCTACGCCACTGCCAGCACGGATACTGGCCACGCCACGCCCGGCGGGTCCTTCGCGATGGGGCACCCCGAAAAGCTGGTCGATTTTGGTTACCGCTCAGTGCATGAAATGACCGTGCAGGCGAAGGCGATCATCGCGACCTTTTATGGCAATCCGGCGAAGCGGGCATATTGGAACGGCTGCTCCACCGGCGGACGTCAGGGTCTGATGTCCGCCCAGCGCTATCCGGCAGATTTCGACGGCATCATCGCAGGCGCGCCGGCCAACTACATGTCGCATCTGCAGCCCTGGTCACTGTGGGTGCCCATGGCGGTTCACCAGACCGAAGCCAGCTATATCCCACCGGCGAAATACCCAGTCATCCACAAGGCGGTTCTGGAAACCTGTGACGCCCTCGACGGCGTCCGTGACGGAGTTCTCGAAGACCCCACCCGCTGCCACTTCGACCCGAAAACGATCGAGTGCCAAGGTGCCGACACCAGCGCCTGTCTGACCGCGCCCCAGGTGGAGGCTGCCCGAAAGATCTACGCGCCCATGACGAATCCCCGCACCGGCCTGAAGCTCTTCCCCGCCTTGGAACCCGGCAGCGAAATGGGCTGGAGCGGACTCGCCGGACCGCAGCCGATGGCGATCCCGGTCGATACGTTCAAGTACATGGTCCACGCCAACCCCAACTGGGACTGGAAGACCATCGACTTCGACAAGGATGTCGCGGCGACCGAGAAGCTCTTCGG
The DNA here is from genome assembly GCA_947467185.1 of Bryobacterales bacterium. Taxonomy (GTDB): domain Bacteria; phylum Acidobacteriota; class Terriglobia; order Bryobacterales; family Bryobacteraceae; genus BOG-234. The sequence continues at coordinate 1,119 of CANIHR010000415.1, forward strand.
GCCGATCATCGACGCCGTGAACCCCGACCTGAGCCCCTTCTTCAACCGCGGCGGAAAGCTGCTGATGTATCACGGCTGGAACGACCAGCTCATTGCCCCGCGCAACAGTATCGAGTACTTCGACAGCGTCCGCTATACGCTGGGCACAGCAAAAACGCTGGACGCGATGCGCCTGTACATGGTCCCCGGCATGGGCCACTGCAACGGCGGTGACGGGACTGGAACCTTCGACATAGTGAGCAACCTGGAGCGCTGGGTGGAACAAGGCCAGGCTCCGGACAGCATCGTGGCCTCGCGCACAAACCCAACCAGAACGCGCCCCCTCTGCCAGTGGCCCAAAGTTGCCGTATATTCAGGTACAGGGAGCACCGATGACGCCGCGAATTTCAGTTGCCGTATTGTGCCTTAGTCTGGCGCTGTTCGCGGTCCCGGCAAATAGTCAGTCATTCGAGGTGGCCTCTGTTAAACCATCCACGACTCCCGGCATCGCCTGTGTCGGTGGACCGGGGTCAACCCACCTCGGAGCATGGCAATGTTCCGACATGCCATTGGGACTGGTGATCGCGAAGGCGTTTGGATTCTCCGCATTCCAGTTCTCCCCGCACAATCCCTGCTGCACGGCACGGTTTAATTTCGACGTCCGCTACCCGCCGGACACCACGCACGCACAGTTCAACAGCATGCTCCAGAACCTGCTACGCGAGCGATTCCAGTTGGCGTTTCACTACCAGACGAAAGAGCTGCCGATCTATCAACTGGCCGTCGCGCCTGCCGGCATCAAAATGAAGGAATCTGTAGCAGTTTCGGACGGCTCAAGCAATGATCCCTGGTGGTCCTCGGCACAAACCACCATCGACAAGGATGGCTACCCCGTTTTTCCACCGGGCCACGGTGGATTAGCTGGCGGTGGGCACTATCGCTGGACGGCATTTAACGTCTCCACGGCCGATATCGCGAGAACTCTGCAGGATCAATCGGGGCGTCCCGTCGTCGATTCGACCAAACTCACTGGGAAGTACGATGTCGACCTGAAATGGGTCACCGACATGACCTTGCAGTTGACGGACGGGCAAAGGGCAGAACTTGAAGACCAGGTCGGCAGGCCACTGGATGCGCCCTCCGGCCCAACGCTCCACCGCGCCATCCAGGAACAACTCGGGCTGCGTCTGATTCCCGGAAAAGGCACTGGCGAGATCGTGGTAATCGACCATCTGGAAAGAGTGCCGACAGGAAACTAATGCAACCGCTCCGCCCGATACTCCTCATCCTCCTCAGCGGCACCCTCGCGCTGGCCCAACAGCCCGAATTCGAAGTCGCCACCCTGAAGATCTCGCCGCCCATCCAGGGCGACACCTTCAGCATCAACCTCGGCCAGGTCCAGAACGGGAAACTCACCCTGGGCAACGCCAGCCTCAGCGATTGCATCAAGTTCGCGTATGGTCTCGTCTCGAACGCGCAGCTTTCCGGTCCGGACTGGATCACCGACAAGACCGTACGCTTCGATATCGTCGGCCAGGCCGCACCCGGCACTACAAGAAGTCAGGCCCAACTGATGCTGCGAAGCCTGCTCGCCGAACGGCTCAAGCTGACCATGCACACGGAGAAGAAAGAACTCTCGTATCTTGCCCTGGTTCCCGGCAAAAACGGGCCGAAGATGCAGCCCGCCAAACCGGACGCCCCCGCCAATAATGGTTTCCAGCGTCCCGGGAACCTCTCGCACAACTCCATGGGGCTCGATCTCCTCGCCCGCCTCCTGTCCCGGTTCACGGGCGAAACCGTCATCGACCAGACAGGTCTGAAAGACACGTGGGAGGTGAAGCTCCAATGGGCGGCTGAACCGAATCGACCTGCCCCCGCACCTGGAGAAGCCACGGAAACACCCGAAGGTCCTTCCCTCTTCAGCGCCATCCAGGACCAACTGGGACTCCGCCTCGTTCCAGGAAAAGGCCCTGTGGATGTCTGGGTAGTCGATCACGCCGAACGAATCCCTGCCGCCAATTGACCCGACAAACGCCAAAAGGGGCGGAGAACCCACCGGATTCCTCCGGCAAGCTCCCCGCCCCGTTATGGGCGAAGCAGTAAAACTATTTACTGACCTTCTTTGGCCTTCATCTGATCGCGCAGTTCCTTAAGAACGGCCTTGCGGCTGAGCTTGATCTTGTTGCCTTCAATCCCAATCACCTTCACGCGGATCTGGTCGCCTTCATTCAGTTCGTCGGTCACCAGCTTGATGCGGTTCTCGGCGATTTCGCTGATGTGCAGCAGACCATCGGTGCCGGGGAAGATTTCCACGAATGCGCCGAAATCGACGATCCGAACAACCTTACCCAGGTAGACCTTGCCGATTTCGGCGGTCGCAGTGAGATCTGCAATGATCTGCAGAGCCTGCTTCGCGGCAACCGGATCGGAAGACGCCACGTGAATCGTGCCATCGTCCTCAACGTCAATCTTGACGCCGGTCTGTTCGATGATGCCGCGGATCACCTTGCCGCCCGGTCCGATGACGTCACGGATCTTATCCACCGGAATCTTGGTGGTGTAGATGCGCGGAGCGTACGGGGACATTTCCTCGCGGGATTCAGTCAGCACTTCTTCCATCTTGCCGATGATGTGCAGACGACCACGCTTGGCCTGTTCCAGCGCTTCCTTCATCAGCTCCGTAGTAACGTTCGGAACCTTGATGTCCATCTGAAGAGCGGTGATGCCCGCGCGGGTGCCGGCAACCTTGAAGTCCATGTCGCCGTAGTGATCTTCAGCACCGGCAATGTCGGTCAGGATGGCGTACTTGTCGCCTTCCTTGACCAGACCCATCGCCACGCCGCCAACCGGGGCCTTGATCGGCACACCGGCGTCCATCAGCGCGATGCTCGCGCCACAGACGGAGGCCATGGAGCTGGAACCGTTCGATTCCAGAATGTCGGAAACGACGCGGACCGTGTAGGGGAAAGCTTCTTCGGAAGGCATCGCGGCCAGAACCGCGCGTTCCGCCAGAGCACCGTGGCCGATTTCACGACGGCCGGGGCCGCGCATAAAGCCGGTTTCGCCAACCGAGAACGGCGGGAAATTGTAGTGCAGCATGAAGCGCTTGAACGTCTCGCCCGCTTCCAGCATTTCAATGCGCTGTTCGTCGTCCTTGGTACCAAGGGTGACGGTGACCAGAG
>CANIHR010000416.1 GCA_947467185.1 Bryobacterales bacterium
GAAGCCAGTTCAAAGTCGTTCAGCCGATACGCCCCGCTGCCGGCCGCCGGATCCTTCTCCACGCGGAACAGAAACGCCGGAGACACCAGCACCGACTGCAGCGCAATCCGCACGCCTTCCTCAAACGAATCGCCCTGCTTCTGCACCAGCGCAACCAACTTCAGCAGCCGCTGGATCTCTTCTTCCGTCCCCGGACGCCGGAACCCGCGCCGTGCCAGATTCTCCACAATCTTCCGCGTACAAGCCGCATCTTTCCCACCACAAACAAACACCTTCGAGTAACTCGGAGGATGCGCAGCCGAAGGGTTGTACGGTCCCAGAATCTCGACAAACTCCCCCGACATCCGCCGACGCCCATCCGGGTTCAGATTCGTGCGCGGATTCTCCACGTTAGCATTCACCGGGAAGTACACCTGTATCCTGTGCTCGCCCGCAGTCAGATGAACCTTCGCCACCGTTGGCGCGCGCGTGTAGTCATACGACTCATCGCCCTCAATAATCTGTTTCACGACCTGCTTGCCATCCACGTCGATATTCAATTCAACGGGTGGCTCGTTCTTCCGATGGATCTCCCGAACCTCCGCGATCTCCGCAGCCGACAGAGTCCGCCCGCGCCGCCCAGGCCCGAAGTCCTCGCCCGGAGCACGTCCCCGCCGATTCGAAATGCGGAACTGCAGCGTGTAATCCGCCTCCACCGGGAAGCGATAAACACCGTCCAGCGTGCCGCGAATCGAGAACGGAAGATAGTTGCCGCTCACATGCCCGTCATCCTGAATATTCTTCACCAGCAACTTGCCGATGATCGACGGAGTCTTCTCGTACGGTTCGCCATAAACCGCCACCTGCGACACACGGCGCGCCGCCGCCATGAACTTCTCCATCAGCATCGGGGACAGCGACAGAACATCGCCGATGTTGTCGAAGCCATAGCCCTGGTTATCCACCGGGAAGTCATCCGCCGGGCGCAGAGTCACACCCAGAAAATCGCGAATCGTGTTATTGAACTCCACCCGATTCAGACGCCGCGCCGTTACCCGACCCGGCCCCGAACTGGTAATCGGCTTCGGCAGAGTATCGATCCAGCTGACGACCGTCTCCAGTTCAGCCGCGCTCAGCCCAGGCATGGGAGGGGGCGGCATCTGCTTCGCCGAAATACGCCCACGAACCTTCTGCCAGACTTCCGGCCTCACCGTCCCCGCCAAATTCAGCCCCGCCATCTGAGCCGTCTCACCATGACACTGAAAACAGGCCTTCGAAATCACAGGAAGCACTTTGTTTTCAAAGCGCCCCGCGTCCGTTTGGGCATTCATCGCTGCCGCGAAGAGAAGGAAGGCAAACCACGACCTGAGTAGCTGATTCTGCATGTTGTGCACGCCCATAATATCGTTTCCCCCTGTCCCCACCGGGGGAATTGACTCCACCGCCCACTTCTGCCAAACTGATTGCAAACGTTTGCGAACAGGGATCACCATCAAGGATATTGCCCGTGAAGCGGGTGTCGACGTCTCCACCGTCTCCCGCTCCCTCAGCGGAGCCTACGGCATCAACGCCGACACGCGCAGCCGTGTCCTCGCCGTCGCTGAACGCCTGAACTACCGCGCCAACCGCGTCGCGCGGGGCCTCGTCACCGGCCGCTCCCACACCCTCGGCCTCATTATCAGCGACATCCGGAACGCCTTCTTCGCCGAAGTGGCACGTGGAGCGGAGGACGCCGCCCGTGCCGCCGGGTGTGATCTTGTCCTCTGCAACAGCGACCAGGATGCCCACCGCCAGATGGAGTATGTGTCCTCCCTCGCCGGCAAGCGTGTCGACGGCATCCTCATGAACTCCGTCGCCGTTCTTGATAAAGACCAAAAGGAGCGACTGGAGGCCATTGGCATCCCGATCGTTCTGCTCAACCGCACGCCCGGCCCCTTCTCAACCGTGTGCGCCGATAACAAAGCCGGGGGCCGCCTCGCCGCCGAATATCTGCTGAAACTCGGCCACCGCCACGTCACCCACCTGACCGGCCCCGCACACCACGGCAACCTGACAGACCGCGAAAAGGCATTCGTCAAAGCCATGCCGCCCAATTCCGTGACTGTCCTGCACGGCGAAAACACGTTCGCGGGTGGCCGCGAGATGGCACAGAAGGTCCTCGCCGAACACCCACGTAAAATTACGGCCATCTTCGCCGGCAATGACACCATCGCTTTCGGCGTCCTGCGTGCCATTCTCGACGCTGGCCTGAAAGTCCCCGATGACATCTCGCTCATCGGCTTCGACAACGTGGAACTTGGCAGCATCGTGCAACCGCCGCTCACCACCATCCACCAGCCCAGCTACGAACTCGGCCACCGTGCCGTCGAGACCCTGCTGCGTATCGGCCGGAAGGAAGCAACACCGGAGCACCACGTACTCCCCGTCCACCTCATCGAAAGACACTCATGCGGACCCACGAAAGCATCCAGTTAACCCGACGACAACTCCTCCAGGCCGCCGGATTCCTTCTTGCAGGCTCGAACACGATTGCCGCTGCTGGCCCGAACCCGATGACCGACTGGGCCCGCAACCCGCGCGTGCTCATCGCAGAAGCCTACAACCCGCCCTTCTACCCGTCGCTCGACTACAAGGCGGATAAGGCGATCTCCATCGCCAAAGCTCTGAACGCCGATTCGCTGCGCTACCCCGCTGCCTCCTATTACGCCTACTTCCCCACAAAATCCGGCTACCCCATTCACCCCGAACTCAAGGGCGATCCGTTCCGCGAAACCACTGATCTCTGTTGGGCTGCCGGCCTGAAGGTAATCGCCTATGTCCCTCTAAATCACCCGTTCATGGAGGTCACCAGCAAGGATCCCCGCTTCGCGCTATGGACAAAGAAGACGAAGTCCGGCGAGCCCATGCCCACGGAGCACTACGGCTTCAACCGCTACAACGAAGGCTGCCTGAATTCGCCCGTCCGCGACGTCATCCGCGCCATGGTGAAAGAGGTCCTCACCGAGTACCCCGTTGACGTGATGTACTTCGACGGCCCCTACATGGGCATGCAGCACGCAAAGGACTACTGCCACTGCGAACACTGCGAAGCGGCGTACCGGAAGAAGTTCGGTGTGGGCGTGCCGGACCAGTCGCACAAGGTCCCGCTGGAAGACGAAATCCGCTACACCAACTGGCTCGCCAACGATGTCGTGATCGCCTTCCTGCGGGAAATCCGCGAGATGATCCGCGCCACCCGCGACGTTCCCGTGCTCTATAACGACACCTCGCTGCTCAGCAAGCGCGAGTGGCGGAACCGCGGCATCCCCGCAGTGGACGGCTTCATGTTCGAAGCCGCCGAGACGCCCGAAGAGAAGCTCTTCAACATGCAACTGGGACAGTCCACCGGCAAAGCGGTGTGGACCTACGTTGGAACCCACACCCAATACAACCGCGAGCACATGAAGAGTGACCGAGTCCGCGGCTGGTTCAGCTATCCCGTGGAAAGCCAGGAACTCCTGCTCGACGGAGCCACTGCCATCGCCGCCGGAGCGGGCCTTGTCTACTGGGGCCTGCCGCGCTTTTTCTACCAGCCCGAAGAACCCCTGAAATACGAGAGCGGCCGCTATGTCCGCGAAGTCTTTGACTTCCACCAGAAGACGGCAAGCCGCTTCAACGCTCTCCGCAGTAAACCACAGGCCGGCATTCTCGTCGGCGATCAGACCATCGACTGGTTCGACGGCAAACACCACGTTTCAAAAGCCTACGAAAACGCCTATCACGGAGCATGGCAACTCCTGAAGGCCAACAACTACGAGGCGGAACCATTCCTCGACTGGCAAATGACCCCGGAACTGCTCGCCCGTTACCCAATGTTGTACGTCCCCAATGCTCCCTGCCTCAGCGATGCGCAGTGCGGCATGATCCGGGACTATGTTCGCAACGGCGGCAGGCTCATCGCCACGCACCTGACTTCCATCTGTGACGAATACGGCCGCCCCCGCAAAGACTTCGGTCTGGCCGATGTTTTCGGTGCCACGCTTACGCAGGTTGACCCTCTCGAAATCCCTGATCTCTACCTGAAACTCCCGTCAGGCGAAGAGATCCCGCAGGACCCGCAAATCGTGCTCTTCAAAGCGAACGGCGGCGAGGTTTTGGCAGAGACAATCGACCGCGGCCACCGGCAAAACCTCGGCCCCGCCATCGTCCGCAGCAGGTTCGGCAAAGGGGAAGTCGTCTACATCGGTTCCAGTCTGGAAGCAGTCTACGAAGAGACCCGGATGAAGCGCCTCCGCTCGTACTTTGACACC
>CANIHR010000417.1 GCA_947467185.1 Bryobacterales bacterium
ACTTCCCGCCCGAAGTGGAGAAGATGTAGAGCCAGCCAGCCAACGCCAGCAAGGACGGCAACGGGTACAACCACATTCGGAATGGCATCACGAAATCCGCACGGCTGCGCAATCGGTGCAACGCCCAGATCTGGCCAATGAACTGAACCAGAATCCGGGTCGTCAGAAGCGCCGGGATCACGTCATCCAGGGTGAAAAAACTCCCGACGATCGCTATCGTCCCCAGCACCAGCACGGCCACGTGGGGGAAGTTACCCGTTGGGTGGAGGCGGGCAAACACCGCAAAGAAGTCCCCCGCCTGCGCGGCCGCCCAAATAATGCGGCTGTACCCCAGCAACAGCGCGAACACGGATGCCACCGCCGTCCACAGCACTAACAGCGTTACAGCCGCCGCTGCCTTCGCCCCATACAGCCGCTCGATAAAATCCGCCGCGATGAACTTCGACTGCATGGCCTCGCGCCATGGGACAACTGAGATAATGCTCAGGTTCGTCAGCGCATACATCACCGCCACCGCGCCAACCGACCAGAGAATCGCTCGCGGGATGACGCGGCCTGGCTCCCGAACTTCCCCGGCTACGTAACAGATATCGAAGTACCCCATGAAGTCGTACATGGCGATCAGCATTGCGGCGCCCAGGCCCGCGAAGAAACTCCGATCCAGCCGGAACGCATTGGGCGGGAAATCGAAGGCAACCCGCGGATTGAAGTTCGCCAGACCGCTGACAATCACCACCAGCACTGTCGCCAGCATTCCCAGCCACAACACCACGGTCAACCGCCCAACTGTCTCAATCTTTCGGTAAAGCATCAGCATCACCAGAACCCCAACGCCAACCGCCAGGCCACGCGTTCCCCAGACGCCCATCCCCTTCCACAGGTAGCCCGAATACTGCGCGAACCCGATGTACCCGGACGAGATCTCCAGCGGCCCGCTCAACACAAACTGCCAGATAAACACGAACGGCAGCAGACTCCCCAGCCGTGTTCCCCGGAACGCCTCGCGCAGATAGACATAACTCCCGCCCGTTCCCGGCAGCGCCGCCGAGAGTTCACTCCAAACCAGGCCGTCCGCAATTGACAGCACGGCACCCAGCAGCCACCCCAGCATGCACTGCGGCCCACCCATCGACGCAATAATCAGCGGGATGGTAATAAACGGCCCCACGCCCACCATGTTGCTCATGTTGAGCGCAATGGCTTCGGTCAGACCCAGCCTACGCTTCAGAGTTCCGCTCAAAGATACTTCCGGCAGTTCTCAACCAGCTTTACGGTCTCGCTCCAGATCTCTCCTTCGCCTTCCCACTCCACCGAATAGAAACCCTTGTACCCGGCCGCTTTGGCAATTGCGAAGGTCCGCGCCAGATCCACGCGGAAGACCTTGCCACCGTCCACCTCCGAGTCCTTCGCGTGGCAGATGTTGTAGGCCTTCGGAAACAGCGCCGTCACCGCATCGTAGTTGAACTTTTCATCGCCCTTCAGCATGGAATTGCAGAAATCGGGAAGGGCCCGAAGCCACGGCGAATTCACAGTGTCCAGCACCTTCACAATGAAGAAGGCATCCTCGCTGGTGGGATCGTCGTTCTCCAGATTCACGACCACCCCCTTCTCTGCGCCATACTCAGCGACGGCGCGAAGCCCCGCTGCCGTCAGCGCCGCATCCGGCGTCACACCCTTTACGCCCTGGATGTGGATTCGGACACTCGGGCAATCCACCGCCACCGCCGTCTCGATCCACTTCTTCGAATTCGTCACCGCCAGCGCCCGCTTCGCCGCATCCGGGTCATAGAATGACGCCCCCACCGACGTGGGGATGTTCACCACTACTGCCGCCGCACGCGTCACGGCCTCTTTGAGAGTCTTCAGGTACTCGGGTTCCACCGACGGGAAATGCTGCCCCAGAATCTCCAGATTCCAGATCCCGAACCGCTCCCGCGCCACTTTAGGAAAGTCGACCAGCGCCAGCAGATCTGCTTTTGGATCCTTTGCCCGATTCCGCGGCAGATCCAGTACGGTTCGCAGAGAATACGAAGCCATCGCGAGCCGGTCATCGGCGTAGGTCGGCAGGTGAATGGAAGGAGTTTTCGCCGCCAGCAAACTCGGCACAGCGGCGAGGGCGGGAAGCGCCAGGAAGTCACGTCTGGTCATCGGCATCGTGTTTGAAACATGATACGTGACCCTCCGCCCGATTGATATAATCGACGCCGGAACGCTATGTCATCAACCACCAGAAGATTCTTCATCGGCGCCGCCACCGCAGCGGCCGCCTCGCGTGTATGGGGCGCGAACGACAAAATCAACATCGGTATCGTCGGCCTCGGCGGGCGCGGCGGCAATCACCTCAGCACCTACCCGAAGATCGACGGAGCCCGCGTCGCCGGCCTCTGCGATGTCAACCAGGCAGCCCGTGAAGTCGCCAACGCCACGCTGCAGAAGGGTGGTTTCGACAAGGCAAAAGAATTCGAAGACATGCGCGCCATGTTCAATGACCCCACCATTGATGCCGTCTCGATCGCGACGCCGAACCACTGGCACGTCCTCGCCACCATCTGGGCCATGAAGGCAGGCAAGGACGTTTATTGCGAAAAGCCCGCCTGCTACAACATCCACGAAGGCGAACGTGTGCTCCAGGTTGCCCGGGAGACAAAGAAGATCGTGCAGGTCGGCTCCCAGCACCGGAGCACGCCGTTCAAAATGCGTGCCATGGAAGCGATCCAGGGTGGCATCATCGGCAAGGTTTACTCGGCCAAGGGACTCTGCTACAAACGCCGCGTCTCCATCGGCCACAAAGCCGACGCCCCCACACCCGCCGGTGTGAACTGGGATCTCTTCCTCGGTCCTGCCCCCCGCCGCCCCTTCAATGAACTCCGCTTCAAGTACAACTGGCACTGGTTCTGGGATACCGGCAACGGCGATATCGGCAACCAGGGCGTTCACGAAATGGGCATCGCCCGCTGGGCTCTGGGCGACCCGGCCTGGCCAAAAACTGCTGTCTCCACCGGTGGCAAGTATGGTCCGCAAGACGATCAGGAAACCCCCAACACCCAGCTGTCGCGCTTTGACTACGGCGACCGCGAAATCGTGTTCGAAGTTCGCGGTCTGTTGACTGGCGCTGAAGGTGTCCCGGCGGCACCCCGTCGCGGTCAGGCCGGACCCACCGTTCCTCCCCTCAATGTGATGGTCGGCGACCTGATCTACGGGTCGGAAGGCTGGGCCTCGCAGAGCGATCAGGGTGTTCAGTTTTATCGGGGCGAAGGCAGCGAAATGTTCCGCGAAGAGAAGCCGACGGCGGGTGAAAACACCACGAAGCTTCACATGGAGAACTTCCTCACCGGAGTACGCTCCCGCAACATGAAGGACCTGCACGATCCCATCGACAACGCCGTCCTCAGTGCCGGCCTCTGCCACCTGGCCAACATTAGCTACCGGACTGGTCGCAAGCTCACAGTGGAACCGGGTTTGAAGTTCACCGGCGATCCGGCTGCCACCAAAATGATCACCCGGCCTGCGTACAGCAAGGGCTTCGAAGTCTAACAGACCCTCACCAATGCAACGAAACCGGCAGCTCGAAAGGGCTGCCGGTTTCATTTTTCGGCGGTCCAGGTTATGGCTTGTAATTGGCAACTCGCTACTGTACGCTCCTCCTTCCGGCACCAGGATAGTACCGGAAAGAAGAGACGCGATGAACTACACAATTCGTAACAGTTTCCTGAAGACGGCAATCGCCGCGCTGCTTTGCACGCCCGCTGTTTACGGCGGTGTCGTACTCGACTTCGAGTCGCTACACCGGACCGGAAGCACTTACTTTTTCCTGCCGGGCAGTAGCTACTCAGAGGCTGGATTCACCATTTCGGCCCTGGCTGCCGGGAATGCACCCGGCGGGCTTCTTTGTTCTGAAGCCGATCCTGGCGGCGGGGCTTCCAGTTATTGGGCTGGTTCGACTGGACTCTCGGCGTGCCTCGACAATGGCACCAGTGTCCTGACCAAAGACGGAGGTGGGCCATTCACTCTAAATTCGATCCAGCTTGCGCCGTTTTCACTGGTGGATTATGGAGGGAATGCGGCAGCGATCTTCTCCGGCCTGAAGATGGATTCTTCGGTTGTCCAGGCAACATTCAATGCGCCAATGACAATGAGCTTTGCAACCTTCACTTTCACTGGCTTCGATAATCTGCAGTCGGTGGCATGGGGACATGTTTCTCCGTTTCACCAATACGACAACATCACTCTGGACGGAGGTGCCGGAACTCCTGAACCTTAC
>CANIHR010000418.1 GCA_947467185.1 Bryobacterales bacterium
ATCTACGCCAACGATATTCCGAGCGCCCCCGTCTCGGTCTTCGTGGCGCAATAATCCCCTCGTACGAAACACCACAGGAGCGAGCCGGGTCGGCAATTCCGTGCCCTTCCCGGCTCGCTCACCTGCCCTCGCGGGCTGTTAACCTTAAAAGCATCCCCATGACCTTCCGGACGGTAACCCTCCTCCTGACCTCCGCCCTCGCGGCCATCCCCGCCGGCGCTCAGACTGTCACCTGGTCCGAACACATCGCGCCCATCATTTACAACAACTGCACGAAGTGTCATCGCACCGGTCAGGTCGCCCCCTTCACCCTCGCCAGCTACTCCGACGTGAAACAGCGCGCCCGCACCATCGCCTCCGTCACCAGCACCGGCTACATGCCACCCTGGAAGGCCGAACCCACCTGGGCCGCCTTCCGTGACGAACGCCGCCTCACCCCCGCCCAGATCGCCCTCATCCAAAAGTGGGTGGCCGACGGCATGCCCCAGGGCGACCCCGCCAAAGAACCAGCCCTCCCCACCTTCCCCGATGGCTGGACCCTCGGCACCCCCGACCTCATCGTCGAAATGCCCAAAGCCTACTCGGTCGCCGCCGATGGCCCTGACATTTACCAGAACTTCGTCGTCCAGACTGGCCTTACTGAAGAAAAGTACATCCGCGCCATCGAAATCAAATCGACCGCCCGCGCCGCCCTCCACCACGTCCTCTTCTTCACTGACACCACTGGCGGCGCCCGCCGCCAGGAAGCGGCCAATATCGCCACCACCGGCCAGCCCGGCTTCCCTGGCTTCGGCAGCATCCTGATCCTTGCCGCCAGCGACCCCGCCACCGCCCTCGCCGGTGGCCTCGGCGGCTGGGTCCCCGGCGCCACCCCCGAATTCCTCCCCACGGGGCTCGCCTACACGCTCCCCAAAGGGGCCGACCTCGTCCTCCAGACCCACTTCCACCCCGACGGCAAGGTCGAATCCGAAAAGACGGTCGTCGGCCTCTACTTCACCACCAAACCCACCCGCGACATCACCCAGGTCCAGGCCCCCGGCTACTTCGGCGTTCTCGCCAATATCGATATTCCCGCCGCCAAAGCCGACTACAAAGTCCGTGGCTCCTTCACCCTCCCTGTGGATGTTGACGCCTTCTCGGTTTCCGCCCACGCTCACTATCTCGCCCGCGGTACTCGCATGACCGCCACTCTCCCAACCGGCGAGGTCCGCGTCCTCTTCTGGATCAAAGACTGGGACTTCAACTGGCAGGACACCTACTTCTTTAAGGACCTCGTGTCGCTCCCCGCCGGGACCCGCATCGATGGCGAACTGATCTACGACAACTCGACCAGCAACTTCCGTAACCCCTACAACCCTCCGCAGCGCGTGAAATGGGGTGAAAATTCTTTCGACGAAATGGGCAGCCTGATCCTCAATGTCGTCCCGCGCCAGCAGACCGATTCCACTACCCTCCGCAACCGGGTTCTCAGCTACACCCTCACGCAGGCCCCTCAGGTCGGTAACAAGCCCTTCCTGATCTCTGCCGGTATCGTTGACGGAGCCAGCGCGCAGGCGTCCCCCATCACTCCCGGCAAAGTCACTGTCATTTATGGAGAACGTCTCGGCCCCGCGGCCCTCGCAACTGGGCAGGTTTCCAGCGGTAAAGTCACGACGAACGCAGGCGGCACCCAGGTTCTCTTCGATGGAGTCCCCGCGCCCGTCCTCTACAGTTCGGCTGGCCAGGTCGCCGTCCTTGCACCTTATGCCCTCGACGGCAAAGCCGGTACCCAGGTCACTGTGAAGAACGGGACCACCACCTCCGACCCGATCGCCCTTCCGGTCGCCCCCGTCGCCCCGTCCCTCTTCTCCGCCAATACCTCCGGCACCGGGCAGGGCACCATCCTGAACTCCGACCTCAGCCCCAACTCCGCCACTAAACCGGCCGAAAAGGGCTCCATCGTCGTCCTCTATGCCACCGGTGAAGGCCAGACCAACCCCGGAGGCATCGACGGCCAGCTTGCCAACGGGCCCGCCTACCCGGCCCCCCTCGCCAAGCCTGTCACCGTCAATATCGGAGGCATCCCGGCCGAAGTCCTCTACGCCGGAGCAGCCCCGCAACTGGTCGCCGGAGTCATGCAGATCAACGTCAAAATCCCGGCCTCAGCACCGTCCGGCGATGTCCCGGTCGAACTCATCGTCGGAGGAACCAAAAGCCAGGCCGGAATCACCGTCGCGGTGAAGTAATTCCGATCCACCGGAGCCTAAAAATAATGCGGAACAAAGCGGCTCAAATTATCCGTAATCGGACTCTTTGACTCCCGGATCCCCATCCCGCAAGCTCCCTGGTCCGTCACCACCCAGCTCCCGATCACCGGAAAGTTCCCGTCAAACTCCGGGATCGGGGCGGCCGCCTGCCAAACATACCCCTCTTCCCCGTACTCCCCGTCCGTTTCCACAGTCCCCCGGTCCGTCACAAGCAGTACATTGGCGCCTTCCCGTGACAAAATCGGCTTCCGTACAAACTCCCGCATCCCGCCAGGCCCATCCAGCCGCGCCTCCAGCAAATTCGGATGCCCCGGATACATCTCCCACAAAACCGCCAGCAGCGCCTTATTCGACCAGAGCATCTTCCAGATCGGCTCCATCCACAGGTCGCCCTTGCCCAGCGTCACTTCCAGTCCCACCGGATTCTGCGAATACAGCCACTCCCACGGATACAGCGCAAACACATTTCCGATCCGCCGTTCCTCCAGATCCCGGAACTCGCCCGCGCTCGCATTCCACCCGATATCCGAGAGTTCAATCGCCTTCGTCTCAATCCCCGCCTGCGTCGCCACGTCTTCCATGTACGCCAGTGTCATCACATCCTCGGCGTCGTCCGTCCCCGTCAGATACAGCGGCCCCGGCCGCAGATATGGACGAATCTCTCGCCACTGCGCGATCAACTTCTCGTGAATCGAATTGAACTGGTCCGACCGCCGCTCTTCATCCTGCAGCCAGTGCCACTGAATTACCGCCGCCTCCACCAGAGAAGTCGGAGTATCCGCGTTATATTCCAATAATTTAGGCGGTTTCACTCCGTCAAATGCCAGATCGAATCGACCGTAAATCGAAGGTGGTTCCGCCGCCCATGCCGCTTCAATCAGCGGAATCGCGCCCGGGGGAATCTGTAAATCCTCATACCGCTTGTTTTCAATGATGTTCCCCGCCGCCGCCAGGCACATCTCCTGCAACTCATTCGTCGCAGCCTCCAGCTCATCCACCTCTTTCGCCGTGAATCGGTAACAGACCGACTCATCCCAGTACGGCACGCCATTCGGGGTATGGAACGTCAGGCCCTGGCTCGATACCCGGTCCTGCCACCCAAACCGCGGAGTTCTCTGTTCCCGCCTCATCTACTCCCCCCCGCCCGAAGCGCCGCCAAAGGTCCCGCGCACTGTCCCGCTGCTCGTTACCGCCCCCGCTGCCGATGCCCCGGACACCGCCGGGCTCCACGGACGCACATATCCTGGCGATCCTGGCGTGGAATAGTAGGGTGCCGAGCGCCCCGGAACGTAGATATAGTGGGCCCCGCCGTAATACCCGCCCCGGTATCCGTAGCAGATCCGCTGGTCCACGACCATTCCTGTGGCCTCGCTGATGCATCGCCCACCGGAGTCCAGGTGTACACTCACGGCCGGAGTGCTCTGGCTGCACCCCACGCAAAGCATTGCAACGGTTGAGAGTAGTGGAATTTGAACTGCCCTTGAACTGCGCATGGGCGCCTTCGCAGTGCCCGCGTTTGAATCCTTGTCCCGCAACTTGTCCCCCCAATCTGTTTTACGGTTACCGTACCGGAACAGTTCGGGTAATGGTACCTGTTGCCATTGATTATCTGATACAACCAACGTAAAGTAGTCACTTGGAACAACGTCGCGCACAACGGTATAAACTGGAGCTCCCTCTGCACATTCTGCATCTGGGTGATCAGCGTGTAAACCGTACGGAACAAACACGTGACATCAGTTCTGGCGGCGTCTGCTTTCTCTCTCAGGACAATGTGGACATCGGTGGCAAGATCGAGTACGTTATTACCCTCTCGGGCAGCACCCCTCCCGTCCGCATTCGTTGTTTAGGCAAGGTTCTCCGCAGCCGTCGCCCCGATGCCGATGCTCCTTTTGAAGTCGCCGTCACCATGGAACGCTACCAGTTCGTGCGCGCCGACGAATTCGAACACCTCTCCTCTCTCGTCTCTTAGTCCCTCCGGGTTCCCCTCTTTCGTCCCTTCTGCACGCG
>CANIHR010000419.1 GCA_947467185.1 Bryobacterales bacterium
CCCCGTGGAATGGACGATCGCGTCAAACTCCTGGTCGGCATCGAGGCCAGCCTGGATTCGGAAGGCCCGATCCAGACCCTCGGCGATGTCCTTTACGGTGACTTCGTTGCTGAGCGAAACATAGTCGCAGATGTTGATGTCTTTCGCATTCATCCCCTTGTTTTGCAGGGAGGTGGAGAACGCGGAAAAGTCGTGGCTGTCTGCGGAGTAACCGTGAATGAGGACGATCGGACGAGGCATAGCGCTTACTCCAGGGCGATGGCAAAGCTCTCTTTGGCCGCTTCAACCGTGCGGTCGATATCGGCTTCCGAGTGAGCGGTGGAAACGAACAGAGCCTCGTACTGCGAGGGCGGCAGGTAGATCCCGCGCTCCAGCATGGCGTGGAAGAACTTACCAAACCGGGCGGTATCGCTGAGCTTCGCCGAGTCGTAATCGGTGACAGGCGTCGTGGTGAAGAACCACGTCATCATCGAGCCGATTCGGTTGACTGTGACGTTCTCCGGGGCGCACGCGGCCAGGCGGCCCGTCGCTTCGTTGAGTTGATCGTAGATTTCGGGGTGAGCCTGAATGTGCCGCAGCATGGCCAGACCGGCACCAACTGCCAGCGGGTTACCGGAAAGGGTACCTGCCTGATAGATCGGGCCGCTGGGGGCGACGAAGCTCATAATATCGTGACGTCCGCCATAAGCCGCGATGGGCAGGCCGCCGCCGATGACCTTGCCGAAGGTGCTCAGGTCGGGCTTGATGTTGTAAAGCCTCTGGGCACCACCGGACGAAACGCGGAAGCCGGTCATCACTTCGTCGAAGATGAGCAGGGCGTTGTGGCGGGCGGTGATTTCCCGCATGGCCTCCAGATAACCCGGAGCGGGCGGGATGCAGCCCATGTTGCCGCAGACGGGCTCCACGATGACAGCCGCGATCTTGCCCGCGTGTGTCACGAAGGCCTGTTCCAGGGCGTCCACGTTGTTGTAGGGCAGAGTAATGGTGGTGTCGCTGAAACCCTTGGGAACACCGGGGGAATCCGGTAGGCCCAGCGTCGCGACGCCCGAGCCGGCCTTCACCAACAGGGAATCGACGTGGCCGTGATAGCAGCCTTCGAACTTGATGGTGATGTCGTGGCCCGTGAAACCACGGGCCACGCGGAGGGCGCTCATCGTGGCTTCGGTGCCGGAATTGACCAGCCGCACCAGTTCCATGGAAGGAACCAGTTCGCGGATCGTTTCGGCCAGTTCGATTTCGAGTTCGGTCGGCGCACCAAAGCTGGTGCCGCGCGTCAGAGCCTCGTTGATTGCGTCGAGGATCTCCGGGTGACGGTGCCCCAGAAGCAGTGGGCCCCACGAGCCGATGTAGTCGATGTATTCGTTGTCGTCTTCGTCAAAGAGGCGCGAACCCTGGCCGCGTTTGATAAAGCGGGGCCAGCCGCCGACACCGCGCCAGGCGCGGACCGGGGAGTTGACGCCGCCCGGGATGGAGAGCTTTGCTCTTTCGAAAAGTTCTCTGCTGCGTTCGGCGCTCATTATGCTTCCTTCCGGCACTCGTTGTAGATGCGCTCCACGAGTTCGAGCGCGTCGCAGCCTTCTTCCCCGGCGACGAGGGGCTTGCGCTTATTGCGGATAGCGTCGGCCAGATCCAGGAACTGGCGTTCGAACGGTTCGAGAGAAATTGCCATCGGGTCGGATGCGCCCGAAGCGACCGAACTGGCCAGCGGCGCGGGTTCGCCCTCGTCGTCCTGCACGTCCCAGGTGGTCAGCTTGTCGCCGGTGATGACGCAGGTGCCTTTCGTGCCGTGGATCTCGACGCGTTCGGAGTACCCCGGCCACATCGCGGTGGAAGCCTGGATGATGCCGGTCGCGCCGTTCTCGTAGCGCAGCAGGGCGTTCACCACGTCCTCGGATTCAATCTTGTGCAGTGCACCCAGTTGCCACATCGCATTCACCGTCTTGACGGGGCCGGCGAACCAGCGCAGAACGTCTATCTGGTGAATCGCCTGGTTGATGAGGGCGCCGCCGCCTTCCACCGCCCAGCTTCCCTTGATGGGGCGGCTGTAGTATTCGGCGGACCGGAACCACTTCACGTAGGCGTCGGCCTGGATCAGTTTACCGAGGCGTCCGGCTTCGATGGCGCGCTTCACGAACATGGAGGAATCGTCAAAGCGATGCTGGCTTACCACGCCAAGGACGATGCCGGCGGCGCGGGCGGTTTCCACCATTTCCCGGGCGGTCGCGAGGTTCGTCGAGATTGGTTTCTGGACCTGAATGTGCTTCCCGTGGGCGGCGCAAATCTTCAGCGGCTGGAGCCGGAAATCGGGGAAAGTGCAGACGTCAACATAATCGACCGCCGGATATGTGCATACTTCTTCGTAGGTCGGGAGAAAGACGCCGCCGTGTTGTTCGGCGAACTTACGGCCGTTTTCGGGGTTGATGTCGGTGCAGGCTACGATCTCAAAACCGATGTTTTTATAGGCTTGAGCGTGTTTGTGGGAGATGGCTCCCGTTCCAATGATTCCAACGCGCATGGGTAAGGTCATTATAATGAGGAGTCATCGATGATTAGAATTCGCAACTGGGCTTCGGCCACTCTGCTGATCGCTTGCGCGGTCCTTGCCGGCTGTAACAATTCGGCACCCGCCGGTGTTGCCGCGACAGTTAACGGCCGCCCGGTGTACACCGCTGAGGTCGACCGCACCTACAAGTCTCAGTTCCCCGGCAAGGCTGAAGGGGAAAACGAGGACCAGGTGCAGTTGCGGCGTCTGGAAATGCTGCGGTCCCTGATCGACAACGAGATCATGCTGCAGCGTGCGGAGAAGGCCGCCCTTGTGGCGACCGACGCCGACGTCGAATCGCGCCTGACGGAGATGAAGACTCCGTACACGAAGGAAGATTTCGACAAGCAGCTCCAGGAATGGGGCCTTTCGCTGGACGAGCTGAAAGCGCGCATCCGCAAGGATGAGAGCGTGAAGAAGCTGTTCAACAAGGAAATCACCTCCCGGATCAACATCACCGATACCGAAGTGGCCGCGTTCTACAACGCCAATCGCGGGATGTTCAATTTGCCCGAACCACAGGTTCACCTGGCGCAGATTGTGGTGACGCCCCGCCCCGACCCGAATGTCCGCAACCTGAAGAACGACAAGGCGCGGACCGAAGACGAAGCCGTTCGCAAGATCAAGGCGATTGAAGCCCGGTTGCGTCAGGGCGAAGATTTCGCCATGGTCGCGCAGAGCTACTCGGAAGATCCGCAGACGACGCCGAACGGTGGCGATCTCGGCTTCCTGCCGGAATCTTCGCTGGATAAGGCGAGTCCGGATCTGCGGAAGCTGGTGCTTTCGCTGGCGCCGGGGAATCTGTCGAACATCATCCACACCCCGGACGGCTATCGCATTTTGAAGGTCATTTCCAAGGAACCGGCCGGTCAGCGCGACCTGAACGACCCCCGCGCCCAGCAGTCGATCCGCGAAATCCTCATGGAGCGTAAAGATCAGCTCCTGAAAACCGTCTACTACGAAATGGCCCGTAACGAAGCCAAAGTGGTGGATTTCATGGCTCGTCAGGTGTTCGGCACCACTTCCACGAAGTAGCGCCAAGCGGGAATAAACGGCTGTCTCCCGGGGATGAATCGGGTGATGAGCTTCCTGAAAACAACCGCTTTGTTTTTGACAACCGCCCTCGCTTTGCTGGCAGGGCAGCCCCAGGTGGGAGAAGGCGCACCCGATTTCACCCTGAAGATGATCGCTGGAAATTCTGTCAGGCTCTCGGAACTGACGGCTGCTACACCCGTGGCCCTGATTATCCTGCGCGGGTTCCCCGGATATCAGTGTCCGTATTGCCAGTTGCAGGTTCGTGATTTTACGCAGAAAGCCGCCGCGTTCGCCGAAGCTGGTGTCACCGTGGTATTTGTGTACCCCGGGCCCGTAGACAAGGCCAGTGAAGCGATTGCCGGGAAGGACTTTCCCGCTTCGATGAAGATGCTGGTGGATCCGGATTACGCGCTCACAAAGCAGTACGGTCTGCGGTGGGACGCTCCGAAAGAAACGGCGTATCCCTCGACGTTTCTAATTGACACTAAGGGCGTTATCTTCTTCGCGAAGATCGCGAAAATGCATAGTGGGAGAACTTCAGCCGCCGAGATTCTGGAACTGTTTCCGAAGAAGAAATGACGGTTACTCGGGCAGCGGCTGACCTTTTGTCTCGACCGAGAATTTGATCAGGAACAGGCCCAGGACAAAGGCCAGTGATGTGAGGGCCACGGGGAC
>CANIHR010000420.1 GCA_947467185.1 Bryobacterales bacterium
GGCGGCCAGCAGCACGGGAACGTTCCGTTTCATGACTGCAATAGTATCGCGATTAGGCCGGACGCTCCATCTTTTTGATGACCATCCAGATGCCCGCCACAGTGATTGCGATGAAGAGAGCCGAGATTGCCAGCCCTTTCCGCCGCGCATCCTTTTCCAGGAGGGCCTGTTCAGCGGCAGCCTTGGTTTTGGCGGCGATTGCCAGGCCGGCGTCCACTTCCTTCTTCACCTTGGCGGTGTCGAAAGAGTGCAGCGCCAGACGAGCCTTAATCAGGCTCTCATGACCATCGTTCCACTCCAGCTGAGAGGAGGAAACCTCCATGCCGTAGTATTCCGCCTGCTTAAGAGTCGCTTCGCTCTGCTTTAGCGCCGCGTCCAGACCGTTCAGGCCCTTCGCGAACTCCGACGCAGCGTTGGCACCTGCTGTACCCGCTTCATGGCAAGTGGAGCAGATCGCTTTGTCGCCGGTCAGCATCGCGGTCGTGGGCTGGTGGATGGCGTGGTTGCTGTGACAGACGGTGCAACCGCCCTTGCCCGCCCCGCCGCCGAAGATCGGCTGGTGGACGCTCTTTTCATAGAGCTGAGCAAAGAGCACGTGGCAGCTGCCGCAGACAGCCGAAACGGACTCGACATCTGGTGGCTTCGCCCCGTGGTTACCGTGGCAGGAAACGCAGTTCGGAGCCGAGAGATCGCCCTTCTTCGAAATCGCGTTCCAGTGAACGCTGGTATGGTATTCATCCACCTGATTGGTGGGGATGCCATACTGCTTCATCTTCGCGGCGTCCGAGTGGCAGCGGCCACAAGTTGCCGGGATGTTCAGAGGATGCGTTGGCGCGTTCGCGTCCTTCACGGTGCGAATGTCATGGACGGAGTGGCAATCGACGCAGGTGGCGGCGTTCATGTCACCCGAAGCGAGCTTCTTGCCGTGCACGCTGGTCTTGTAGAGTTCCAGCTGGTCAACACGCTGCTGGGGACGGAACCGGCGCATGAAGCCCGGGTCACTGTGGCACTTGCCGCAGAGCGCGGGGATATCGGCACGTTTCGGTTTGCCGATAAAACCTTTCGCCTTGCTCATGGAGCCTTCCGGATCCATGGCTGTACGGTCACCACCGTGGCAGTCGGCACAACTCAGACCGGCTGTGGTGTGAACATCGTCTTTGAACAGCTGAGCCGGTTTCTGCAGCGGACCATCCAGAGCGGAGTGGCAGGTGGTGCAGGCGTCATCCGGCAGGTGTGCGGCCTGAGTGGTGGCGGCAGCCGGAGCCTTGGGCGCCTGAGCAAATGCGGCAGTGACCGCGAGAGCAAACAGCAGTGTAAGGCGTCTCATTTGTAGTACCCCAGGTAGCTGAACACCACAAGATAAGCGATCAGGAAGACCGCCGCGCCGGAAGTGAGGCGCGTCTTCGGGTCACCGTTCTTAGTAACGCCCCAGACGGGCATCAGAGCCCATCCGGCACCGAGCAGAGCGAA
This sequence comes from Bryobacterales bacterium, assembly GCA_947467185.1. Taxonomy (GTDB): domain Bacteria; phylum Acidobacteriota; class Terriglobia; order Bryobacterales; family Bryobacteraceae; genus BOG-234. Next base: position 1,471 of record CANIHR010000420.1, read on the forward strand.
GCCCAGAAGGCCAAGCAGTTCTCCCTCAATTGGCCCGATGTGACCGGGGATCAGCTTGAGAGTGTAGAACTCGGCCAGGAAGTACCATTCGGGGCGGATCCCGACAGGCGCGGAGGAGAACGGATCGGCCTTTTCACCGAGTTCCCAGGGGAAGATAGCGGCGAGCGCGCCCAGAACCGCAAGCGCCCCGTACCAGACCATCAGTTCCCGCAGGAAGAAATTCGGGAAGAAGGGCATGGAGCGGACCGTCTTGGGATCGAGCTTCGGCGGGGTGCTCATGCCGTTCTTCTGAACGAGGAGAACATGCATCACGACCAGCCCGGCAGTCGCGAGCGGGAGAATCATTACGTGGAGAGCGAAGAAGCGTGTCAGAGTGGCCGCACCAACATCCTCACCACCGCGCAGAATGCGGCCGAGCATGCCACCGATAACGGGCGTGCTGGCGGCAACGTCGGTCCCGACCTTGGTCGCAAAGTACGCGATCTGGTTCCAGGGGAGGAGGTAACCGCTGAACCCGAAAGTGAGCAGCAGCGCCAGCAGAGCGATGCCGCTGGCCCACGTTAGTTCGCGTGGTGGCCGGTACGCGTGGGTAAAGACCACGCTGAACATGTGCACGAACGCCATGAAGATCATGAGGTTCGCCGACCAGCTGTGGATGGACCGGACGAGCCAGCCGAATTCCACACGGGTCATGATGAATTTAACGCTCTCAAAGCCTTCCGCCACTGTGGGACGGTAGTACAGGAGCAGCAGGATGCCCGTCATGATCTGCACGCCGAAGAGGAACAGCGTAATCCCACCGAAGTAATACCAGTGGGTGGCAGAGTGAACGGGAACGGTTTTGTGGCTGGCGACTTCACGGATTGCCGCGAGTCCCAGTCTGTCTTCAAGCCATTCGCGCGTCGTCATGGTCGGCTAGGCTTTCTTGGTGATGACAACTTCGTCACCCCTGAGGTTGACAGCGTATTCTTCGAGGGGCGCGGGCGGCGGACCGCCGACCACGCGGCCACTCATGTCATAGGTACCGTTGTGGCAGGCGCACCAGATCTGTTTGGAGGTGTCCTTATACTGCACGGTGCAGTTGAGGTGGGTGCAGACTGCCGAGAAGGCCTTGTACTCACCTTCGGCAACCTTGACGAGAAGAGCCGGCTTGCTGCCGAACTTGATAATCTTGCCGGAATTCGGCTTCAGATCGCCAACTTTGCCACCAGACGCCTCATTGACCGCCGCCTCGGTTACCGCCGGCGGATTGATGAATTTCAGAACCGGATAAAGGAAGGTTGCGACCGAAGCCAGAGCACCCCCACCCGCGATCCACGACAAAACAGTACGTCTACCTTCGTTTTCATGAGCACCCGCGTTTGGACAATCGGGGCACTTTCCCTCGCAATCGTTCGAAGCCATCCGTTGAGAGATCCTTTCAGCAATTAACTGCTGAAGAGTCTACAGCAATTCAACTGCCAGAAAAAGCCGGTGAAACGCTTCAATTATTGGGTGATATCGCGCACACCTTCGAGGAGCGCGAGGGTTGCCGGATAATCGCCTGAATCACGATACCAGCCGTTTTTTGCGCCGTGTTGCGCCCAATTGAGCGGGTCGCCGTTGAAGTCGTTAGCGGTGTCAGTCTGATCTGCGTGGTGCTTTAACAGCAGGGCTGTGAGTTCGGCGTTGCCGTGGAAGGCGGCCCAGTGGAGGGCTGTGGCGTTGTGCTGGCTCCGCGCATCGAGCGGGAAACCTGCGGCGAGGAGAAGCCGGGCCGCGACGGTATCGTTGTTCCGGGCGGCATGCGCCAGATGACGCCTTGCGGCCACAGTGAAGTTATGCTGAGGCACGTTGCACGCCACTTCCCGATGAAGCCAGCAGAGGTTGAGGAAGTGCTCATCAGGAGGGCAGCGGGCGAGGATGTAGTCAGCGAGTTCCTGGTGACCGTATTTGAGCGCGACCTGCACCGCGGAGACGTGCCAGCCGAATTGCCACTGGTAGATGCTGCCTCCGTTCGGGGAACCGACCAGAGGAAACCATTCATCGCTGACCCTCGTTCGGATCGCTTCGGGGTCTTTGGCGAGGATGGCGTCGACGAGAGCGCGGTCGCCGAGGGCGGCGGCCATCAGGATATCGGTCTGGCAACCGCGAGAGATGAGGTAGCGGGCGACATCGGGGTGGTCCTTCACCAGATACTGGGCGGCAGTCGAGGAGTGGTCGATATCGCGAGCATCGATCTCCGCGCCGTGGTCAAGCAGGAACTGCGCGATTTCGGGAGTGGAGGCGTAGTGGAGGGGGAGTTTGCCGTCACCACCCCGGGCGTGGACGAGTTGAGGATCAGCGGCGACAAGGCGCTGGAGGTCGGGGAGGCGGTTCAGGCGTGCGGCGGCGTGAACGGTAAGGGCAGCGCCGCGGGAGATTGCGTGGGCGGCGAGGTCAGGAGGCAGGGTTTCGAGGATGTGAAAGCCGCCGGGCCCCCATTCGGAAAGCGCGTTGAGGTCCGCGCCGAAGTCGGCCAGAACGTCGAGCATGGCTACGCTGCGGACGTGGTGGATCGGCGCGGTGCCAAATGACTGGCCCGTCCTGTTGAGGAAAGCGCGCAGGTCGGGGTGAGCTTCGAGAAGGCTTCGGAGGGTGGCGGCGTCATCGGTGTGGAAGGCGGCCATGGCCTGCTGCATTGCTTGTGGATTGTTGGACCCCATTGTTAGGATCATATTGCACATGAACCGCCGAGAGATACTGCAGCTTGCCCTAGCGACGCCCCTGTTAGCGCAGACGCCGAAA
>CANIHR010000421.1 GCA_947467185.1 Bryobacterales bacterium
GGAAGAAGGAAGTGACTCTCGACACCACCCTGAATGGTGGAGTGGCGAAGGTATACGTGAACGGGCCTTTCCGCAACAAGAATGGCAATGGTTACTCCGGCGGCAAAAAGTACACGTATGAAGTGATTTACAACCTGACCATCCATGTGCCGAAGGCGAGCGCGTTGCAGTTACAGAGTGTGAACGGCTCGGTGAAGGCGGACGAGACCACCGGTGCCCTCAATGTGAAAACCGTAAATGGCTCCGTGACCCTGACCAACGTAGCGGGAGCGGGCAAGATCGAAACGGTGAATGGGAAGATGACTGCGTCTTATCAGAAGAACCCGACAGCAGACTCCTCATTCCGCACAGTAAATGGCAAGATCGATGTGACCTTCCAGTCGAATCTTTCCGCGAATCTGAAGGTGAAGACTCTGAACGGCGGTGCATTCACCGACTTCGAAACGACTGCCCTGGCGAATCCCGCACCCACGCAGGAGACGCGCAACGGACGCCACGTGATTCGCATGGGTGATTCGCGGGTCCTGAAGGTCGGCAATGGCGGTCCGGAGATGAGCTTCGAGACGGTCAACGGCGGCATCGAGATTCACAAGGGTAAGTGAGGAAACAACAATGAAGATCTTCAGCATTGGAGCGCTTGCGCTCACAGTGGCGGCGCTGGCTGCCGCACAGGATAAGGTCACGGTACCGCTGGCGAATCCCTCGCAACCGGTGACCGTGAAGGTGAACCAGGTGAACGGTTCCATCACGGTTGTGGCGGGCAAGGCGGGCGAGATTGTGGTGGAGACAGGAGCGTCTCAAAAAACTTCGCGCAGGACGCCGGAACCGCCCCCGGGTATGCACCGGATTGGCGGAGGCCGCGACGGCGTTGAGGTGTCACAGGAAGGAAACGTTGTCACAGTGCAGACGGGCCGTTGGGGCATGGGCGGGAACACCACCCTTCAGGTTCCTGCGAATAGTTCCCTGAATCTGACTTCGGTCAACGGTGGACCGCTCGACGTTACCGGAATTTCCGGGGAGATCGAGGCGGATATCGTGAACGGCTCCATCCACCTGAAAGGTGTTTCCGGAACGGTAGTCGCCCATTCGGTGAACGGTGGCATCACTGTGACGATGGATAAAGTCACGGCGGATAAGCCAATGTCATTTACCACGCTCAACGGCAAAATCGATGTCACGCTGCCTGGTGACACGAAGGCCCGGCTGAGGCTGAAGTCGGAGCGCGGGACGATCTACAGCGACTTTGACGTGAAGCTGGAAGCCGATGGGAAGGCAACGGTGGATGACGGCAAAGGTGCCGAAGCGAAGTACCGGATCCGAGTCGACCGCAGCGTAAACGGCACCATCAACGGCGGTGGGCCGGAATACCGGTTCGAATCGATGAACGGGAATATCGTGATCCACAAAAAGTAGATCAATGCAGCAAAACAGCAAGGGCTCGCCGCCGGGAAACCGGTTGCGAGCCTTTGCTGAGTTTAGTGCCCTTCAGAAACGTAGTTGCGGTTCCAGTCCGGAATATGCACCGTAACATCGCCCTTCACGACGGCCTGGCAGCCGAGCCGCGAATTGAGCTGGAAATCAGCCGCCTGTTCCACCCGATCCATTTCGTCGTCTTCCATTTCGGAGAGATTATTCAGACCCTGTTTGGCGACGACGTGGCAGGTGGTGCAGGCACAGCTTCCGCCGCAGGCGTGTTCCAGATGAAAGCCGAAGTTCATGGCGATATCGAGCAGCGAACCCGGCAGACCATGGCCTTTATACGGCAGCTTGCCTTCCTCGTATTCGAACGTTTGGTTGGCGGGGAGAAAAGTTACCTTGGGCACTCTTCAATTGTAACGGGCCGGGGGTGAAGACCGAGCCTTTATAATCGCGAGGTGACCGCAAAGCTCGTCTTTAGTTTTCTGGCCCTCGCCGCCGCCGGTTCGGCGCTCGATCTCCGTAACGCTTCCTTCCAGTTGCCGCAGAACGCGGGGCCGATCGAAAAGAAGGCCGCGCAAATGATCGCCGAAGAGGTGGAGAAGCGCACGCAGGTCCGGTTGGGCCGCAATGCGCCGGGCAGCGGGCCTGTCGTTTCCATCGTGCGTGGCAAGGGTCCGGCCGAAGGCTTCACCGTGACTGTCACAGCGCGGGGCGTCACCATCACCGGCAACGATGACCGAGGGGTGATCTTTGGCGCCGGGTACTTTCTGCGGCAGACGCGACTCGGGCGACAGAAGGTGGAGATCGCCGATAATCTACAGATCACCTCCGCCCCGAAGATCGCGATCCGCGGGCACCAACTGGGGTATCGTCCCAAAACGAATGCCTACGACGCCTGGACCGTGCCGATGTGGGAGCAGTACATTCGCGAACTGGCGATCTACGGTACCAACACCATTGAGCTGATTCCTCCCCGTTCCGACGATGACGACGACAGCCCTCACTTCCCGCTGAAGCCCATCGACATGATGGCCGAGATGTCGCGGCTGGGCGGTGAGTATGCGATGGATGTCTCGATCTGGTACCCGGCGATGGACAAGGATTATTCCGACCCCAAGACCGTGGAGTTCGCGCTGAAGGAATGGGGCGAGGTTTTCGCGAAACTGCCGAAAGTGGACGCGGTCTTCGTGCCGGGCGGTGACCCCGGCCACACCCAGCCAAAGTACCTGATGGCGCTGCTGGAGAAGCAGGCCGCCAACCTACGCAAGTACCATCCGAAGGCGACCATGTGGGTATCACCACAGAGCTTCGATAAGGCCTGGCTCGAAGAGTTTCTCGCCATCGTGGACAAGGAACCGGCATGGCTGGCCGGAGTGGTGTTTGGACCGCAGGTGCGTGGCAGCATCGAAGACCTGCGCGCGCGGGTTCCGAAGCGTTACCCGATCCGTTTTTATCCCGACATCACGCATAGTCTGCGGGCCGAATTCCCCGCCCCGGCCTGGGATGCGGCGTATGCGACAACCGAAGCCCGCGAGGTCATCAATCCCCGCCCCATGCAACAGGCGGCGATATTCCGCCGCTACATCAAAGCGTCCGCTGGCTACGTCACGTACTCGGAAGGCTGCAATGACGACGTGAATAAGTTCGTCTGGTCCGGCCTTGGGTGGAACCCCGACGCCAACGTGACGGAACTGCTGCGCGACTACAGCCGATTCTTTTTCGGCACGGAGCACGAAGAAGGCTTCGCGCAGGCGCTGCTGGCGCTGGAGCGCAACTGGCAGGGGCCCCTTGCGACCAACGGCGGCGTGGAAACCACGCTGCAGCAGTTACAGGCACTGGAGCGCAAGGCGTCGCCACAGATGAAGCTGAACTGGCGCTTCCAGCAGTTGCTCTATCGGGCGCACTACGACGCTTTCGTCCGCGCTCGCCTGGCGATTGAAACGTCCCAACAGAATCTCGCGCTGGGGGCTCTCGCAGTGGCATCGCGGACCGGAGCCGAAAAGGCAATGTCCGAGGCAGAGGCCGTCCTGTTTGCCGATGAACTGACACCGGAAGCCCGAACACTGCGTGCGCGAGTGTTTGAGTTGGCCGAGGCTCTGTACCAAAGCATCCACATGCAGCTGAGCGTCCCACGCTATGCGGCCATCGCACTGGGGCGCGGCGCGAATCTGGATGCCATTGATTTTGCCCTGAATGACCGGATGTGGCTGCGAACGCAGTTCACCGCGATTCGAGGAGTACCGGACGAGAAGCAGCGCGTCGCCCGCCTGACGCGGCTTGCCGAATGGACGAACCCCGGGCCTGGTGGTTTCTATGATGATCTGGGCGATGCCGCGCGTCAGCCGCATCTGGTGCCAGGTGAGGCTTACGAACGCGACCCGGATTTCCTGAAGTCACCGCTCGCAGGCTTTGGCGAGTTGCCGGAAAACGGGAATCGCGTGAGCTGGTTCACCGATGCAGAAACGCTGGGCGACACGCCGCTGCGCCTGCATTATCCGAACCTGAGTAAAGATTCGCAGTACATGGTTCGGGTGGTCTACGGCGGCGATTCGGCGGTGCGTTTGCGCATGACTGCAAACGGCACGGAACTGCACCCTTTCCGGGATAAGCCGAAGCCTGTCGCGCCACTGGAGCTGGATATTCCGCAGGCACTTACAGCCTCAGGCGATCTGATCCTGGAGTGGACTAAGCCTTCAGGCGGTGGTGGCAATGGACGTGGCGTTCAGGTGGCGGAAGTCTGGCTGGTGAAAAAGTGAAAGACAACTACAAGTGGAAAGTAGTCGGCATGTTGTGGGCGA
>CANIHR010000422.1 GCA_947467185.1 Bryobacterales bacterium
CTGTGATCCCGTTGCCGAAGCCGCCATTCAGGGTGTAAGTGACGGCCACAGCATTGCCTTCGCCGTCGACCACTGAGTAGTGGGTGGTCTCGTTCTTCTCGGGTGCGCCTTCGGGTTGCCCCGGGCTGACTTCGATGCTGGGCGTTGCCTTGTCCGGGCGGATGAGTTCGCGACGTTTGGCGAGGTAGGCGGCGTCGAGGAGTCCCGAGATGGGAACCTTGAGAAAGTCTGGGTCGCCCACGAAGGTATTTCGGTCGGCGTACGCGAGACGCATGGCCTCGGTCAGGTTGTGAATTTCCGAGGCGGAGCCGAAGCCCGCCTTTTCGTATCCGGTGCCGCTGAGCAAGCCGAGCATCTGGAGCAAAACGATACCGCCGGAACTCGAGGGTGGCGCGGTCAGGATGGTGTAGCCCTTGTAGGCTCCGGTGAGGGGCACACGCTCGATGGCCGTGTAGTTTTTCATGTCGTCCAGGGTGATGATGCCGCCGTTTTTCTCCATTTCGGCAGCGAGGATCCGGGCCGTCTCACCCTCGTAGAATTCCTTCGCGCCACCGCTGGAAATTCGGGCAAGGGTCTGCGCGAGCTCGGGTAGTTTCAATGTTTCTCCGAGTTCGTAGAACTTGCCATCGCGCTGGTAAATACGCCTCGATTCGGCGTTGCGGCCAAGGCTGCGCGCGTTCTTCAGAGATTCAGCCAGGGCGTACGAAACGGGGAAACCGTCCTTCGCCAGATCCACTGCGGGCTTCAGGTTCTCCGCCCAGGTCCGTTTGCCGAACTTCGCCTGGGCCAGCGCCATACCGCTGACAGTACCGGGGACACCCGCCGAACGCCAGCCTTCGAGGCTGTCGCGGGTCAGGTTACCGGTGGCGTCGAGGTACATATCGTGCGAGGCTTTGCCGGGGGCCTTCTCGCGGAAGTCGACAAAGGTGGTCCGGCCATCGGCCATGCGAATCAGCATGTAGCCACCGCCACCCAGATTACCCGCAAAAGGGTGTGTGACCGCCATCGCGAAACCGATGGCGATGGCAGCGTCTACTGCATTGCCGCCCTTCTTCAGTGCCTCTACGCCCACGTCGGCAGCTATCGATTCCATGGCGACCACCATTCCATTTCGGGCACGCACCGGTTGACGGGCTGAGGCTGCGAAGGGCACAGTGAGGCAAAGCAGAGCGGTACAGAGACGCATGACGAGATCCTTAATCTGTTAGTCTCGGCGGCGTGGCCGGGTGGGGCGCAACGATTTGGATAGATGGTAGCAAACGGGCGCAAACTGGCTTAGCAAATAGCCCGCTGCCAGAAGACTGATCCAGAGGATGGGGTAACGATAACGAATATCAACCACGACGAGGTAGTACAGGGCAGGGTAGAGAACGGTAACTCCCAGCAAAAAAAGCGCAGATGGGCCCCGACGCCATGTGATGAGAACCAGACCAGGCAGAGAAAGTGCGGTCACGAGCCAGATCGTGATCGTGGTGTACCAGGGGGTGGCGCGGGGCGGGAACCAGAAGGCGGCGATCCGCCCGCGCGTAAGGCGCAGGAAGGCTTCGGGGTTGGTTCGGATCCAACGCAGCGCATCTTCCCGGCGGCGGGCGTCGTAGCGGGTTTCTCCCACCTGGCGGAGCAGGGCGAGTTCTGTGGCGCTTTTGTTGGGGTTTCTCTCCGAAAGGCAGGCACTGGCCGGACCGTCGTCCAAAGTCGACTGGACGCAGTCCGCGTTGGAAACGTAGAGAGTGAATCCAAGGTTGTTCTTGATGGAGAAAGTGCCCAGGGTTTGGGTGTTGCGCCACATCCATGGCAGCGTGGTGAGCAGGATAGCGGCCAGGGCAAGCCCCGTGCCTTGAAGGTCAGGGCGCTTCTTTGTGAGGAGCCACGGCCCGGTGACGAGCACGGTGGCCGGATTCGTCAGTAGTAACAGGCCAAAGGCCACTCCGGTGAGGGTCGCGGTTCGCGGCGTCTGCAGGTCCGCGTAAAGCACAAACAGGAGCAACGCGCAGCAGGTGAACATCACGTCCCACTGCGGCATCAACTGGAAGGCAAAGACGGAAAAGACGCCCGCGATGATTCCGGGCCTCCTGTTGCCGAACAGAGCCTGGGAGACGCCGGGCAGGAGGGCAGAGTGGAGGGCCAGTGCCACTGCGGTGAGACCGGTGGTGAAGACGGCAAAAGTTGGGGTGTCGCCGAATACCTTGATGAGCGCGGCGAGGAAGACGGGGTAGAGCGGCGGGATGATGGCCGTGGGCCCGGAAGGACCCGTCTGGAATGGGTTCGCGAAATGCCCGGTATTCGCCAACTCCCGCGCGATGGCCACGGCTTCCCAGCCGGAGGCCATACCGAAACCGACCGGGAAGAAAATTTGGTACAGACCTGCCAGTAGGCCCAGCAGGAAGATACGGCGCGAGGCTTCGGAACTGTTACTCAGGGATTCGCCCTCTGGCGCTAGCAGTCCTTTTCTGCGAGGATCCGGTAAATGGTCGCCCGGCTGATACCGAGGATTTCGGCCGCTTCAATTTTGTTGCCGCGGACCTGCGCCAAAATCGAGTGTACATGGCGGCGCTCCACCTCTTCCAGTGTCAGGAAACCGCGGCCTTCAGAGATGGATTCGTCATCAGAGTTTAGATACTCCGGCAGATCGGTCAGGTCGATCCAGTCGGTGTTGCTCATGATGCAGGCGTGGCCGATGACGTTCTGCAGTTCGCGGATGTTGCCCGGCCACCCGTGGCGGGAGAGCACCGTCTGGGCGCGACGGGTGATGCCCTTGATGCGGCGGCCTAACTGTTCGCCGAACTGGTCAATGAAGTGTTGCTGCAGCAGGGGGAGATCGTCGCGCCGATCAGACAGCGGGGGGAGCTTGATCTCCAGCATATTGAGGCGATAGTAGAGATCTTCGCGGAACTGGCCTTTACGCGCCATCTCGCGGAGGTCTCGGTTGGTTGCCGCGATGACCCGGACATCCACTTTCCGCGTAGTGCGGGCGCCAATTCGCTGGAGTTCACTGTTCTGTAGAATCCGCAGGAGTTTGCTCTGCAGATGGATAGGGATCTCGCCGATCTCGTCGAGGAAGATGGTGCCGCCGTCGGCCATCTCAAACAGACCTGGCTTTTCCTGCACAGCCCCGGTGAAGGCTCCTTTTGTATGGCCGAACATCTCGCTTTCGAACAGGGCCTCGGCGATGGCGGCACAGTTACATACGACAAAAGGACGGTTGCTGACGTTGCTGAGTTTGTGGAGGGATCGGGCGACGAGCTCCTTGCCCGTGCCGGTCGCCCCGGTAACCAGGGCGGTGCGGAAGTTCGGCCCGATGCGGCGAAGCTTCGCATAAATGTCCTGCATGGCGGGGCCTGCGCCCACCATTTCTCCGAACTGCGGAGACGTTTCGAGAAACTCTTCCGGAGCTGGAATGCCGGTCTCTGGCGCAGAAGCCTCGGACGTCACGTTTCTGACGGTCATTTCGCGGACCTGCTCACAGAGAGCGGCGGATCCGACAGGCTTCGTTAGATAATTGCCGGCACCACGGCGCATCGTATCCACAATGCGGGAAGGGGAGTGATCCGCCGAGACAACCAGAATCTGAATGGTCGAATCCAGGGTACGGAGTCGGTCGATCAGATCGCTGGCACCAATAGACGGCAGGTCCAGGTCCAACACCACCATGCCCGGCCGAATTTTGGAAGCCAGTTCCCAGCCACCCGCTACGCTGTTGGCCCGAAACATCTGGACATCGCGGTGGATGGGGGCTCGTTCCAGAGAGTCGGCCAGACTCGGATAGCCCTCTATGACCAGCAGTCGGGGCAAAGAAGCTGCCGTGCGGAAATCGATTTCGTTCTTTCGCAGAGCAGATGACGTCGCCATCATAGCGAGGACCTCCCAGGATTTGTGGAGACAAACGGGCGGCGCACAGCCACTGCCGCCGGGAATTGCGCAGAGTCGTGATTTCTCATGGCTTCCAACTGCCTCCCTTGCAGAAAATAAAGTCCCTGAATTGCCCGACATAAGTCAGGTGACTGAGGGTACTGCACGTACCAAAAAATCGGTGACATTAGTACTAACATATTTCCTAGCCAAAAACAGCATTTCGGAGACCATTTTTCGAATCTTTTTTTTCAAACCATCGGGTTACGGAAACGGCCTCGTGGAGCCTGTCCGCAAGTTGTTGTGTTTATTGTAGAAACGAGATGCCTGGGGCTCGCCAATGGGCGCGCCCCATTGGC
>CANIHR010000423.1 GCA_947467185.1 Bryobacterales bacterium
AGTACATCAAGTATCTGCAGAAGTACACGAAGTACGGGATGGCGGTCGGGATGGGGAACGTGAATAATCCGTTCCCCCGGCTGCTCAGGGCGGCGGGCTGGCGGGTGCTGAGTGTGCCGTTTTACTTCCAGGTCCTGAATGCCGGGCGTTTCTTTAGCCAAATGCGTGTGTTTGACGCCAGTCCGGCGAAGAAGATTGTGGCGAAGGTGGCGGGGCCGACCGGCCTGGGAGCTTTGGGGCTGGCGGCGCTGCAGTACCGGCGGCGGACGGCTGGCGGCGGGCTGCAGGTGGAAGATCCCGGGGAGTGGGGCAAGTGGGCGCATGAAATCTGGCAGGACTTTGTGCCGAAATGCTCGTTTGCGGTGTCGCGGGATGCGGTGGCACTGCCGGAATTTCATCCTGAGAGTGACAAGCGGATGGTGCGCCTGCTGGTGAAGCGCAGTGGAAAGCCCGTGGGGTGGGCGGCGGCGCTGCTGACTCAGATGCAGGACGACAAGTACTTCGGGAACCTGAAAGTGGCGACGATCCTGGATTGCCTGGCGGGTGAGGCGGAGATGCCGGCGGCGATTGCGGCAGTGACTGCGGAACTGGGGCGGCGGGGCGCGGATCTGGTGATAACGAACCAGACGCACGCGCTGTGTCAGGAAGCATTCCGGGCCGCCGGGTACCTGTCTGGCCCTTCGAACTACTGTTTGGGGATTTCGAAGACGATTGCCACGGCGGTGGATGCGGCGGGCGGCGATGGCACGATATACGTGACCCGGGCCGACGGCGACGGCCGCATGCACCTGTAGGCGGGGTTACTTCGCGGGATAGCCGGGAGCCTGCTTCACTTCCAGCATTTGCAGGACGTGGCGTTCGTTGTGGCCGGCGATCATCAGCAGGCCCTGAATTCCATCGAGCTCCGCGCCTGGGAACGGCGTGAAGAAATGGTCGCGAAGGGCATCGTTGGTGGTGCGGACGTAGTCCAGGGTCTTTTCACGGGCGGATTTGAAGGCGGCAGCGGCGTCGGCGGGCGTCTTGATGGTGCCTTTGGGAACGATTTCGCCGGGGGCCTGTGCTTTCTGCGAGCGGTCACGGAGCTGGACCAGGAAACCTTCGTCCATTTTGCTGTTGGTGGGTTTGCGGGCTTCGGCCTTCGCGGCGTCGGCGGGCGTGGCCATGATCTGTTTGGTGACCATGGTGCTGAGATAAGTCTCGGCGGCGATGAGGTGTTCGGCGACCTCGGCAATGGACCAGCGGTCGGGGCCGGCTTTGAAGGTCCACTGGGCGGGGGAAAGCCCCGCTATCGTGTCGAGAAACTGCTTGCGGGAGGCGTGGAGTTCGCTGAGGACGCGTTCGCGGTCGGTTTGCTGCAGGCTGGCGGCGGGGGCCAGAAGGGACAGGGTCAGAAGTGCGGCGAGGAGCTTCACAGGGGTTATTGTAGCGGGATTTCGGTTCGCAGCTAAACGATTGATCGTTGCGGGGCGGTTTTGCGGCCCCGGAAGCCTTCGATGATTCCCTTCCATTTGCGGAGGGTGAGTTCGATGAGGTTCAGGAGGACGGCGAGCGCGAGCAGACCGGGCCAGAGTCGGATGCTGGAGTCGATGTAGCGGCCTCCGGTGTCGAACATCTGCTTCGCGGAGGGGTTGAAGCGGCCTCCGGTGGACTGGGCGATGGACTTGAGCAGGGCTTCGTTGGAGCCGTAGTCGGCGAGTTCCGATTCCTGACGGTAGAGGCCTACTTCGGGGAAAGTCCGGGTTTCATTCAGGGGGCGCACGCGGAAGAGACCTTCCAGCGTCCCGATGCGGACCCGGGCGCGGTAAGAGCCGGGGGCCACGCGCTGGACTTCCATGGGTTTCTTAAAGTCACTGGGGCCGATGGCGTAAAGTTCGGGGATCGCCGCTGGTTCGGCGGCGCGGTTGGAAAGCTGGTAATCGACGACGAGTTCTTCGTTGGCAGCGTCGTAGCGGGCGATGGCTTCGCTGTCGTTGCCGTGGGGGAGCAGGTCGCGGAAGATGTTGGTCCAGAGGCGGTCGAAGCCATTCCACTTCACCCAGCTGGCGGCCCAGCGACTCTTGGCGTCTGAGGCGAAGACGGCGGAGCGGCCCAGGCCGTACTGCCAGTGGACCAGGAGCGGGTCCTTTTCATCCACTTCGAGGATGGATTCGGCGGTTGGCTTGAGGTCAAAACGAACGTAGCCGGCGAGGGCAGGGGCGCTCGGAATATCGACTTTGTCCAGGAGGTCGCTGGCGTGCCGGACAACGGCTTTGATGTCCTTTTCGACTGCAGTGGTGCCGGTATGTTCCTTGACGTCCTTGAGGAGAATCTGTTCGAGGCCGGAGGGGTCGTTCAGGAAATAGGATTTGCCTTTGGCGTTCACGGCGATCTTTTCGAGGTAGGCCCGGTTGACGTCCTGCCCCAGGCCGACGGTGGAGATGGTGACTCGGTTGTTGGCGGCTTCGCGGGAAAGCGTGAGGCTGTCACCTTCTTCGGAGATACCGTCGGTGAGGAGCACAATGTGGCGATAGGTCGCGCTGACAGGGACGATGCGCCGGTAGCTTTCGTTGAGTGCGGGGGCAATCTGGGTGCCGCCATCGGGCGTGATGCCGGCGATCAGGCGACGCAGAAGAGGCTTGTCGTCTGCCTTGCGGATCGGGATGGCCCACTGGAAAGAATTGTCGAACATGAGGACGCCGACGTAGTCTTCCGGGCGGAGGTTGTCGACGACGCCGGTAGCTGCGGAGCGGGCAAGTTCGATCTTCTTGCCTTCCATAGAGGACGACTTGTCGACGATCAGGATGACGCAGGTGCCTTCGGGGGAGCGGGGCGGGGCGAGTTTCGCGGGGAAAGTCCGTTCGAGGGGGTCTTCGGGCTGGTTTTTGTGCTCGACGTAGACATTGCGTTCGCCAGCGATCACGAGGGCACCGCCCCCGCGCTGGACGAAGTCTTCCACGCGCTGCTTGTTGTACGGGCTCATCGCTTCGAGGTTGTCGTTATTGAAAACGATGAGCTGGGCGTCGTCGAGGCTGGCGGGGAGGGTCTTTGCGGGGACGTACTCGAATTTGTTGGCGTTCAGGACGCTGACGATATTCTCTTCGGTACCGGCGGGGTCCTCGGAAATCCAGAGGACCTTGGGGCGGCGGACCGCGACGGCATTCTCGAAGCGCGACTCGCCCATGCCGGCGGCGACGATGCGCCCGGAGAGATCGATGGCTCCGGCAGCGTTGAGCGCGGTGCGGATGCGGATGCGGTTTTCGCCCTGCGTAAGCGCGACCTGGTGGGTACCGAGGGTCTTGCCTTCGGCGGCAAGCTCGACGGTGGCAGCGGTGGCTTTGGGCGAGAAGATAGTGAGGTCAACCGGGAATTTTTCGCCGGTGAAGACGGCTCCGGGGATTCCAACTGCTCGGGTCTGGAGCTGGGGCTGGGTGCGACCGGGGAGCGCAATCGTATCAATGGGGATGCCGAGTTGCTGGGCCTGCCAGGCGGCTCGAGTGACGGCTCCGTCGTTCTCGTTGCCGTCAGAGACCAGGACCAGGCGGTGGATCATGCCGGCGGGCAGGGAAGCGAGGGCCTCGCGGACGGGGGATTCAAGGTTGGTTCCGCGTCCTGCGGCTCCGCTGGTGCGGGAAAGGGTCAGACCGGATTCCTGCGGGCTGAGGGCGCGAGGGGCGCGGGCGAAGGGGATGACGTCGAGGGTGTTGTCCCCTTTGGCCGAGTCGATCTGCTTCAGATAATTGCTGGCTTTGACGAGGTCTTCGTCGGGGATGCTGGCTGAGGTATCGACGATGGCGGCAAGGGAAACCTTGCGGTCGCGGGTTTCGACGACGGGCTCAGAGAGAGCCAGGATGCCGAGGAGCATCGTGATCGCCTTCAGGATGATCGGCGTGCGGCGGGTGTGGCGACGCCATTCCCAGATGAGCCAGGCGATGGGGAGCGGGGCGAAGAAGAGGACCCAGAGGCGCAGGAAGGTCATGCGGCCTCCTGGGAGTTCGCAGGGTGGTGGATAGCTTTAACGATATGGAGCCGCGAGGTGGACTGGGAGCCGTAGAGTATCCACTCGGCGAGAAGGCAGCCGAGTCCGGCGAGGGTCAGCCAGGGCCAGAGGATGGTGGTGCGGCGGATGGAGTCGGTCAGGGCAGGGATGCCTTTGCGCGCGTTGGTCGGCGGGGTCCATTTCGTGTCCCACATTTCCGGGAGCGTGAGGGAGTAGACT
>CANIHR010000424.1 GCA_947467185.1 Bryobacterales bacterium
AGGCGCATACGTCGCTGGCGCATGTGAAGTGCACGCAGGACTGGGACTGGGCGGGGGCGCAGCGGGAATATCTGCGGGCGCTGGCGCTGGACCCGAAGTATGCGACGGCGCATCACTGGTACGCGGTGTCGTGTCTGGCCCCGATGGGGCGGCTGGATGAGGCGCTGGAGGAGATTCTGATTGCGCAGTCGCTCGATCCGGTGTCGTCGATTATTGCGCGGGAGATTGCGGTGATTCATTACTACCGGCGCGATTTTGAGGCGGCGCTGGAGCAGATTGATCACACGGTGGAGTTGAATCCGCATTTCTCGCCGGCGTACTGGACGCTGGGGTTGATTCAGGAGCAGCAGGGTGAGTTTGAGGAGAGTGTGGCGGCGTTTGAGCGGGCGGTGCAGTTGTCGCCGCAGAACCCGCGGATGAAGGCGGCGCTGGGGCGGACTCTGGCGCTGGCGGGGAAGAAGGAGCCGGCGGGGAAGATGCTGACGGAGTTGAAGGAACTGGGGGGGAAGAGGTATGTGTCGCCGTTCGATATCGCGTCGATTCACTTTGCGATGGGGGAACGGGCGGAGGGGTTTGAGTGGCTGCGGCAGGCGTTCCGGGACCGGTGCTTTGAGTTGCTGTGTCTGATGGTGGATCCGCGGTTCGACTCGCTGCGGGGGGATGGAGAGTTTGTGGAGTTGGCGAAACAGCTGGGGCTGTAGTTGGTAGTCCTACAAGAAAACGTTTGACACGCTGACGCCAATCCTTTATATGTTGCTTAGGTGAATCCGGCTTTCGGCCGCAGCCCAGCCGGGTTGGCCAAACGGAGGAACATAATGCCACAGGGACTCAGGCTATTCAGCTTACTCGCGGTGGCTTCGCTGGGCGTGGTGCCCGGCTTCGCGGGTGACATCTCGAACTATGTAGTACCCCCCGGTGTGAACTACGGGGAGCAGTACCGATTGATCTTTGTAACCAGTGTTACTAACGGAGCCAACTCCATGGACATTGGATACTACGATTCGTTTGTGACGCAGTTGGCGAATGCTCCCGGATCGATGGTCCAGTCACTCAATCTCCAGTGGAAGGTGGTCGGCACGACTGCAGACTACTGGACCGTCACCACCAACGCGATCGACCACATCGCCACAACGCCCGACGTACCGATTTACGGCCTGGATGGTATTCAAATCGCAACCGGCGTCGGGACCGGAGGGCAGGGATTGTTCTCCGGGAGCCTGATGTCGGGAATCCATATCACGGAGCAGGCCAGCGACGCGGCTGGTGCCCGGGTGTACACCGGCATCTGTTCCGCCTCGACGGGACTTGCGTGCACCGACGGCTGGTATGCGCTGGGCTTTTTCCAGGATTACACGATGTACGGATACGCCGGACACACGGACGGGACGTGGGCGACGGCCACCGCGATATGGCGTAATTCAACGAGCTATTCACTCTATGCAATCAGCCCGGCGCTGACCAATGATGCACCGGAACCAGCCGCGCTTGGTTTCATCGGTGGTGGCATGGCCGTACTCTGCCTGGTCAAAAGGCTGAGGCGTCCGGGCAGCTATAGCGCCTGAGCGCGACTAACAGCCGTTGCGGTAGATGTCGTTGATGTTCCAGTGGCCAGGAGTTGGGGTGGGGGCGTTTTCCATCGGGACCTGGATTACAGTCGGGAGGTTCGCGGCGAGGGCTTCGCGCAGGGCCGGGCCTAACTGGTCGGGGGACTCGATTGAGACGCCTCTGGCTCCGTAGCCTCTGGCTATCGCGGCGAAGTCGACCCGGTAGGGCTGGCCGTCTCTGTGGAAGACGCAGCCGAAGTCGGTCCCGTAGTGCTGGTTTTCGAGGCCGGCGATGGTTCCGAAGGCGGCGTTGTCCATCACCACGAAGACTACGTTCAGGCCGGCTTCCATGGCGGTCGCGAGGACGGCCGGGTTGCTGCCGAAACCTCCGTCTCCGATGAGCGCGACGCTGGCGCGGTGGGGTTGGGCCATTTTGACTCCAAGCGCCGCTGAGGGGCCGAAGCCCATGGTGCAGAGGCCGCTGGGGGTCACGAACGTTCCGGGGACGGTGATGGCGAACTGCTGGCCGACTCCGTTCTTATTCCAGCCGACGTCGGTGACGATAAAGCCGTCTTCGGGGACTGCAGCACGCACCTCGGCCAGGATGCGCTCGGGGCGGAGGGGGAACTGGTCGGAAGTCCACTGGTGGGCCCAGTTTCCGGCGAAGGCCTTGCGCGACGAGGCGATCTCTTCCTTGAGTGTTCCGCGGTCGCGGTGGGGGTGATTGGTGGCGGCGGCGACTAAGGCCTGGAGCGCCAGTTTCGCGTCGGCGATGACTCCGAGTTCGGTGGGGAGGTTGCGGCCGATTTCAGCTAAGTCGGCGTCGATGTGGAAGACGCGGGTGCCGGGGGCGAAGGTGAAGCGGGGGTCCCAGGAGCTGGAGCTGGCTTCGGCAAGGCGGGTGCCTATGGCGAGGATGAGGTCGGCCGTGCGGCACTTTTCGTTGGCGATAGGCGTGCCCCAGAAGCCGGTCATGCCGAGGAGGAGGGGGTGCGCCTCGTGCATAGTTCCCTTCCCCATGAGCGAGTGGGCGACGGGGATTTCAAGAAGTTCGGCGAGTTTGGCGAGTTCATCGGTGGCACGAGCGGAGATGACGCCGCCGCCGGCGTAGAGGACGGGGTTCTTCGCATCGGCGAGTTCGCGGACGATGCGGGCGGCCATGACGGGATCGAGAGCGGGCCGGGCGATTTCGGCGGGGATCTGTTTGAAGGCGTGCTCATCGAGATCGGCCGAGAACATGTCCATGGGGACGTCGACCAGGACGGGGCCGGGACGACCGGAGGCGGCGAGGTGGAAGGCGCGTTCGACGATGCGGGGGAAGTCTTCCACGCGATCCACACGGTAGACGCGCTTGCAAAAGGGGCGGTAGACCTGGTACTGGTCGGCATCCTGATGGAGGTTCATTTCCTGGTGAGGATGGCGGCCGTAGTAGTGGGAGGGGATGTCGCCGGAGATGACGACCATCGGGATGGAATCGAGGGCGGCGTTGGCGACACCGGTGGCGGCGTTGGTGAGGCCGGGGCCGAGGTGGGTGAGCAGCACGCCGGTCTTGCCTGATGCCCGGGCGTAGCCGTCGGTGGCGTGGGCTGCGACCTGTTCGTGGCGGGTGGAGACGAAGCGGATTTTGCTTTTGCCGAGCGCATCGAGGAACGCGATGTTGGTATGGCCGCAGAGGCCGAAGATGACTTCGACGCCGAGGCGTTCGAGGTACTCGGTGAGGAGATAGGCGGCGATGCGTTTGCCGGGGGCGGGAGCCTTCACAACTGTTTCGGTTTGTGTCTGGGTGGCCATTATGAGTTCCTAGAAAATTTCCGAGTTATAGAATTCGCCGAAGAGTTCTTCGTCACTGGGGCGGTCTTCGGGCAGGGGTTTGCTGACCCAGGTGACGTTCATGTAGTGCTTGAGGTGGATGTTTTCGTTGGTGATGTTGCCGCCCCAGATGCCGCAGCCCATGGACGAGGTCATGGGCATGCCGTTGGTGAAGTGACCGGCGTTGGCGCGGGACTGTGGCTGGCGAACCATGATGCGGCTGACGGGGGCCATCAGCGCGAGGCGGTTGATGTGGTCGTCGTTGAAAGAGTAGATGCCGCAGGAGTGGCCGCGGCCACCGGTTTCGAAGATCCGGCGAATCATGTCGAGGCCGTTTTCGAAACCGTCGTAACGGAAGATGGAGAGCACGATGCCCAGCTTTTCGGTGGAGAAGAGGTGCTCTTTGCCGATCTTGTCTTCCTGCACGAGGAAGAAGGTTTTGCCTTCGGGTAAGTTGATACCGGCTTTGGCAGCGACGAGGGGCGCAGGGCGCGCAATGGTGTCGGGGGTGCGGTGACCTTCGGCGTCCCAGTAGGCGTTGCGGAGGAGGGCCTTTTCTTCGGCGTTGACGAGATAGCCGCCTTCGAGCTGGAGCTGCGCGAGCATCTTGTCGTAGATTGAGCCTTCGACGACGATGTTGCCGTCGGCGGAACAGCCGGAGCCGTAGTCGTTGGTCTTGCTGATGCGGGTGTTGCGGGCGGCTTCTTCGATGTCGGCGGTCTCATCGATGAACATGGTGGCGTTCCCCGCCCCGACGCCATAAGCGGGTTTGCCGGAGGAGTAGGCGGCGCGGACCATGGCCTGGCCACCGGTGGCATTGGTCAGGTCGCAGATGGA
>CANIHR010000425.1 GCA_947467185.1 Bryobacterales bacterium
CTGGCCCTGCGACCAGAGCGTCACCTTGTCGCCGCTGCGGAAGGGCGAGAACGTGTCGTGCGCCACGTCGCCCAGGAAGACCTGCGTCAGACCGGCAGGGATACCCAGCAGATCGTTCACTGTGCCCTGCAGGCGGTTCAGGTCGGTGGCCGCAATGCCGTTTGCCGCCGCCGTCGGCAGCGTGAAGCCGGCGGGAGGCCGCGTGGAGCGCGACAGCGAAATCGCGGGCACCAGGCTGTTGCCGCCCACGTCGCCGCGCGCGTCATTGTGCTGGTAGAAGCGGAAATTGCCGCCGAACCGCATCACGTGCTTACCCGTCAGGAAGCTCAGGTTTTCCACGATCTGCGGCGTGCTCACCGCGCGATACGTGCGCGGGTTCGCCGTGTAGTCCACGGTCGAATTGTTGAACGTGAAGCGCGGCGTGTTCGGGAACAGCGGATTCGCTTCACCCTGCGTGAACAGGAACTGCCAGCGTGAGTAACCGAGCGTCAGTTCGTTCACCAAACGGGGCGAAAGGATTGTGCGGAAACCCAGCGCGAAGTTCTGCGCCGGGCGGAACACTTCACCACGGGGTGGATAACCAGGCAGGACGATTGGACGACTATTCAGAGGATCGCCGAGCAGGGTGTTCTGCTCCGCACCCAGCCAGCGGAAGAAGACGTTGTTCTTGTCATTGATCGTGTGATCCACACGCAGCATGTACTGCGGACCACGAACCTTCGTCGGCGAGTTCCAGGAATAGCCGCCAACGTTCAGACCGTCACCCGACGAACTGTAGTTGTTCGGAGCCGGATAACCGCCCAGAACTTTCTTAACCGCGGAATCCATGCCGACTCCGCGGGGATCTGCGGCGAACAGGTTGTACGAAGCCACGCAGCCACGGTCGGAAGGCGACGTGCAATTGCGAACGCCGTTCGCCAGCGCACCGGTCCGCGGATCCACCAGCAACGAGCTGTTCTGCGTAATCGTCTGGCCACCAATCACCAGCGGGTTGGCCGCGTTCGGCACGAAGTAACGGTAGATCCCGCTCAGCGCCGTCGGCGTATACAGGCTGACCGCGCCAAAGGTCTTGTCAATCGGGTCCGAGAAGTTGACCTGCTGGCCCTGCCAGCTGCCGAAGAAAAATGTCTTGTTCTTGCGAATCGGACCGCCCACTTCAAAGCCGTACTGGTTGAGCTGAATCAGCGGCTTCTGGCCACCCTGCGCATTGGCGTACCATTCCTGCGCGTTCAGTTCCGTGTTGCGGAAGAATTCGTAGGCCGAGCCGTGGAACTGGTTCGTGCCCGAGCGCGTCGCGATCGAGACATTCGCGCCCGAGTTGCGACCTTCTTCAGCCGACGGGTTCGAGGTCGTGACCTTGAACTCCTGCACGTTATCCGGGTTCAGACGGAAGATGTTGCTGGTCGGGTTCGGGCTGGTCGATTCGTTGGCTTCAATGCCGTCGATGGTGACATTTGCCGCGCCGGCGCGCGCGCCGTTCACGTTGACGGTGTTGCCCGAACGCTGCACCACACCCGGCTCGTACATCAGCAGGTTCAGCGGATTGCGGCCGTTCAGCGGGAGCGTCACAATCGCCTTGCGCTCGATCACGTTGCCGATAACCGCGTTGGCCGTCTGCAGTGTCTCGGCCGACGCCGTCACTTCCACGCTCTCCGAAACCGCGCCGACTTCCAGCGCGATATCAATGTTGAGCGGAGTGTTGATCTGTACCGTGTTGCCGTTGCGGACGGCGGCCTTGAAGCCCGTGGCTTCCACGCGAACCGAGTAACTGCCCACCGGAATGGCGGGGAACGAAAATACGCCCGCGTCCGTCGTGTCCTGGCGGCTGGCGACACCGGTATTTTCATTGGTCAGAGTAACGGCCGCGCGCGGCACGGCCGAACCCGACGCATCACGGACGGTGCCCGCGATCTGAGAAGTTGAGGTTTGCCCGAATGCGGCTATCGCAAAGACGAGCGTTGCTAATGGAAGAAAAAACTTTGGTGATGTCTGCAAGACAGTGACCCCTTTCAAGCAGTCAAACGTGGTGCTTATGTAATCAATTGTTACCAGATCGGATAATCGAACGTATGAGACACACACTTGCCCTGTTTGTGGGACTTGCGCTGACGTTTCCCGCGCTCTGTCAGGAGCGCTCGCAGAGCGGCATTGATCTTGATACGGCGGTTCGCCCGCAGATCTCGCAGCCCGAGCGTGCCGCGCACGCCATGGTGGCTTCCACTCACGAACTGGCGACCAAAGTCGGCCTCGATATTCTGCGCAAGGGTGGCAACGCCGTCGATGCGGCCGTAGCCGTTGGCTTTGCGCTCGCTGTGGTCCATCCGGAAGCCGGCAATCTCGGTGGTGGAGGCTACATGGTCGTCCGCATGAAGGACGGCCGAGTGAAGGCCTTCGACTATAAGGAAACTGTCCCGGCGGCCACACGCCTCGACGCCTTCCCCGAAGGCACGCGAGTGCCCGTCGGCTACAAATCGGCCGGTGTTCCCGGAACCGTCGCAGGACTGGCTCTCGCGCACCAGCGCTTCGGCAAACTTCCGTGGGCCACGGTTCTTCTGCCCGCGCAGGAACTGGCGGCGAAAGGCTTCCCCGCCTCCCAGCGCATGGAACTCGTACTCAAGGTTCAGGTGCCCGTGATGAAGGGTTTCCCCGAAACCGCGAAGGTCTTCCTCCACGGCAAAGACGAACCCCTGAAACAGGGCGAACTCGTGAAGTTGCCGGATCTTGCCGCCACCATCGGCCGCATCCGCAAGAACGGTCCGAAGGAATTTTACGAAGGCGAAACCGCCCGCCTCATCGCCGCCGACATGAAAGCCGAAGGCGGCTTCATGACCCTCGAAGACCTGAAAGCCTACCAGGCAATTGAGAAGGACCCCCTCGTCGGCACCTATCGGGGCAACAAGATTCCCACCATGCCGCCCAGCAGTTCCGGCGGTTTTGTGCTTCTCGAAATGCTCAATGTTCTGAGCCATTTCGATATGAAGCCCGGTATGGAAGGTTCCGTCGAATCCCGCCATTTGCTTGTCGAGGCGATGCGCCGCGGCTTCCGCGATCGTCTCCTCTACGCCGCTGACCCGAAGGTCGCGCCGATGCCGATGGATCAGCTCCTCAGTGCTGCCTACGCCGACCGAATGGCTGCCAGCATACACAAGGACGGCAAGTTGACCCCCGTCAGCGAACTCCCGTCACTGCAGCCCGGGCAGGGCGGCGTCTCCCCCGCCGAATCTCCGCACACCACGCACTTCAGCGTGGTCGATGAGGAAGGCAACCTCGTCTCGAACACCTATACGCTGGGCAGTTTCTACGGCTCCCAGGTCATCATTCGCAAGACCGGTGTCCTGCTGGGCGACATGGTCGGCACCATCGTCGCAGGCGAAAGGGCCAACCGTGGAGCCCGTCCGAAAGCCAATCCCCTCACGCCCGGCGCACGCCTCGTTTCCACCATGGCGCCGACCATCATCATCCGCCCCGATGGCTCCCCCTGGGTGGCGCTCGGCACGCCCGGTGGCGTCACGATTCCCAGTACGCTTGTGCAGGTCGTCGTCAACCTGATCGACTACCAGATGCCCCTGCGCGATGCCATCGAATACCCCCGCATCCACGATGCCTTCGTGCCCGAACAGATCGACGCCGAACCCGGCGCGGTGGTCTTCGACGTCGGCCAGCGCCTCACCCTACTCGGATACAAGCTGAATCCGAAATTAAGGGCGCAGGGCGATATCCACGCCGTCGCAATAGAAGAAAAAACCAACATGCGCCAGGGCTGGTCCGATGGCCGCCGCGGAGGTCACGCCTCTGGCTACTGACCCGTTTTCAGGCGAACCAGCGGCGGGTCGTTGTCCAGCAACGGCTCGCGGTTGAGCCGCAGTTCCACCAGCGTTGTGGTGAACGGATGAAAGAACGTGCTGCCGTCCGGCATCCGGTTATTGAAGTCGATCATGAACGGCACCGGGCCATCCGTCCGGCTCAGGTCCTTACGGCTCATCGTCACCGGTGAGCCGTCGCTGTTATAGCCCAGGTACCCGACCATGCCGGTGCCGGTATCGGCCGTGAGCTTGATTCGCAGTTCCACGGACTCGTTCGAAAGCCCCGCGCCCAGGCGGATGTGGAAACAGCGCATCCCGGGGTCGCCCTTGTAGGGGTGGACGTCCTGGTACATCTGTTCGAGGGCGTGCCACTCGCCGTC
>CANIHR010000426.1 GCA_947467185.1 Bryobacterales bacterium
TGGCCGCCGTAGCGGAAAGTCATAATGCGCATAAGCCCTTTCAGCATATCCAGGCCCCTGCGCGGACTCCCAATTGTCGGCCCAAAAAGGGCACTATGCCACAATAGTGTGCATGTCCGACCAGATTGTGACCCCGGCAACTTTCACGCCTCCGATGGCCAGCACCGGCGCCGAACTCTTTGCCCGCATCGACAACGAAACCATGGAGCAGCAGTTGCTGCAGTCCGGTATTGTCATGACAACGGTCGACAGCGTGATTAACTGGGGCCGCAAGAACTCCATTTGGCCCATGGCCTTTGGTCTTGCCTGCTGCGCAATTGAAATGATGTCAATGTCAGCCTCGCGGTTCGACATTTCCCGTTTCGGCGCGGAAGTCTTCCGTGGCTCCCCCCGCCAGAGCGATCTGATGTTCATCGCCGGCCGCGTTTCGAACAAGATGGCTCCCGTTGTCCGCCACCTGTATCAACAGATGCCCGAACCCAAGTGGGTCATCTCGATGGGTGCCTGCGCCACGTCCACGGGCGTCTTCAACAACTACGCGCTGATCCCGGTCAATCAGGTCATCCCGGTAGACGTCTTTGTCCCCGGTTGCCCGCCCCGCCCGGAGCAGTTGATCCACGCGATCATGATGCTGCAGGAGAAGATCGGCGCCTCCCGCGGTGCCACCCACCACGCTCTCAACCTCGGCTAAATCTTAGCCGTTAACCCGAACTTAGTCGGGCTTCGTTTCGAGGCCCGACTTCACCATTTCCCGCCGCACTGCATCCAACACGCCGTTCACAAAGTGAGCGGACTCATCCGACGAAAATCTCTTCGCCAGTTCCAGTGCTTCATCGATAATTACGGGCGCAGGTGTGTCCGTCGTCATCATTTCGTGGACGGCGATCCGGAGAATGTTGCGATCCACGACCGGCATGCGCCCGATCTTCCAGTGCGCGGCATGACGCGTAATCGCTTCGTCAATCCCACCCAGGTTCGTCAGCACGCCCCGGAATAATTCCTCCGCAAACTCGTCACGAGGCGGAGTCGGTTCTTCCTCATCACTGATCAGCAAAGACCCGTAGTAACCGCCGACGATTTCCTCCGGCGGAGTCCGCCGCAGATCCCACTGGAACAACATCTGGAGCGCCTGTTGGCGTGCGCGATGGCGGGCCATTAAGCTTCAGCCCGCAGTTTCCGCAGCAGGTTGGCCATCTCGATTGCCGTCATCGCCGCGTCAAAACCTTTGTTACCGGACTTCGCACCCGCACGATCAATGGCCTGTTCCAGCGTGTTCGTCGTCAGCACGCCAAACGCTACCGGAATCCCGGAATCCACCGAAGCCGCACCAATCCCGCCCGCAGCCTCACCGGCCACGTAATCGAAATGAGGCGTATCGCCCTTGATCACCGCGCCCAGGCAAATCACCGCATCGTATTTCTTGGTCGCGGTCAGAGCCCGCACCGTAACCGGAAATTCCCACGCGCCGGGAATACGAACGATATCCACCCGCGCCTCACAGCCCGAACGCGCAATCGCGTCCATGGCACCCGAGAGCAGGCGATCTGTGATGAAACTGTTGAAACGGCTGACGACAATGGCCAGGCGAAGGTCGCCGGCAGAGAGTTCGCCTTCGAAAGTACGTGTTTGGATGCTCATGGCAGTTGCGGGCTCAGGTAAAGACGACGAATAAGTGCCCTGAATCGATATATATGGGATACTTGAGGTTCAGCCCCATCTTACCGCATGGCCCCAGAATTCATCCGGAACTTCTCCATCATCGCCCACATCGATCACGGCAAGAGCACGCTTGCCGACCGTCTGCTCGAAGTGACTGGCGCATTACAGCAACGTGAAATGATGGCGCAGGTCCTCGACTCGATGGACCTGGAACGCGAACGTGGCATCACCATCAAGGCCCACGCCGTCCGTCTCGACTATAAAGCCGATGACGGCAAGATGTACCAGCTCAACCTCATCGACACGCCAGGCCACGTCGACTTCTCCTACGAAGTCGAACGCAGCCTCCAGGCGTGTGAAGGTGCGCTCCTGGTCGTCGACGCCTCGCAGGGCGTGGAAGCCCAAACGCTGGCCAACACCTACCTCGCGCTCCACCACAACCTCGAAATCATCCCGGTCATCAACAAGATCGACCTGCCGGCCGCCGACCCCGAGCGCATCCGTGAACAGATCGAAGATGTCATCGGTATTGACGCTTCAGAAGCCGTCCTCGCCAGCGCCAAACAGGGCATCGGTATCCACGAGATCCTCGAAGCGGTCGTCAAAAAGGTTCCGCACCCTAAGGGCGACGCCGAAAAGCCGCTCCGCGCGCTGATCTTCGACTCCTGGTTCGATCCATACCGCGGCGTCATCATCCTCGTCCGCGTCCTCGACGGCAAGATCAAGCTCAACCAGAAGATCAAGTTCTTCTCGAACGGGCAACAGTACGAAGTGGAAGGTCTGGGCTACCAGTCGCCCAAGGCGATTCCGCTCCCCGAACTCTCGGCGGGTGAAGTCGGCTACGTCTTCGCCAACATCAAGAAGGTGGCCGACGCGAAGATCGGCGACACCATCATCGAATCCGCGAACCCGGCTTCCGAACCCCTCCCGGGCTTCGAAGAAGTTCGCCCCATGGTCTTCGCCGGCCTCTACCCGGTGGAATCCCACGAACACGGCCTCCTCCGCGACGCCCTCGAAAAACTGCAACTCAACGACAGCGCCCTCTCCTATGACGCGGAAAGCTCCGTCGCCCTCGGCTTCGGTTTCCGCTGCGGCTTCTTAGGACTCCTCCACCTCGAGATCGTCCAGGAACGCCTCGAACGCGAATTCAACATCGACCTGATCACT
Source organism: Bryobacterales bacterium (assembly GCA_947467185.1). GTDB lineage: Bacteria > Acidobacteriota > Terriglobia > Bryobacterales > Bryobacteraceae > BOG-234. Next base: position 2,827 of record CANIHR010000426.1, read on the forward strand.
ACCGCGCCCGGCGTGCGGTACAAGATCACCACGACGAACGGCGAAGTTCACGAGGTCGATAACCCCACCAAGTTCCCGAATCCCAGTTCCATCCAGCAGATCGAAGAACCGATCATCGACGCGACCGTCATTACCCGCGAAGAGTACATCGGTGGAATCCTGGCGCTGGTGGAAGATAAGCGCGGTATCCAGAAGAAGTTCGAATACATCGGCTCCGGCCGCGTGATGCTGGTCTACGAACTCCCGCTCAACGAAGTCGTCCTCGATTTCTACGATCGCCTGAAGTCCGTCTCCCGAGGTTATGCCTCACTCGACTACCACCTGGCCGGCTACCGCATCTCGCCCATGGTCCGTCTCGACGTCCTGATCGCCGGCGAAGAAGTGGACGCGCTCTCCATGATCGTCCACCGCGATTCCGCCTACGAACGCGGCAAGTTCATCATCGAGCGGATGCGGAAACTCATCCCCCGGCAGATGTTCGAAATCGCGCTCCAGGCAGCGATTGGCACCAAGATCATCGCCCGTGAAACCATCGCGGCGATGCGCAAGAACGTCATCGCCAAGTGCTACGGCGGCGACATCTCGCGCAAACGCAAACTTCTGGAAAAGCAGAAGGAAGGCAAGAAGAGGATGAAGCGCGTCGGCCGCGTCGAAATCCCCCAGGAAGCCTTCCTCGCCGTCCTCAAAGTCGGCGAATCCAGCAACGACGACGATTAGTCGTTCGCTCGAACTGTTGGCGTGAACACTGAGAAGTCGGGGTAGGTCGGCAAACCAAGGTCGTCACCGGCTTCGTGCCAGCAAAGTCCGCCTCCAATCTGTTCGTTAATGTGCTTCATCTCGACGCCCAACACCACCATTGCCAATTGAATTGCCTGGATGGCGTCTTCGCCACCCATGTGGCGCAGGGTTGTCCGGTCGGGTTCCTGAAGCTCAGCGGCGCATTCATACTGACCATCCGACGTCCGGCGGGGAATCCCGATCCGGATCGTTAGTCTGAGATCCTCTTCGGATCCACTGAGGCGATAGACCCGTTCAGCGAGAATTTCTTCGATATTCACAGATTCATCCCCTGGAAGCGTTTAGCTGGCACGATTCCGAATCGCGGATCATTCGCAGCAATTCGATTCACTACAGCTTCCATCGTGGGCTCGAACTCTTCGTCGGCAGTATCGATGAAGAGCCATTTCCCCAGCACTCGATGAGGCTTTAGCCCCGGAAATTGGACCTGAAGGGAAGCATGGTGTTCATGGCCTGTGCAGACCAGAACACCATGCCAATTCCAGCGCCCGGACTTGGTCGGCTCCACCAGCACCAGCATCTGTCGTTCAAAAAGGTAAACAGCAAGTCCGCCAA
>CANIHR010000427.1 GCA_947467185.1 Bryobacterales bacterium
CCCGCCGGGGCTCACCATGCAGGACGTGGGCGGACGAATTCCGCACCAGGCGCAACTCGCGGAGCGGGTTGAACCGGCAGGGGACGAGCATAGGGACCTGACGCTGGTGCGGCGCGCGATGGAATCGATGGGTATCGCGATGCAGATCGTGTTCCCGCAGCCGATGCTGGAAATTGGCCTGCACCCGAACCCGGACATCGAAAATCAGCTGATCTGGGCCTACAACCGGTGGTTCACAGAGCGCATTTTGGCGCAGGAACCCAGGGTGAAGTCGATGCTGGCGCTGCCGTTCAACAGCCCGGAAGGCTGCCTCAAGACGATTCGGGAGTTCGGCGAGAAGCCAGGCGTGGTCGGATTTCTGATCACCAGCCAGCGGCAGGCACCACTTTACAAGAACGAATACATGCCGGTTTACCGGGAACTGGAGGAGCGTGGGCTGCCGTTCGGGTTCCATGCGGGGCCCGATTATTCGGTAGGCAAGCAAATGAACCGGTTCCTGTCAGTCCATGCGATGTCGTTTGTGACCTGTAACATGGTGCACCTGACGAACTGGGTGATCAATGGCATTCCGGAGCGGTTCCCCAAGCTCAAGACAATCTGGATTGAGAGCGGCCTGGCTTGGCTCCCGTTCATGATGCAGAGGCTGGACCATGAGTATCTGATGCGACAGTCGGAGGCCCCTTTGCTGAAGCGATTGCCGAGCGAGTACATCCAGGAGATGTATTACACGTCACAACCGATGGAGGCGACGAACCTGAAGCTGCTGGAGTCGACGATGGAGGCGATTCACGCTGAGACGCAGTTGATGTACGCCTCGGACTGGCCGCACTGGGATTTCGACACTCCGGGGACGATTGCGGGGTTGCCGTTTCTGAGTGCGGCGGCGAAGCGGAATATTCTGGGGGAAACCGCGCGACGGGTCTTCCGACTGTAGTGGACGACGGCACGGTACTTGACGTGCAGGTACCCGGGGCATGAAACTCGCTATCGCAGCTCTGACGTTATTTACGGCGGCGGCAAGCGCGCAGCAGCAACAACAGCCTCTCACGAAGGATGGCCCTGCGCTTTACCGCTATTACTGTGCGTCCTGCCACGGCATGGAAGCAAAGGGTGATGGTCCGCTGGCGAAAGCGCTGAAGACGCCGCCACCGGATTTGACAAAGATCTCAGCCCGGAACCACGGCAAGTTCCCGCTGGAGAGGGTCAACAAGATCATTGCGGGGGATGAAGGCGCCACAAAGGCACACGGAAGCAAGGACATGCCGGTCTGGGGCCCATTCTTCTCCCAAGTAGAAAATGACCAGGATGCCGGTCCTGTGAGGATCGACAACCTGGCCAGGTATTTGCGGAAAATCCAGAAACCGTAACGGCTACTGTCGTTAGACGATCGCGCAGGGGTTGGAGAGTTCGCCGATTTCGGGAACCGAGATCTTCACTACGTCGCCGGGGGCGAGAGCTTCCTTCTCGGTCACGATGATGCCGGTGCCGGTGCAGAGCACGGAGCCTGCGGGGACGGGGTTCGAACGGATCAGAAATTCGACGATCTGTTCGATCTTGCGGTGCAGCTTGGCGGTCGAGGTCGCGCCGGAGAATCGGAGCTCTTCGCCACGGAAGATCTCGCAGGTCATCTGGAGGTTGTACGGATCGGTGATCTCATCCACCGTCACCATTACCGGACCGAGCGAGCAGCAGGCCGTGTAAACCTTCGACTGCGGCAGATACAAAGCGTTTTCACGCTCAATATCCCAGGCCGAGACGTCGTTGGCCAGCGTGTAGCCGACGATCTTGCCCTTCTTACCCAGGACGACAGCGAGTTCGGGTTCCGGAGCCGTAAACTTCGAATCGGCGCGAATGCCGATCGGCTTGTTCGGGCCGACGCAGACGCGAGCGGTGCCCTTGAAGAAGATCTCCGGGCGCTCTTCACGGTAGACGTAGGCGTACATGCCTTCGCGGGTGGTGTTATCCAGCGCTACGGTTTCGCCGTCGCGGAAAGCTGCCGAGGTTTCGTAGGTACAGCCAGAAGCCCAGACTTCCACGGGATTGATTGGAATGATGGGTTCCGCATCCACAGCGTGGCGGCTGGCGAGGCGGGAAGCAAGCTCGGGCAGCGGAATGCCTTCGGCGTCGGAACGCGCAATGAGGTCGCACATGGTGTGCGCGGGAATGGGACGAACGCCTGAGGCGTCGAAAATGGCGGCGATAACGGCGCCGTCCTGCCGGATCTGTCCAAGTCGCATGTGATTAGGTCGCTTTTGGCGCGGTGAGCGCTAGTACTTCATGTAGATGGTCTTGAAATCGCTGTAGAAATCGAGCGCAGCCGGGCCCTGTTCCTTGGGTCCGAAGCTCGAATCCTTGGTGCCGCCAAAAGGCAGCTGGTATTCCACACCGGCGGAGGGCAGGTTGATGGTGAGCAGCCCCGCTTCCGCTTTATAGATGTAGTCCATCGCGCGCGACAGGTTTGACGTCTGGATGGAGGAGGACAGACCGAAGGGAATGTCGTTGGCAATCCGCATAGCGTCGTCGAAATCCTTTGCGCGGATGACGGCGAGGACCGGTCCGAAGATTTCTTCCTGAGCGATGCGGTGGTTGGGCTGAACGTCGCCAAAGATGGTGGGTTCGACGAAGTAGCCCTTGTCGTAATCGCCGCCGGTGAGACGGTTGCCGCCGCAGAGAGGTGCGCCGGATTCTTCGGTGCCGATGGCGATGTACTTCAACACGGTGTTGAGCTGGCCCTGATCCACGCAGGGTCCGATGTCGATGCCGGCTTTCATGCCGTCACCAACGGTGAGCTTTTTGGTGCGCTCAATAAGGGCGGCCATGAACTGGTCATAGATGCCGTCTTCCACGATGGCGCGGCTGGTGGCCGTGCACTTCTGGCCGGTGGAGAAGAACGCTGCGTTGGCGACGTTTTCCACGGCGGACTTCAGGTCGGCGTCGGCCAGAACGATGGTGGGGTTCTTGCCGCCCATTTCGAGCTGGATGCGCATGCGGCGCTTGCTGGCCTGCTCGTGGAGGTGGTTGCCCACGTCATTGGAACCGGTGAAGGAGATGGCCTTAACCTGGGGAGCGTTGACGAGCGCGTCACCGATTTCGCCGCCGGAACCGGCAACGAAGTTCACAACACCCTTCGGGATGCCGGCTTCATGCAGGGCTTCCACAATGCGCCAGGCGCAGAGGGGCGAGACGGAGGCGGGCTTCACGATGATGGTGTTGCCGCAGATGAGCGCGGGGGCCATCTTCCATGCCGGGATGGCGATGGGGAAGTTCCACGGCGTGACGAGACCGACGACACCGATGGGCTTCCGGATGGCGAAAACATGGACGCGTTCGCGTTCCGAGGGCACCATAACGCCATCGAGGCGGGAGCCTTCGCCTCCGAAGTAGCGGAAGATGTTGATGGCGCGGCGGACTTCACCCTTCGCTTCAGGCAGAGTCTTGCCTTCTTCGCGGGTCATTTCCGCGCTGATCATGTCGAATTTCTTTTCGAGGATCTCGGCGGTCTTGAAAAGGATGTTGCCGCGGGCGGGCGCAGGCATTCCGGCCCAGCCGGGCAGAGCGGCTTCGGCGGCCTTTGCGGCAGCTTCCACGTCGGCGGCGGAACCTTTGACGAAATAGCCGACAATCTCGTCGGTGTTCGCGGGATTGCGGTTTTCAAACGTCTTCGTACCGGCGACCCATTCGCCGTTGATGTAGTTCGCAAACGTGGGAATCGTGTTCTCGGGTGTGCTCATGGAGTTTTTGTAGGTAGCCTCTAAAACTGTACTTTAGGCGCGTTGCGCGCGCCGGGATCGGTCTTGAAATAGGCGTCTTCACGCTGGAAGCCCGAAAGCGAGCCGACCAGGCTCGCCGGGAACATTGCCAGCTGCGTGTTGTAGTTCTGAACCGCTTCGTTGTAGCGTCGGCGGGCCTGCAGGATGCGATTTTCTGTGCCTTCCAGCGAGAACTGCAATTGACGGAAGTTTTCGTTGGCCTTCAGGTTGGGGTAGTTTTCGACAACGACCATCAGGCGGCCCAACGCGCCGGAAATCTGGCTGTTGGCTTCGATTTTCTCGGCCGGGGACTTCGCGCCAGCCATGGCGGCACGAGCCTGAGCGAGGGATTCGAAGACCTGCGTTTCTTCTTTGGCGTAACCTTTCACGGTTTCCACCAGGTTGGGGATCAG
>CANIHR010000428.1 GCA_947467185.1 Bryobacterales bacterium
GCTCTTGCCGTTGTAGGTGACCAGGACTTCGAAGCGGGCCAGGTACTTTGAGAGGGATTCGAGCGCGGAGGCTTCTTCAGCATGGTCGCGCATGAAGAACTGGCGGACGAGGAAGCCTTCGTCTTCAATACTGCCGAGGCCGATTAAGAAAGCGCAGGTGCCCGAGCCGCCCGCAAGGCCAGTGGTTTCAGTGTCGAGAAAGGCCCACTTGCGGGGATGAACTTTGCCGATGGCGCCATCGGAGAGGGCGTCGAGAAGATCATGCGGGAGGTCTTCGAGGTCGGAGATTTCATAGCTGCCGTGGCGCTGGTGGCGGGCGTAGAGTTTGGTGGTTTCGAAGTGCTTGCCGTGCGCGGTTTCGACAATTTCGCCGGCGATCAGGTCCTCGACGCGACCAGGGCGCATAGGTTCGGGCTTCGGGCCGACGATGCGTTCGAAGTAGCCGGATTCGGGGTCGCCGATGGTCTGGGGTTTGGTGCGAACACGGGCGTCGGCGCGGGCGGAAGCCCGGTCGATCGCGGCGCGGAGTTCTTCGAGTTGTTCGCGGAGGTCCATTCGCAGGAGTGTTTTGGGGTTTCGGCTTTCATTCGCCTGCCCTGATGTCCAATATACTAGGGACTTCTGCGCGTTTACCTCTACTTCCTTGGCCTGTTCGCGGCACTGCTTGCCGCGCACCTTCTCCATTCCGGCGCACTGTGGGAGCCGGAGGTGTTTCCGCTGGCTGCCGCGCTGCAACTGAAACGAGGGGCGGCGCTGTATCGGGACGTCTGGTTCGATAAACCACCGCTGAGCGCGTGGATCTATCTGCTGTGGGGCGCGGCGTCGGGGCCGACGTTGCGAATCGCTGGCGCGGTCTATGACCTGGTGGCCTGCGGGCTGGCTTTCGCGGTGGCACAGGAGCTCTGGGCGCGGCGGGAAGCATATCTGGCCGCAGGGCTGCTGGCGTTCTATCTAACGTTCGATACCCATGCCGCAGTGCTGCCCCTGGGCGCGGATTTACTGCTGCTGGTGCCGCATCTGGCGGCGATCCTCTTCGCGGTGCGGAAGCAGCCTTTGCTGGCGGGCGTAGCGGCTGGCGTCGGTTTTCTGATGAATGCCAAGGGGCTGTTTGTGCTGGCGGCCTGCGCCCTGTTTGTTTGGCCAGGACTGCCGTTGCTGGCAGTTGGGTTCGTTATTCCCTGCGCGGTCGCGCTGGCGGCCCTGGGGTCGATCCCGGCCTGGTATGAACAGGCTTGGCACTGGCCGTCGCTGTACGCGGCGAGTCCGGTGGTTTCCGATCCAGTGCGGAATGGTCTGCTGCGGACGGGCAACTGGCTGGGATTTCACACAACCCTGGTGCTCGGCGCGGGCCTGTATTACTGGCGTAAACGCGACTGGCGGATTGCGGCCTGGACGGTGCTGGCTTTAGCGGGAGTGGTGCTGGGCTGGCGGTTCTTCCCGCGGTATTTCTTCCTGCTGCTGCCCGCGCTTCTACTGCCGGCTGCACGGGGTCTGGCCGATTGCCGGAAATGGTGCCTGGGGCTGGCGATGGCGGCACTGCTGATTCCGGCGGCACGGTTTGGGACGAAGTATTTCTCGGTAGCTACGAGCCCCGATCTGGCGATGGACCGGGACTCCCGGGAGGCCGCGCGGATGGCACTGCAAGGCGCGAAGCCGGGAAGCACGCTGTATGTGTGGGGTTATCGGCCGGAACTGTTCGTCTACACCAATCTGCCGGCAGCGACGAAGTACATCGACAGTCAGGCGTTGACCGGAGTCCCGGCGGACCGGCACCTGACGCAATCGACCGTGGTGCTGACGGAAGGTACGAGGGAAGCACGTGAAGAACTGGCGCGGGCGAAGCCGGACATCGTGATGGATGGCTTGTCGCTGTTCAATGCGGAGCTCTCGATGGAGCGCTACCCGGAACTCCGGCGCTGGCTGATGGACTATCGTGAAACTGGACGCACCAAAGGCATCGTGATCTACCGGAGGATCTTTCAATGAAACGGATTTTGGTTACCGGAGGCGCGGGGTACATTGGCTCGCACGCCACACTGGAACTGCTGGACGCGGGCTATGACGTTGTAGTGGTGGATAACCTCTCCCGGGGGCATCGGCGCGCGGTGGAGCCCGCGAGGCTGCGGGAGGTGGACCTTCTGGACACGCCGAGCCTGATTCGCGTGATGCAGGAAGCGCCGGTGGCCGCAGTGATTCACTTTGCGGCGTACATTGCAGTGGGCGAGTCGATGAAGAACCCGGCGCTGTATTTCCGGAACAATGTGGCGGGGTCGATTTCGCTGCTGGCGGCGATGCAGGAAGCGGATGTTCGGAACATCGTGTTCTCTTCAACGGCCGCGGTGTACGGGATGCCGTCGGTGGTGCCGATTCCGGAGACGCTGCCGTACGCGCCGATCAACGTCTATGGCGAGACGAAGGTGATGATCGAGAAGGTACTGGACTGGTTTGGGCAGACGCAGAATTTCCGCAGCGTTTGTTTGCGCTACTTCAACGCGTCGGGTGCGGACCCGGCGGCGCGAACCGGGGAAGATCATGAGCCGGAGACCCACCTGATTCCGTTGCTGTTTCAGGCGATTCGCACGGGAGTTCCGGCGACGTTGTTTGGGAACGACTATCCGACTCCCGATGGATCGTGCATCCGGGATTACATCCATGTGTCGGATCTGGCACGGGCGCATATCGGGGCAGTGGACTGGCTGCTGAAGGGTGGCGAATCGCGGAAGTTCAATGTGGGCACGGGTGCGGGGTATTCGGTGAAGGAAGTGGTGGATGCGATCGCCCGCGTGGTGGGGCAACCGGTGCCGCATGTGTGGGGTCCGCGGCGTGAAGGCGACCCGGCGTTGCTGGTGGCGGACTCCTCAAAGTTACAGGGTGAACTCGGCTGGTCGCCCCGGGATTCCGCTCTGGACCGAATCGTGGAAACGGCCTGGCGCTGGTATAACCGCTGAGTTCCAGGCGGGGATTGCAGCGGCAAGGGAATCGTTTTCCGGCTGGCCGAGAAAGAGAAGGGCGCGGCGGATTTCGAGCGCGATGTCTTTGCGGCTCAGCGCGGGCGCGAGGGTTTGTTTGCTGAGTTTCTCACCGGCGGCGTTCGTGGCGACCGGAACGTGGAGATATTGCGGGATCGGATAGCCGAGGGCCTGCTGCAGCCAGTTTTGACGGGGTGTGGAATCGAGTAAGTCGGCACCGCGCACCACATGGGTGATGCCCTGGGCAGCGTCATCGACCACAACGGCAAGCTGGTAGGCGAAGAGACCGTCGGAACGTTTGATAACGAAGTCGTCGATCTCGTCCGAGCGAACGCGCCAGGCGACGGGTTTGCCGGGGTCGCGAATTCCGTTGCGGCAGGTTCCGCGATAGGGGCCTTCACCCACTTCGCGACGGGAACAGGAACACGGGTACGCGAGGTCTTTCGCGGACAGAGCATCCAGTGCACCCTGATACGCGGCGGTGCGCTGCGTCTGGTACATCACCGAGCCGTCCCACTGGAAACCGTAAGCGTCCAGGGTCTGCAGGATGTCGAGATCCGCGCCGGAGATGCAGCGCGGCAGATCGACGTCTTCCATGCGAACCAGCCACTCACCGCCGGCAGCCCGGGCATCGAGATAACTGGCGACAGCAGCGACTAACGAACCGAAGTGGAGCGGCCCGGTGGGCGAGGGCGCGAAACGTCCGCGATAGATCATTTGGCCCCGATGGCCACCAATTCTTTCAGGCTCCGGTGGTAGAGTTTGCCGTCACTGTAGCTGGGCGTATTGAGGCTCCAGGTTTCGCCGGAAGGGCCGAGGTCATTGATTGCGAGAAGCGCCTTTTCGTCGAGCACTTTGGCATTGGCATCGACCACATAAGTGATGCCGAGCATGGTGGTGAAGTAGATCTTGCCGCCCAGCACGACAGGGCTGCCCCAGAAAGCCGGGATCTCCCAGCCATCGGTGCGGGAACGATCTTCGGCAGCAACATCGTTGCCGCGCGAGTCTTCCGTTTTGGTGCGGACCGCGACGCCCCAGATCTTCTTGTCCGGTTCGCCAGGGCGGCGTTCCACTGTGACCGGCACTTCCAGATATTCGACTTTGCCGGTCTCCACATTGACGCGGGCGATGGTGTGGGACGGGCCACCTTTCCCAACCGGCGGTTTGTTGTTGCGGCGGTGCGCGGTGGAA
>CANIHR010000429.1 GCA_947467185.1 Bryobacterales bacterium
AGGAGTCCCGCTCCACCACTTACTGCTCGGGTTGGTGTTCTTGCCCAGGTGGTTGTTGACCGCGGCGCTAAAGAGGTCAGTCGGATCGCCGATATTGCGCGGATCGTGTTCCAGATCGAACCGCCCGTCAGCCTGGACGAGAGCGCACTCGTAGTGGAGACCTGCGGTCATCTGCTCATTCTGGTTGTTGCCGAGTTCATCCACATGCCACACGGCCAGGCCTGAGGACGGCAATGCCGCATCGCGGCCCGCCTTGTACCTGTTCTCCAACATGAAATACTCGGTTGCGCTCTTCCTGTGCAGGAAAAATGAGTTACTGGCCGCCGTCGCCGTCAGCGGCACGTTGGGTGTGACAGTGGTCACCTGTTGGGCCCATCCGGCGCGATATTTCAAATAGGCGTTGATGTCGGTCGGGTCTTTCTCGCTGATATTGGCACCCGCGCACATCAGGCAGTAGCCACCGATTCCCGCCGACTCGTAGCCATAGTCGTACAGGTCGGGAAAGTCGCAGATCATGTGGCCGTTTTCGTGGCAGAAGGTGCCAAGCGAGAGTTCCGCGGTCATATCGGTGATCTGGTAGTCGAAGGCGTTGTGGCCGGGGGCCAACTGGAATGGGGTCAACAGGTGGTAGGAGTGGGGCCACAACCCTTTCGACCAGTTGTTGATGCGCGTTCCGGCGTAAAAGACATTGGTGGCGTAGACATAGTTCTGGGTGTCGACGGTGAGCGAACTGAAATCCATGCCCTGAGCAAGGAACCATGAGAGTGCTTCCTTAATCAACTCCCGGGCGCGTTCGGGCTGCGGGATCTTCTCGTCGGTGTAGTACTTCCGCGGGTGTTTGGCGGTGTAATAAGGGGTAACAATATTCTGGTAGGCCAGGCGGCCGCCGGAAACGTCGTGGAAGTAGTCCTGGACGGAGCCATTGTTCCCAAAACCCGCGTAGCCGCGCTGGTTGCAGAATCTATCCACCTCGTCCTGCGGGATCGTTCCCGGGACATCGGGGAACTGAATGAGCAGGCACAGTCCCACGAAATTCCCAACAGTCGGCCGACTGGGTGGCGCCGGGGCAAGACCCGTCATAGCGGGTCCGGCCGCGAGGGCAGCCCGCGCCTGCTTGCGCCGCTGTTCCCAGCGCGATGTTCCCGGGGTGAGTTCGCCCCCCTCCCGGGCTCTTGCTTTGGCAGCCGCCGCCGAGATGCGGAGTCCCGGCTGAATGCCAAGCGTGTTCGCTTTGACGAACCGCGGGCGCGCCCCGGTGGAAATGAGGTCATCGCCATCATCGCTGATGTTGGCGTAGGTATAGAATCCGGTCGACAGATCCTTAACCAGCGTGTACCCATTCAGGGCTTCAAAGACGGCATGGTTCTGGTTACCCCAGCCACGGACTGTGAGCGCCGATCCGTCCGGCTGCGTAAAGTCAAATTCTTTCCCAAGAAATGGAACTGACATCGCTATTCTCCTGAGGCGTTGAGTAACGCCTTACAGTGAAGAGCGACTTTTCGGTGTCTCCGGGGACAAACAATTTTGGTTCGTCAGAACGTGGCTGTGAACCCGCCGTCCACGTAGATCACCTGACCTGTGATAAAAGATGCTGCCGGGGAGGCCAGAAAGACTGCGGGAGCGGCGATATCTTCGGCGTCCCCCCAGCGAGCGAGGGGCGTACGGACCTTGATCCAGGCGTCGAATTCAGGGTTATTTTTGAGCGCTGTGTTCATGTCGGTATCGATAAAGCCGGGTGCGATCGCATTGACCAGAATGCCCTTATCGGCCCAATCGACGGCCAGAACCTTGGTCAACTGGCCGATGGCGCCTTTAGATGCCGTGTAGGCTGCGGTTGTGCGGCGGGCCGCGAAGGTCATCAGCGAAGCGATGTTGATGATGTGGCCGGGAGCTTTGGCTGCTATGAGGTGGCGTGCGAACATCTGCGAGACCGCAAAGACGGCGGTCTGGTTGAGGGCAATGACGTCGTTCCAGTCCTCGATGGCGAGTTCGTGGGCGGGAGCGCGGCGGGTGATTCCGGCGGAATTTACCAGGATGTCGGGGCGTCCATGCGCATCGACCAGTGCATCGTACCAGGCGGGGATGGCGGCGGTATCGAGGAGATCAATTGGCGCGGTGGGGACGTCCAGGTCAGCGGCGGTACGGGTTAGTTCGGCGGAGTCGCGGGCGGACAGGATCACGTTCGCCCCAGCCTCCTTCATTGCCTTGGCGATGCCAAGGCCCAGCCCCTTGCTACCTCCGGTAATCAGGGCCAGACTGCCATCCAGACGGAAACTGTGCGATGTGCTCATGGGAAACCTACAGGTTATCCCGTCCGGACCCGATATAGTGGTGGAGACATGAATTGGAACCTCGCGGCCAAAGTTCTGGCCGGTGCCTGCCTCGTTTGCGGTTTTACCACCGCTCGGGATCTGACCGGTCAGTGGGGCGGAGTCGCAGACACCACGGATGAAGCCGGGGTGAAGCGGCAGGAGACGCAGACGCTGGAAAAACGGGACGCCGCAGCCCCTCCAGCCGCGAAGTAGATGCTGGATTCGGTTGCCAGCCGGACGGCGCATCGCGTGGCGGTCCGGCGTGCGGAACATCAGGTTCTGGATACTCCGCGCATCTTTGAAGACCCGCTTTCCCTGCGGATTATTGAGCCGGAAAGTCGGGCCAAGATCCAGCCCGGGCGCGTGAACAGAAAGCAGCGCCTGACGAAATCATTCCGGGCGTATATGGCACTACGGAGCCGCTGGGCGGAAGATGAACTGGCGAAGGCGGTGGGGCAGGGAATCCACCAGTATGTGATTCTGGGCGCTGGCCTGGACACGTTCGCCTACCGAAATCCGCACGAAGGACTGAAGGTCTTTGAGGTGGACCACCCGGCGACGCAGGCATGGAAGACGCAGCGTTTGGCAGAGGAGGGGATCCCGGTTCCCGAAAGTGTCCGCTTTGTACCTGCCCACTTCGAACGCGAAACGCTGGCGGAGGAACTGGCTGGTACGGATTTTCATCCGAATGAACCCGCGTTCTTCGCCTGGCTCGGCGTGACGCCATATCTGACAGATCGAGCCTTTGAAGAGACGCTGCGGTTTGTCGCTGCATGTCCGGTGGGTTCCGGGATCGCGTTCGATTACCAAATACCGCGAACGTCCCTGAATCCGATGGAGTCAATGGCGCTTGATGCGCTTTCCCTCCACGTGGCCAATGCAGGGGAACCATTTCAGCTGTTTTTTGAACCCGAACCACTACAGGCGCGGTTGCTTACCATGGGGTTTCACTCCCTGGAAGATCTGGGCCGCGACCAGATGAATACCCGGTACTACGCGGGTCGGGCGGACGCGTTACGCGTCAAGGGGAACCTGGCTCGGTTGATGCGCGCTTCTGTCTGAAGCGTGCATGGCACACCATTTTGTGACCTGCTCGCGAAGGGTGTTGAGCGCGGTTGCAACACGGTCAGTCTCCACGACCAGGAGCGAGTGGCGATGGCGGTCCTGGATAGCAACACGCTCCAGTTCGGTCCAGGCGGCCCGCAGATCAACCCCCTTTTGAGACAGACGATTATTACTCCGCAGTGCCTCGGCCATGTTGGCCAGGAGCCGTTCGGCCGTTTCCGAAAACGCCTGAACAGCCTCGCGGAACTGCAGCGACCGGGCTCCGCCGGGATCGGATTCAATCGCCATGGAGGCGCGAGCGAACGCATGGGAGCTGACAAGGATCTCGCTCAGAAGCGTGACTCGGCTGCTGGTGGAGCCCGGTTCGGCTTCGAGGCGGCTGAAGGAGGCCTCGAGATTCGAGCGCGCCAGGCGCCCTGCATTGCGGACGGTATCGACCGGTTCTTTGAAGCCGGCGTCGTATTGTGCTCGCATCAATTGGCGGAAGTAGGCGAGATATGCATCCATCAGGTCGGCCAGTACCGGGTTGAGCTGGGTACGCTCCCAGCTTGGCCAGATCCAGTAGGCCACAATTGCGAGGGCCCCACCCAGGGCTGTGTTGACAGCTCGGGGGGCAATCACTTCCTGTGGAGCAATGCCGGTAAGGGCGAACAGCAAAACGATCAGACCACTGACTGCGGCGACAAAGACTCCGTAGTTGGTGGGTCCAAACCAGCGAAGCAGCAGCATGAACCCGGCCAGAAGCAACACATGCGCGGCGA
>CANIHR010000430.1 GCA_947467185.1 Bryobacterales bacterium
CAAAGGAGGATCGGTCCGCGCCACCTATGAGACGTCGCTTTTTGCCGATTTGCCGGCTGCCGCCCTGAATTCAATCGCCGACTTGCCAACCGTTCATTCGATTTCCGGACAGGCAATGTTCACGTCGGTACTGGCAGCCACGAACGGGCGTGGAAACGAAAGAAGCGGCGATCGGGGGCTGGATGTGGTCCAGTCCATAGGTGTCAGCCCCCTCCATAAGGCGGAGATACGGGGACGCGGTGTCCGTATCGGGATTATTGACTTCGGCTTTCAGCGCTACGCTGAAATGGTCTCGAAGGGCCGCCTGCCGAAGTACTTCGCTTCGCGTACCTTTAACCAATCGGGCAGAATCGAAGGCGATGGATGGGGCGAGGTCCACGGCACTGCCTGCGCCGAAATCGTCCATGACATTGCTCCCGATTCTGAACTGTTGCTTGCAGCCATCGACGGCCGCAGCGATTCTGTTTTCCTCGCAGCCGAATGGCTGCTGAGCCAGGGCGTCCGGATCATTACGTTCTCCGGCGGAACCAGCATTGGCCCGCTCGATGGGCGTGCGTGGCTGGATGTTTACATCAACAGGATTTCGACACAGCGAGGAGTCCTGTGGGTGAGCTCAGCAGGGAACAAAGCGGCTTCTCACTGGAGCGGCGACGCCAGTCGACACGACCGTCAGGGCTGGGTCAACATCGGCAGTGCATCTGACGACAAGCTCTTCATTGAGCCCGATGGCACCGATATTGCCATTAACATCGTTTGGGACGACTGGGGACCAGACCCGCTCCATCCTTCCGGCACGCAGGCAATAGACGCGGCCCTCTACCGGATGACTAGTGGCCCCCAGCTTATCTCGGAAAGCATCTTCTCCCCTGGGCGGCTTAGCCCGGTTATCCAGTTCCGGAAGAGAGTCAACCCTCGGGACACCTACGCCCTGCGGCTCCGGGCCCGACAGGTCACCCGCAGCATGAAACTTCACGTATTCGTCGAGGGAGGCCGCGTCATGCCATCCATCCCCGCCGGGAGCGTATCCATACCCGCTACGGGGGCAAGCGCGCTCGTCGTGGGTGCGGTGCACATCAAGACGGGACTGGTTGAAAGGTATAGTTCGCTGGGTCCAACAGACGGTGGTCTGGAGAAACCCGACCTCACAGCCTACGATTACACCGACTCAATCGTATACAGGGATGGCTTCCACGGGACCTCAGCTGCCGCACCGGCCGCGGCTGGCCTTGCGGCTCTCCTCTTACAGACAAGACCCCGGTTGGCGGGGCCAGCGCTGCGCGAAGCAATCCTTCAGTACGTGCATACTCCGCCGGACGCGATCGGGCAGCCTGGGTACGGAAGAGGCGTGCTGGACGCGGCCCTCCTGCCGGCAGTTCCGAACACAGGGCTGACCACCAGCGTGCCACTGCCGGAGGACTTTGGGGGGCCAACAACGGCCTCCGTCCTCGACAACATCCTGCACCATGCCGGACGCCTGCGGCCTTTTGCGGCCAGCGTCGAACTCGACAGGCAGGGCACCAGACGTACCTACAAATACGGAGACCCCATGCGCCTAACCCTTCGCTGCAGCGAAGATTGTATCTTCGTGTTGCTGAGCCGAAGCTCGGATGGCAAATACGAGGTTTTGCGCATCCCAAACGCGGCATTAGGGTCGGGCGCAAGCCGCCAGCTTGACGGAATTGCACGTCCTCCCGGTGGTTCACAGCAGCTGATCCTGATCGCTGCGAAGCACGTCCTGCGAACAGAACAACTGGCCGACCCTGTGGGCCTGCTTTCCACCGATATCTCGGTAGGTATCGCAGAGTATTCCGCGGGCCCATAAACTTCTTTTTTCTGAGAATATTTCTGCCATGATGAAAGAATTCGCCGCTATGCCTCATCACCTGACAGGGAGATGCTGTGATTTTCACGAAGACGATCTTTAGACTTCTTGCCTTCGGCCTGGTCACGCTATCCATATCCCTCGCCGCTGACGACTTTGACGGCGTCCGTGGCCTCTATCTGAGTACTGATCACCCGACCATCCTCGGCATGCGCTTCGATATCGTTTGGGAGGGCGCGGATGGATTTCGCAACGAAGTGCCCGTCAGCCACAACTTTCATTCGGGGGAACGGTTCTGGCTGCAGATGGATGTGAGAACACGCTCCTGGGTCTACGTCGTCAACCGAACCATATCCGGGGATGAAAAGGGAATCATACTGATTCGTGAAGCCGATCGAACGAAGCGCCCGGCAGCATCCGAACGGCCACGACTCGTTCTCGGCGCACAAGCCCTAGTGCCCGGAGCAAAGCGACTATTCCCGGATACTGGAAAGGCGCTGGCATTCGACGACCAAACCGGAACCGAAACGCTCTACGTCATTTTGTCCGACCACCCCCTGGGGCTGGAACATCTGTTCGACCACAGTGGCTTAGCGCACGAAGCCCATCTCGGCGAACTCGATGACAAACTGCTGAGCTGGTCACGGAACGCCACTGTGGCCGTTCCTGTTGAAGGGGCGAAGGGCTTTGCCCTCACGGACACCAACGCATACTGCGTCCAAAAGCGCCCCAACGAACCGGTGATGATCGAGATCACCCTCAGGCACTCACACTGAAGATCTCAAAAAGAGCCAGCATGCACGAGCATCGCATTAGCCGTCGAAGATACTGTCTCGCCCTCGGAGGCGCTATCGCCCCGCACCTTTGGGCGCAATCGCCCAGTCGTCGGGGCATTATTTCTGTTCCGACTAATGATGCGAAGCCGACTGTGCCCGAATTTAGCAGTGGGCCATCCACTCGACGCCGGATGGCTCTGGTTATCGGCAACAACAATTACAGCAACGCCACACCTCTCCGCAATGCGATTCATGACGCAGAAGATTTGACCTCCAAATTGCAGCAGTTGGGATTTGAAGTCACCATGCTGCAGGACGCCAGCCTGAATGCGGGCAGGGGGGCAGTACGCGACTTCACCAGGGGCCTGCACCCCGGAGATACCTCATTGTTCTACTACTCCGGCCATGGCCTGCAGATCGGCGGCGAGAACTACATAGTTCCAGTAGAATTCAACCCCGACGCGGGGGGCTCGAATGTAGCGACCGTCTGCCTGCCAACGTCGGAGGTACGCGGGTTAATGGAGAAGTCCGGATCGCAGCTCAATATTCTAATTCTGGATGCCTGCCGAAACAACCCGTTTGGCTCCGGAGCGGCCCGAGGCCTCGCCCTCATGGAGGCTGAGCTGGGAACCTGCGTCGCCCTCGCCACTGGCCCCGGCCAGACCGCAAGCGACAATCCCGCTGAGCGAAATGGCCTTTTCACAAGGCACCTGCTCGAAGAGATGGGACGCCCAGGGCAATCCCTCGAAGCTCTTCTTCATCGCGTCAAGCAGCAGGTTTTTGACATTTCAAAGGGAAAACAACGGCCATGGTCGTTCGTCGATGTTGTCGGCGATTTCTACTTCGCTGGCGAGGACCCCTCTTTTATTCCCTCAGCCCAGGCCAGCACCCTGGTGGAACGAGGCAAAGTGGAGTTTGTCTCAGGCCGACTGGAAGACGCCGCGCGCACTTTTGATTCAGCTATTCGGATTGACCCCGAAAATCCGTTCTGCTACAACGCCCTTGGTGCGGTTCGCGCTCGCCTCCGACAGCCCTCCATCGCGGTAGGACTGTACTCGCGGGCAATCGAATTGCGACCCGACTATGCCGCCGCATATTTCAATCGTGGCGTGGCGTACTACAACGCAGCACGCTATGAACTCGCGCTGCAGGACTTCAGCTGGGCCGTAGACCAGGAACCATTTGATCCCCGGTCCCTCGATTTACGTGGGAAAACGCATCTGGCATTGCGAAGCCACGAGAGCGCGCTGGCCGATTTTGACCGCGCGTTACAGCTCGACCCCACCGACGCCACGGCTTTTGCCGGCCGCGGCAGAGTCTATTTCCGTCAGGGACACTATTCCGATTCAATCCGCGAACTGACTCAGGCACTGGCGCTAAAGGTGGAAGCCGATACACTGGACAGCCGCTCACAGGCCTACCGTGCGGTCCACCAGTCGGCACAGGCCGATGCAGACGCGCGGCGAGCGGCACTGCTGCGCTCCCGTCGATAGATATTCACGCTGGATATCCGCCACCACCCTCCCCCCTTA
>CANIHR010000431.1 GCA_947467185.1 Bryobacterales bacterium
GAAGCGCTGCAGGACCTGATCGCCTACCTCGCGTCCCGAAAGTAAACTCATGAGATTCCTCACCTGCCTCCTCTGCTGCACCGCGCTCGCTCAGGTCCCCGCGGATCGACTCCGGGACGCCAATAAAGAACCGGGCAACTGGATGAGTTACTCGCGCGACTGGACCGGTCAACGCTACTCCCCGCTCACGCAAATCAACACAACCAACGCGGCGAATCTCAAAGTGAAGTGGGCGTTCCAGATGCCCGACCCAGGCAACCAGGTTTCGCCGATTGTAGTGGACGGCGTCATGTACCTTTCGGGACCGAATTCCGCAACCGCGCTGGATGCCACAACCGGGCGCAGGCTCTGGCAGTGGAAGCGTCCTCTTCCCGCCGACTACCGCTCCGTCGGCTTCGGCCACACCAACCGTGGTCCGGCCGTCCTGGGCGATGCGATCTACATCACCACACTCGACTGTTACCTCGTAGCGCTCGATCTGAAGACAGGTTCCGAGCGCTGGGCCACCAAAGTGGACGACTACAAGCTTGGCTACAGCCTGACCGTCGCGCCCCTCGCCATCCCCGGCAAGATCCTTCTGGGCACCAGCGGCGGCGAGGCCGGGATCCGAGGCTTTGTGGATGCCTACGATGCAAAGACCGGGAAGCGCGCCTGGCGCTTCCACACCGTCCCAGGCCCCGGCGAAAAGGGCAATGAAACCTGGTCTGGCGACGCGTGGAAAACCGGCGGCGGTTCCACCTGGGTGACTGGCGCTTACGACCCCGCACTGAAGCTCGTGTATTGGGGTGTCGGCAATCCTGGCCCGCTGTTTAACGGCGACAACCGCGCCGGCGACAACCTCTACACCTGTTCCCTGGTCGCGCTGGATGGCGAAACCGGTGAACTGCGCTGGCACTTCCAGTTCACGCCGCACGACACGCACGACTGGGATTCCGCGCACGTCCCCGTACTCCTCGACGCCCAGGTCAACGGGAAGTCCCGAAAGCTGGTGGTCAACGCGAATCGCAACGGGTTTTACTACGTGCTCGACCGGATCACAGGCGAGTTCCTCAGCGGCAAACCATACGTGAAACAGACGTGGGCGAAGGGTCTGAACGACAAAGGCCGTCCCATCCGCATCCCGGACATGGATCCTACCGAAAAGGGCGTCGTGGTCTGGCCCAATCTGAATGGCGCCACCGTTTGGTTCAGCCCCTCGTACAGTCCGCAGACCGGCCTTTTCTACGTGGCGGCCCGCGAAATCGGCGCGGAGTACTTCAAGTTGAAAGCGGAATACAAACCCGGCATGCTTCTCGCCGGAGGCGGCGAACACCCACTGCCCGCCGATGATACCTGGGGTGCCATCCGTGCGCTGGACGTCACCACAGGAAAAATGCAGTGGGAGTTCAAGCTCCACTCGCCCGCGTGGGCAGGAGTCCTGTCGACAGCGGGAGATCTGGTGTTCTCCGGCTCGGACGAAGGGAATTTCTACGCTCTCAACGCGAAGTCCGGCAAGCTCCTCTGGGACTTCCAGACCGGCAGCGGCATCAGTGCGAACCCGATCTCATTTGCGCTCGAAGGCCGACAGTATATTGCCATCAGTGCCGACCGTGTTCTCTACGTATTTGGCCTTTAACCGGAGATAATGAAGCCATGTCCCAGCAAACCGATCTCGCCGCACTGTTTCGCCGTGACCTGACCCGGCTCGTTCAGGAAATCGAAGCCTATCCGGAAGATCTGCTTTGGAAGACGTGCCCGGGCGTCACCAACTCAGCGGGCAACCTGACGCTGCACCTGGAAGGCAACCTGCGCCACTTCGTCGGCTTCATCCTCGGCGGCATTCCCTACAGCCGTCAGCGCGACCTGGAGTTCTCTTCCACCGGCATCGCCCATGGCGAAATTCTCACCCGGATCCGCCCCTTGGTGGACCTGGTCCCAACCCTTGTTGCCGGCCTCAGCGATGAGACCCTGCAGACGGAAAAGCCCGGTCACATTCTCGCGCCGGGCCATTCCACTTATCAGTTTTTGCTCTCGATCTTTGGCCACCTGAGCTACCACCTGGGCCAGATTGACTACCTGCGCCGCACGCTCTCCGGCAATTCCGCCATCGACCTGGCCGCGCTGTAGTTACGGTACCCAGATCACGTAAACGACCCAGCAGAGCACGCCGCCAATCGCGACCGCCAGCAACCCCGACGCACGGCGTTTCTGCAGGAAGAAGATCAGTACCAGCCCGGTGAGCGAGACCAGCGTCATCAGCCAGGCGGAGGCATCGATAATCCACGCCCACGCCGTGCCGGTGTCGCGGCCCTTGTGAAGGTCGTTCAGCACCGCCACCAAACCCTGCCGCGTCTCTGTCAGTTCATAGCTGCCGTTGGTACGGTCAATGAACGCATCGGCGGAATAGCCCGGGCCCTTGAACGAGGCCTGGCACTGCGCGTCCTCAATACGGAAGTCGGCCAGCGCCGCTTTCACGCCGTTGGTCTTACGAAGGTATTCGACGATTTCCAGCTTCGCCACGTCCTTCGCGTCGGCAACCTTGACCCACTTCTCCTCCACCTTGCCCTTCACCTGAATGGTGCGGGTGTTGGTGAACCAGTCCTGATGGTTCAGCGTGATGCCGGTTACCGCAAAGAAGAGCAGAATAGCGAAGCTCACCATCGAGAGATAAATGTGGAGCCAGCGGGAAACGATCGCGGTTTGCCGCTTCCACTCCGACTTACGAGGGTGGTGTGGATGCGACATTTACTTCGCCACTTTACGGTATTCGAGCGAGGCCGAAGCGATCTCAGAACCACCCGGCAGCTTGAACTGGGCGGGCGTGCCGCTGAAGTCGATCTCCTGGTGCAGTAACTGGTAGGTACCGTGTTCACGGACGCACTCGATCATGACCGTGTACTTCCCGGCCTTCACGAGCTTGCCCGCGTTGTCCTTGCCATCCCACTTCACGGTGTACTTGCCGGGGGAGCGGGTAGCACTGGAAACGGAGCGGGTGATATCGTTCCCTTCGGCCATGGAGCGCACGCGGTCGTCCTTGTACCAGGCGCGGAGTTCGTTCAGCCAGCGCGGCTTTTCGAACCACAGAGCGAGGGTGCGAACCGGGAACTTATCCTGATCCACGATCCAGGCCGCCAGATACGGGCGCTTGCCGAAGAAGCCGGGGCCGCCGAGTTCCAGCTGAATCGCCAGTTCCATGGAGGGGTCAAAGGTCCCGGGACCAGCCGCCGCCAGCAGCGGCGCAGCGGTGCGTATCACGGACTTCGCCGCCAGCGCGTTCCACCCGGCACTCGCCAGTCGTTCGCCGTTGTTCCGGACCAGCAGGTATTCCACACCCGGCATCTTCGACGCGAGCAGCTTGCTTTCAACCGGCTTCATGACGGAGAACGCGGTGGCCAGCGCCCCGGCCTGCGCGGCGTCAGGAGCCACCACGGTGGAACTGATAATCTCACCCGTCGGCTGCGCGGTGCGGGGATCAATGATGTGCGAATAATGCGTGCCGTTGATGTCGTACCCGCGGCGGTAGTTGCCGCTGGTTGCCACAGCACGGTCACGCACGGAGAGCGACGTCAGGACTGAGCCTTCTGCGCCCGACCGGGGATCGATGATGTCGATCTGATCCACGAGATTCCCCTTCACCACCAGATCGCCCCCGATATTCACGACGACACCGGAGACACCAGCGGAGGCAGCCGCCACATTTGCGGCCTTACCAATCACGTAGCTCTTAGCAAGAGAATTGAGGACCAGCGGCGTCTGGTCCAGGTGCGTTGCGGTACCCGAATCGAGCTTCCAGTGATCACCGCGCATCGCATCGACGGTCGAGGCCAGTTCGGCCGCAGTGGGCACGCGGCCCCGACTGGCGGCATTTTTCCAGACGCGACTGGCGGCTTCGGCGGAGGCATCCAGCGCACCACCGGTCTGCGTGCGCCAGGTGCCGAACAATCCCAGAACTTCGTGCAGTTCTGGCGACACAGGCACAGCTTCACCCTGGGTCTTCGCCCAGCGGCTGAACTCACTGGTGGCGCTGTAGCCACTCAAAATGTCATTCAGCCGGGCGATCTCGGTGAGGGCGGCCTGTTGTGCCTTTTCAGCAGCGGCTTCCGATGACGCAACGACCTTAATCTC
>CANIHR010000432.1 GCA_947467185.1 Bryobacterales bacterium
GACAAGGCACCGAAGCATGTGGATGAGTTCATCCGCCGGGCGCGCGCGGGTTACTACGATGGCAGCGCCTTCCACCGCGTAGTGGCAGGTGGCATCATCCAGGGTGGCGACCCGCTGCTCAAAGACCCCAAGACCCCGAAGACCCTCTGGGGCACTGGTGGCCTCAATCTCCTCAAAGCCGAGCACAGTGATCTGAAGCACGAACGTGGCGTCGTTTCCACCGTCCGCATCCCCGACAAAGTTGATTCCGACGGGGCGCAGTTCTTCGTCTGCATCTACCAGCAGCCGCCACTCGACGGACAGTACTCGGCATTCGGGCGGGTCACGGAAGGTATCGACATCGCCGATAAGGTCTCACGGGTCGCCGCCGGAGAAAATGGCTTCACCGACAAGCTGGTCCGCATCGAAAGTGTGACCATCGAAAAAAAGAAGGTGGAGCCGTTCCTGAACGCCACGGTGGACGAACTGAAGAAGATTGTGGAGATGAAGACCACCCTCGGCACTGTGCGCATCCAGCTGGAGCCCACCTGGGCTCCGGAACATGCCCGCAATTTTCTGAAGCTGGTGGCGACAGGGTGGTACGACGGTATCGCGTTTCACCGTGTCGTGAAAGGTTTCGTCGCCCAGGGCGGCATGCCTGACCAGCGCGGCAGTGGCCCGGCGCATTCGGCAGATCGCTGGGTCCGCAATCTGAAGGGCGAGTTTCGCGACGACGTGAAACACATCCGAGGTATCCTCTCCATGGCGCGTGGGGACGACCCCGATTCCGCCAGCACGTCATTCTTCCTGATGCTGGGCGAATCCCCGCACCTCGACGGTAAGTACACGGCGTTCGGACGCGTAATCGAAGGTCTCGAGATCCTGGAAGGATTCGATAAGGAACCAGTGGAAGGTGAGACTCCGAAGCGCCGCGTGGAAGTAATTACTGCGCGTGTGGAGTAGTCGCGATTGCCAGCAACCCGCCCGAGACGGATTCGAAGCGAACGCTGAAACCTGCCTGCATGAGCAGCGATTCCAGCTTGTCCTGCGAATAGAGCCGGAAACGGAACCAGCTTAACGGGGAGAGCCGCATCAGCCAGGCATCGCCGACGCCCAGCACCAGGCGCCCACCGGGCTTCAGCACCCGGCGAATCTCCTGCAGTGCGGCCACCGGGTCGCTCCAGAAGTAGATCGTGTGGACAGAAATAGCCCCGTCGAGCGAGCCTTCCGTCAGCGGCATGGAAGTAACAGCCGCCAGGTATATTTCGACTGTGTCATCCCACTTTTCATTCCCGATATCGACCATCATTTCGGAAACATCCACACCTATGGGACACGCGGGTTTCACCTGTGGCAGAAGTTGATCAATCGCATAGCCGCCGCCAAAGCCGATATCGGCGATCCGTTCACCAGAACGCGCATTCAGAACCCGAAGTGCCGAGTCAATCAGCGCCTTATTGCCCTTGTTCAGGATTGACTCCATCCATGTGCGCCCGAACCAGCCGGTCGGATGCTGAAACTGGCCACCCAAATACCGGACCAGCACAATCACCAGCAACGCCAGCACCCACGGAATCACCATCGGCAGATACTTCACAAACTGCAGTAAAACCTGAAAAAAGGCCACCACAGCGCCAATCACTGAGTCACCACCCGTCCAGCTGCAAGGCGCGCCGCCAGCGCCCACGCGGCAAGAGTCGGCCCCGGATTGGCCTTGCCCTGCCCTGCAATGTCGAATGCCGTGCCATGCGCCGGCGTCGTCGTCACCAGCGGCAACCCGGCGTGAATCGTGACGCCGCGCTCAAAGCCCAGCAGCTTCGTCGCAATCTGGCCCTGATCGTGATACATGGTCACGACTCCATCGTAATCCCCGCGCCGAGCCGCGATGAACAACGTGTCGGCGGGCAACGGTCCCGTGATGTTCAAACCCTCGGCACGCAGCTTCTCCACTGCCGGTCCAATAATTTCCACTTCCTCGGTCCCCATCAACCCACCTTCTCCCGCATGAGGGTTTAGCCCCGCCACCACCAGCCTCGGGGAACGGTTCAGATTCCGGCTCATCATTTCATGCAGCAAACGAGCCGCATCGTAGATTCCAGCTTCAGTAATCAGGTCCGCTACCGCCCGCAAGGGAACATGTGAGGTCACGCGGGTAGTCCAAAGCCTGTCGGCCGCGTTGATCTCGGAACACATCCCGGAAAACCCGAGGCAGTTGGCCAGGTAGTGCATCTCGTCTTCGAGTTGCAGCCCCGCAATCTTCATAGCCTGCTTGTTGAGCGGAGCGAACACCAGGGCATCGATATGACCAGCCCGGAACGCCTCCACCGCCGAACGCAACGTTGCAAGCGCAAATCCGCCCCCTGCCGCACTCACCTGCGCGACGGGTACCGCCGAAGGCAGCGCCACCGGAAGCAATTCCCAGCGGTCAATCACCGCCTGCGAGACACCAGCGACCGCCGCACCCGCGGCAAACACGCCCGCATCCCCAATCAGGACCGGCTCGGCCAGTTCCAGCGCGCCGGCATCTGCCAGCAACCGCGCCGCCACCTCCGGCCCAATTCCCGAAGGATCACCCGCCAGTAGCCCAACCCGGGGCTTTTTGCTTAAGTCCAATGCCACTCCTTCAATTGCCCGGCTGCATCGAATTCCATCGGAAATGCGGCACCCGCAACGTCCGCATGCACGCTCGCTTCCACTTGCGGCCGAAGATTCTCCGAAACCACCATTTCGCCCAAATCCAGAGTGTTCCGAATCCAGGCCACCGTTACATCTTCGCGTCTTTCGCGGCCCACCGTGTTCGTCAGCAACTCGAAGCACTCCCGGTCCGTGGGGAAATGCAGCGGGATCCGCACCATCGCCAGACTCCCTGCCGTTTCCGCGTTCACCCGGCCCGCATGCGCGTCGATCTTGCCCA
The DNA here is from genome assembly GCA_947467185.1 of Bryobacterales bacterium. Classification (GTDB taxonomy): domain Bacteria; phylum Acidobacteriota; class Terriglobia; order Bryobacterales; family Bryobacteraceae; genus BOG-234. The sequence continues at coordinate 2,894 of CANIHR010000432.1, forward strand.
CCAGGCGGCTGTGCGCGATATCCGCCGCGCCAATACCCACTGCGTTGCCATAGCTTAGAGGCGACAGGTCCCGCACGTAAATCCGCTCCACTCGCGGCGTATCCGGCCAGGGATTGTACGTGGCCAGAGCGTTGCGGTTCACTACCTTCAGGTCCATCCCCGTGCCGCTGATGTTCTTACCGATCTCGTCCACAATCAGGATGTCGACAGCCGGAACCGGCAACCTCGGCATCCACTCTTTCACGGTCCGAAGCAGGGCTTCTTCACGCTCCATCAAACCCGCCGCGGGTAAAACCGCCACCTGCGCGGTATTGTGGTGCGCGTCTTCCAAAATCGCCAGACCACCCAGAATTCGCCCGGACGCCAGCAGATGCCGAGCCACCGAGCGAATCACGGCTTCCATGCCATGCTTCCGGCCATGCCGGTGCGACGCTTTCGCCGAATCCAGCTTGCCCAGCCCGATCGCCAGCATCTTACAGACGCCGCTCTCAATACCGCCATTGAAACTGGTGTGCCACTTCACGCGGCCGACCACAAAGATGGCATCGGCAGCGAGCGCATCGTTACCGGCAAAGGTTTCGACGCCCAGATCCGACGTGCCCATCGGCGTGGTGTCGAACTGACTCCGTACCGGGCATCCCATCGTCGCCTCGGTAATGCCGTAATGCGCCAGAACGCTGGCCTGACCTTCCGCCGTCCCCGCCCCATGACTACCCATCGCGGGAAAGACAAACGGCTTCAGTCCGGCCCCGGCGAAGTAGTCGCAGACCGCCCGGACGATGGTGGCAATGTTTGAGATTCCCCGGCTGCCCGCGCCAATCGCCACCGAAGCGCCTGGAGGCAGAGAGGCCGCCAGACCGCTCACGCGCAGTTCAGCTAGCACGGCTCCCGCAACATCGGGCAAGGCACGATTCGGGAAACGTTGGCGTATGGGAAGAAGCACTATTGCTATTGTCGGATGCCGGGGCTCTGTATTACTAGCGGTCGCGTTCGGTAACCAGATCGGTCAACATGACCAGTGCCCGCTGATAGGGGCTGTCGGGGAACTCATTCACGATGGCGCGCGCCCGATCGGTAAACTGCTGAGCCCGTTCGCGGGTGCGCTGGATGCCGCC
>CANIHR010000433.1 GCA_947467185.1 Bryobacterales bacterium
AGAATCGTCTGACCCGTTTCCGGATCGGTCGCCACATGGAAGGTGGGATCTTCCTGAGCCAGCTTGGCGATTGCCATGCCGAGCTTTTCCTGATCAGCCTTCGTCTTCGGCTCAACAGCGAGCTGAATCACGGGTGTCGGGAATTCGATCTTCTCGAGAATGACTGGATCTTTTTCGTCGCAGATCGTGTCGCCGGTGGATACGGTCTTGAGACCGACAGCGGCGCAGATGTCGCCAGCCATGATTTCAGTGATGTCTTCCCGCTTATTGGCGTGCATGCGGAGCAGACGACCAACACGTTCCTTGCGACCCTTAGCGACGTTGAAGACCGACTCACCGGCCGACATCTTGCCCGAGTAAACCCGGAAGAAGGCGAGCTGACCAGCATACGGATCGGTCATGATCTTGAAGACGAGGGCGGCGAATGGTTCGTCGTCGGAAGCCGCGCGTAGAACCTGCACGTTGGGATCGTCGACTGAGATCGCCGTAACCGGAGGAATATCGAGGGGAGATGGGAGGTAGTCGACCACGGCGTCAAGCATGGTCTGAACGCCCTTGTTCTTGAAGGCCGAACCACAAATAACCGGGAAGATCTTCAGGGCGATGGTGGCCTTGCGGATACCAGCCTTAATCTCGTCGTTAGTGATCGCTTCGCCGTTAACGAACTTTTCGAACAGCGCGTCATCAAATTCGGAAACCGCTTCAACCATCTGGTCGCGGTAGGTCTGAGCCTTTTCAACCAGGTCTTCCGGAATTTCGGTGACGTCGAATTTCGCACCCAGGGTTTCGTCGCGCCACAGAACAGCCTTCATGGTCACCAGATCAATGATGCCCTTGAACTGATCTTCCGCGCCGACCGGAATCTGGATCGGTACCGGACGCGCCTTCAGGCGGTCCACGATGGTATCGACTGCGCGGTAGAAATCAGCGCCGATGCGATCCATCTTGTTAATGAAGCAGATGCGGGGAACGCGATACTTGTCACCCTGACGCCAGACCGTTTCCGACTGCGGCTGCACACCGGCAACTGCGTCGAACACCGCAACCGCACCATCGAGAACGCGGAGGGAGCGCTCCACTTCGGCCGTAAAGTCCACGTGACCAGGAGTGTCGATGATATTGATCTGCATGTCCTGCCAGGAGCAGGTGGTAGCAGCGGAGGTGATGGTGATGCCACGCTCCTGCTCCTGTGCCATCCAGTCCATAGTGGCCGTGCCTTCATGGACTTCGCCGATCTTGTGAGACCGGCCGGTGTAGTACAGGATCCGTTCGGTGGTTGTAGTCTTACCGGCATCGATGTGGGCAGCGATGCCGATGTTTCTCATCCTCTCGAGTGGTACAGTGCGTGGCATTTAGTTTTTTGTAGTTTTGGGGTTCGTCGTGAGCTGGTCAGTTACCAGCGGTAGTGAGCGAAGGCTTTGTTAGCTTCCGCCATGCGGTGAACGTCGTCGCGCTTCTTGATGGCTCCGCCGCGGAGGTTGGCGGCATCACCGAGTTCGGCAGCCAACTTGTCGGCCATACCTTTTTCAGCGCGGCCACGGGCGTTACCGAGGATCCAGCGGATTGCCAGGCTCGTGCGGCGAGTCTGCGGAACTTCGATCGGCACCTGGTAGTTAGCGCCACCGACGCGGCGGGTTTTGACTTCCAGCAGCGGCTTGGCGTTTTCGACGGCCTTCTTGAACAACTTGATCGCTTCTTCCCCGCCGCCCTTTTCTTCGAGCTTCTTCATGGAGGTGTAGAAGATTTTCTGCGCGGTGGCCTTCTTGCCGTCCCACATCATGGAACAGACGAACTTCTCGACCAGCGTGGACCCGTAAACCGGATCCGGAGCGACTTCGCGATTTTCAGCGCCTCTGCGTCTTGGCATGCTTTATCTCTCTTAACCTGACTACTTCTTCTTGGTGGTTGCTGCCGCTGCGCCGACCTTAGGCCGCTTGGCGCCATACTTCGAACGGCTCTGGCGGCGATTCGCAACGCCGGCCGTGTCGAGGGCTCCACGCACAACGTGGTAACGAACACCGGGGAGATCCTTCACGCGGCCGCCGCGGATGAGCACGATCGAGTGCTCCTGCAGGTTGTGGCCCACGCCAGGGATATAGGTGGTCACTTCGATGCCGTTGGTGAGACGGACACGAGCAACTTTACGGAGTGCCGAGTTCGGCTTTTTCGGGGTTGAGGTGTAGACGCGGGTGCAAACGCCACGCTTCTGCGGGCAGCTCTGCAGAGCCGGGCTCGCCGTCTTCCATGCGGGCGCTTTACGCCCCTTACGCACTAACTGATTGAATGTTGGCACTAAAAGAATCCTTCAAAACCAAAACTTGCTATATCGAACACGCAAAACAGATCAGGCAGCCCAAACTTCGCTCCACCACACCTTTTCAGGCTGGCTTCACATTTCGGCTCAGGCAATTGGGAACTGAGCGAACGCTGTACTGCTGTACGCCGCTCAGGCTATAGACAGGTCCATGTTCGTCAATAAAGCTCGATTTTTGAACCTCAAAACCGGTTTATTGGGAGCCTCGGGACCTCGCCCCGGCCGGATCTTCTCCACAGTTTTCACCGCGGAAGATGGTAGCCGAAAGCTGAATCACGCAACAGCTAAAACCTACTACTAAACCACAATCAGCAAGTCTACCGAATCCACACACTTATGTCAAGATTGGGTTGCAAACCTTCCAAAGGGTTGCGGCGCAATCTGACTTTAGCGAGAATCCGCCAGCCAAGAAACTAGTGTACCAGACGGTGTGTGATGGATCGCATTGCACAGTTGTGGGGCAGTCTCCTGACCCGGATTTTGTCGCCTGGCCGAAACAAAACGTATGTTTTTTGTTTCGTGATTTAAAACGGCACCTGAATAAATCGCTCATCGCGTGGGTTTGCCCACCGGTCATTCGGCACAATCGGCGTCCATCCGGGTCGCGCCGGGTCCTGGTCATAAGGATAGCCGCCGAGACGCTTGTAGAGTTCCGCATACTCCCGAACCTTGTCCCGGTTGAGGCGGACACCGAGGCCCGGCCCCTTCGGGACCTGAATCATGCCGTCCTCGTACTTCATGAGACCGCCCTCGATGACGTCGTCGGTCAGGTGATGGTAGTGGGCGTCAGCGGCGAACGAGAGGTTGGGCAGCACAGCCCCGAGGTGGAGCATGGTCGCCAGCTGAATGCCTAGTTCGCCGGAGCTGTGGACCGCAACACCCAGCTGGAAGGTCTCGCAGATCCCCGCCGCCTTTACACAGGGCCGAATCCCACCCCAGAAGGTCGTATCTAAGAGGATGACGTCGACTGCCGTGTTCAGGACGTTCTGCGAAAGTTGTTCAAAGTTGACGACCACCGTATTGGTAGCGAGTGGGATACGAACCATCTCCCGTGTGCGGCGCATCCCACTGAGGCCAAAGACCGGGTCTTCGAAATAGTCGTTGCGGATGCCCTCGATCGCCTGGCCGAAGCGAATGGCCTGCTCGGTGGACCAGACACCGTTCGGATCAAAGCGAAAGGAATCGCCCGGGAGCGAGGCGGCGAGGGCGCGATAGGCTTCGAGTTCGTAGTCGGGATGGAAGACACCGGCCTTGAGCTTGTGGGAGCGAAAACCGAAGCCCTGCTTGAGTTTAGCCGCCTCGGCGACCAGTTGATGGATAGTCCGGACCTCGCCGTGGCCTGTCGCCGGGTTTGCGTAGCGGAAGAAGCAGTAGGCGGCAAAGGGAACACGATCCCGAAGGCGCCCACCCAGGATGTCGCATACCGGGACTCCCCATGCCTGTCCAAGAATGTCGAGGCAGGCGAATTCGAGCGCCGCGAGGACCTGTGTGCGGTTGTTATACAAAGAAGCTGTCGGATTGGCGATCAGAAAGCGCATCTCTTCGATGCGCGCCGGGTCGTGGCCCACCAAATAGCCCTTCATCGCCCGAAAGACAGCCTCGGCCGATTCCCCGCCCCCGCCCATTTCGCCCAGGCCGATCAGGCCGTTATCTGTCTCGACTTCCACGATGGTGCGTACGAAC
>CANIHR010000434.1 GCA_947467185.1 Bryobacterales bacterium
CGCCAAGCTCGCCGCCATCGCGATCGAGAAGTGCCTGAAGTGGAAGAACCCGATCAAGCTCGATCCGGGCAATTACACCGTAGTTCTCGAAGCCACCGCAGCCGCTGACTTAGTCCGGCTGATCCAGGGAGGCTTCTCCGCCAGAAACACCGAAGAGGGCAGGACGTTCCTCAGCAAGAAGGGTGGAGGCTCACTCCTGGGCGAGAAGATCTTCCCCGAATTCATCACGCTGCGTTCCGACCCCTTCGATGGCAAGCAACCCTCCTCCCCGTGGACCGGCGACTTACTCCCGTCCAAAGCCGTAACGTGGGTCGATAAAGGTACCGTTGCGAACTTAGCTTACGACCGTTACTGGGCCACGAAAACCGGCAAGGACGCGAACGGCGGAGGCGGCGGCCGCGGAGGTGGTGGCTTCGGAGGAGGCGGCAGCCTGACCCTCGAAGGGGGCTCGAACTCGCTCGAACAGCTGATCGCCGGAGTCGAACGCGGAGTCCTGATCACGCACCTCTGGTACATCCGCAACGTGAACCCGCAGACCCTGCAACAAACCGGTCTTACGCGAGACGGCACGTTCCTGATCGAAAACGGCAAGATCACCAAGCCAGTGATGAATTTCCGTTTCCTGGAAAGCCCGGTCCGCCTGCTGAAGAACACAAAGAAGCTCGGCCCGGCGCTCAGAGTCAGAGGCCTGGAAGGGGGCATGATGATCGCCCCCTCGCTGGTAGCGACCGACTTCCCGCTGCCTTCTATCTCCGACGCGATTTAGGCAAGGACCGATGCACCAAAGACCGTTCGTTACCGAGAAGGCCAGGACCCTGATCAGAGTCCTGTCCTTCGTATGCCTGTTTGGCGGCGCAACGTTATCTTTACACGGTGCGAGTTTTCGTCTTAAACATTTCGGCTTCGGCCCGATCAACGTCGAAACCAGCCTGACAATCCTCAAGACGGGTTCTTACTTGAGAGCGACGGCAACCAATGCCACGGACGAACCCATAGAGTCGATGCGCCTCTGTGTCCTCGCAATGGGCGTCAAGGGTTGTCTGTTCGAAATGTGGACATCCAAACCACTGGCGCCTGGAGAGGAGGTTTCGTGGGACGTAAGCTCCAAGCTACTCCCACCAAACATAGTTCACGAAATGACGGTCCTGTCGTTGGAGCGTCTCAGTCGCCCGGTGCTTGCCCAAAGAACGATCGATGCAGCAGCGCCTCTCCTCGAAACCCGTCCTGCGGAAGCCCGAACTCTTATTACCCGGGCCCTGATGTATGACGACGGCAATGCAGCGGCAAAAGATCTTTCGCGAACCCTGGAGGAACGATCACGCCAGGCACGTCAGCAGTTGCAAATGGCACAAGCGGCGATCAGAGCCTGCAATTCTCAGGCAGCCGAGGAAGGACTTGACCTTGTGAAGACTTGGCGTGAGTTCTTCCCCTCAGAGTTCACGGCAGTCGCCGATGAGATTGCGGCTCTCGGGACTGCGAGAACCGCTCAACAACACTGGTCACAGCGCGCAGCGGATACGCTGACTTTGGTTTCCCAAATCGAAAGATCGAGTAATGCCGCATCTTGCGCTTCCACTATCGCAGCGAGGCTAAGAGGGGAAGTCACAGCCTGGCAAGCAGCCCAGACCGCAGAGGCCCAACGCCAGCGAGAAGCCATGACAGCAGACGAGAAGGCAACTCTCGCGAAGAATACAAAGAGTGGCGAGGCGGGTAACCTGGAAGCCCAACGATGGCTCGCGGTTGCCTACGCCTCGGGCGACGGGGCATCGGCCGACATCGCCGAGGCTGCACGCTGGCTCCAAAAAGCGGCAGCACAAGGCGATCCCTGGGCGATGACATCCCTCGCGAAGCTATACCAACAGGGACGGGGCGTGCCACTGTCCAACGTTGAGGCCGTCAGTCTCTTTCGAAAGGCAGCGATCCTGGGGGCCAGCGAGGCCCAGTATTGGCTTGCCAGACTTCTAAAAAACGGTATTGGAACACCGCAGGACTACTTTGAAGCCCACGTTTGGGCTAATCTGTCTGCCGCTGGCGGAGACCGAGAGGCGGTCGCACTCAGGGACGAGATTGCCCGTTTGTTGCCCGCCGACCGACTGACCGAAGCACAGGCTGTCGCGGCAGCATGGCAACGAGGTGACTCTCGAACAAAAGACAGTGGCAAGCACGACCTGTCACTTAAGAAAACCGGGAGTGGGTTTGCAGTATCCAGGGACGGATTCGTCGTGACTAACAATCACGTCGTCGACGGTTGCGGTGAAGTACGACTCGTTGACGGACCAGTTGGCACATTGGCGTCGGTCGTTGCGGGTGATCCCGCAGTTGACCTCGCCCTGCTTAAAGCTGAACGGATATTTGAGTTAACACCCTCGATTCGAGACAAGAATCCAGGCCTCTTGGACCCAGTCTGGATCGCGGGTTTTCCGCTCAACCTCCGCGCCTTCAATATCACCACAGGAGTGGTCAGTTCAGAACCTCGGGATACAATGCTTTTTCAGTACACAGCCCCGACACAGTTCGGCAACAGCGGTGGTCCGGTTCTCGGACGTGACGGTAGCGTAGCAGGCGTTGTTGTGAGTGGGATCGACGAATATTCCGCACAAAATGTGAACTTCGCGATCAAAGTGTCGATCTTAAGAGAGTTTCTCAGCACACACCGCGCTGCATTTTCAACAACCAATCAACCTGCCCGAACCCTGGAACCTTCGGTACTTGCCGAACGCGCGAGACGCTTCACGGTTCTGATCGAGTGCTGGAAATAGCAACCTGCCTTCCGTTCGCTGCCGAGCACGCCGTCCTTTGATCCCGGCAAATTGCGTTTCATGAGGACCAGACCATCATCGGAACTGTGACCATCGAATCAATCCCCCTCCTGATAGGGCGCCAAGATGACGGTCGCTGGTGGGCGGACATTGAGCTAATGCCCGGTGGAATGGCCTACATAGCCGCAATCCAAGCTCTCGACCTCCGCGTCCGCCGCAGACTGCATTAACCGAGAGTCCCCCACAAAAAGCGTGCTAAATTGTATACATCTGAGTACAGTCTGATGTCTGCCACTTTATCGATCCGCATTGACGAGGACACGCTGCAGCGTCTCGACGCGATTTCACAGCAATCCAAGCGCTCGAAATCCTTTCTCGCTGCCGAAGCCATCACCGCTTTCGTCGCACAGGAAGAATGGCAACTCGGTGAACTGCACGCCGCGACGAAGGAACTCAACGCCGGCCTTGCCGTGAAGCACGAGGATGTAGCCGCGTGGCTTTCGTCGTGGGGCACCAGGAAGGAGAAGAAAGCGCCTCGGTGAAAATTGTCTGGTCGCCGCGCGCGATCCGCCACCTGGTTGCGATCCGAGAGTACATCGAAAAGGACTCTGAGCAAAGCGCCGCCCTCGTTGCAGCCCGTATCCTTGAGGTCGTCGATCTGCTGCAGTCCCATCCCAATATGGGTCGCCCCGGTCGCCTGGCGAACACCAGGGAACTTGTCATCTCCGGAACACCGTACATCATCCCCTACCGGGTGCATCGCGAAAGAATCGAACTCATGGCGGTCTTCGACAGCCACCGTCAGTGGCCAGACCGCTTGTAGCCCCCCCCTACAAACTCAACCGATCCAGCTTCCCACTCCCGTCACCAAACCGCTCCGCCTCAACGCCCACCTTATCCAGCATCGAAATAAACAGATTCGCCATCGGAGTCCCGGTCGCATACCGCACATGCCGGCCCCCCTTCAGCCCCACGCCCGCGCCCCCGGCCAGAATCGTCGGCAGATTCGCATGGTCATGCTTATTCCCATCCGAAATCCCGCTGCCGTAAACCACCATTGAGTGATCCAGCAACGTCCCGTCGCCCTCTTTGATCGCCTTCATCTTCTCCAGCGCGTACACCAAAGTCTTGATGTGGTAGCAGTTGATCTGCGTCACCTTCTCGATCTTTTCCCTGTCGCCGCTGTGATGCGTCAGCCCGTGATACCCTTCCGGCAAGCCGATCTCCG
>CANIHR010000435.1 GCA_947467185.1 Bryobacterales bacterium
GTCGGCCGGGTTGTAGAGCCCACGGAGCCGTTTGCTCGCATCGGTACAAAGGCCGGGATAGACATCCAGGAATGCCTTGACGAGTTGCTCCCGCTCCGTTTGGAATTGCCGGAGGCGTTGCTCGACAATCTGGAGAGCTGCAATCGGAAGGAGGTGAATGCCGACTTCGAACGGAAGGCACAGGTTGTACAGGTAACGACGAATCTCGCCATCGAAACGCCCGACGGCCTTCAGTTCCGCCGAATCCAACAGATGTTTTGAAACCCGCAGGAGGTCCTTGTCGGCGTCGGCTTCGATCTGCGAAGTCGAGACCTTGCGGGTGTTGCCCATGGTGGAGAGCCGCACCTTGATGCAGACCGTCTTCTTGGCAAGATCCACTCCGGGATCCTGAATCGGAATGCCTGGAGGGCGGCTGCCACCGTCAGCACTTTCGCCCACACTCGGATGGACGAAGACTAAAGGTGGTGCAGATGCAGTATCGGAAATGGAGAAAAGATTGGATTGAAACGACATGGAATACACGTCTCCTTGTGTGTGTTGTGGTTGGTTTTGGCGCTGGGCTGCGGCAGAGAAGCTATTGCAGGATGGGGAACCCAGTGATCTGCGTGGTCCCCTGGGAATCAATAGTGAACTCAACACTCTGCGGCGAAAAGTCGCTGAAGGAGTGGCGATCATTAAGCAGCAATAGAGCCTGGTTCTGACTGGTGACAAGCGGCTGATGCGAAGGCCGATGGATGTTGAACCGCCCGAGGACTGCGAAATCGAGATGCTGTCGAATCGCACGCCAGAGGTCGGCCAAGTGTGAGGGAAGGTGGCCGTCGCGCGACAGGAAGGCACCGCGAGCCAACTCATACTCCGTATAGCCGGAGAATACGCCGATGCTGATTTCCGGGACACGGAGACGTAGAGCTTGCAGTAATGCAAGGAGCGCGCCGGCCTGTTCTAACGGTTCGCCACCGCTAATCGTGAGTCCATGGATCCGGCCGTTAACAACTAGGTCAACTACCCATTGCACAACCGAATCGATCTCGACCGCCTTACCGCCGTCAACGGAATGGCTGAGTGGATTCCAGCATCCGGAACAGTTTAGGGAGCAGCCCTGAAGCCAGATCACAGCTCGGGAACCAGGCCCGTTCACTCGACTCTGCTCCAGCCTTGAATGGATCCGGATCGTCATATTACGCTCCCTCCGGCGAGGTAATTTCGGTGCAGCTCGCGAGACTTCATCATCGGCAGGTTTGGCATCCTGAATCGAAAACGCGCCCCGCTTTCGAAGGTCAGACACGGCGATCGGTAGCCATTGCAGTCCAAGGCCCCCCAATGACTAGGCTTCACCAAACAGCGGACTTCAGTTCAGAAGTGACTGGAGAATGCGATCAACTTCCGAGAACCGGACTTCGTGCCCACTGACTCGCGGGTCGCGCGTTGATCGGCTAGAGATCCATCAGTTAGAATCAGGGCTAATGACAGAGGACCAATGGAATGCGGCGAAACACAGAGTTACAGATGAAATGCGATCGTTTACCCGCCCATTCGTATCGCCGCTCACGGTTGAGACGCCTGAAACGGTCCGCCTAAAAGGAACAGGCTCGTATGTGCAGTGGGCGGGAGAACGGCTATTGCTTACTTGCGAGCACGTCGCCTGCGAACAGCCCATCCATCACCGGTTCAACGGTTCAGACGCGGTATACGAGCACCCCGGGCCTTGGACGATGGATCGCCATCCTCTTGATGTCGCTTTCGCGCGAATCACCGATGGACAGTGGAGGGCGACTGAACATAAAGCTGAAAGCATACCCTTCGCAACCTTTGCTGAGCATCACAAGATTTCCCAGCCGGCCGAGTTACTTTTCTTTAGAGGCTACTCAAAGGAAAATGCCGCATATGCGTTTGGCATACATCAAGCGAATGGAACTGGTTATTGCTCGCAAGAGGTAGCCGACGCGGGTGATAGCCAGATCTTCGAGTTGTTCTGGGATCCGCAACAGGGGCAGATAACGAGCGGCACAACGGCGGAAGCAGCGTCCGCAATGTTGTTCGACAATCCGGAAGGTTTTAGCGGTTCCTTGGTTTGGAACACTCGATACCTCGAGATGACTGCCGCCCGAAAAGCATGGAGTCCAGAAGACGCGGTGGTAACAGGTTTGTTGCGGCGCTGGGATGCGAAAACCAAGACACTTCTTGTCTGGCGAGTCGAACACTTGTCTTCGTGGCTCACAGCGCACGTTTGAGCGACGCGCGTTGCCATTGATGCTTCGGGCTTACCAGAATCATGTTGAGTTACTTGCCAGCACAATTAGTTGGCCTGAGACGGCGTTCTGGGAAGTCACACTAGTCGTTGCTCTACCTGCCTCATCGAGGAAAGTTCAGATGGTTCCCTTGGTGGCTCCAACTGCCGAAGAGCGATCATGTGCCTAGCGGACTTGCTGTTGCGTCAAGTTTTGCTTCTCGCAAGCCACGTGGAACCCCCGCTTCCTGTCGGATCGTGTGACACGATCTGAACCCTGAAGCAACTTAGCGACGTCGCCACATCCTTTTCCTTGGAACCCGTTCAGGTCGAGCGAGCTGTTTCCGGCTTCATCGATTTCGATAGTGATAGTCTTCTCTGCCATGGTGGTTCTCCTCTCAGCGCACTGAAAACCGCAGCTGGACTTTCTTTCCTTGAGGCGTGTCGAGCAAGCTGCGCCCTTGGAAAACGTAGCCACGGGACTTGGCCACGGCCATCGTCTGACACTCTTTGTAGGCCTGCGCAACGCGTCCGACCCAGCCCTGGTCGAATCCGATGCCGCGGTCATAGTCGCTGACCACGGCACGAAACTGCCCTTGGGCGTCGCGGGCGAAGCCAATGTCGTTTGAGGCCGAATTCAGTTGCTGCCGACGGACAATCACTTGCGCCTTTTCTGGCCTCTCGTCTCCGAGGTATCCGTATAGCGGTGCCCCGGCTCTGTGGACTTCCGGATTATACCCGAGCTGCTCCAACGCCTCGACCAGGTACCGCTCCTCCGTCAAGACCGTGGCGAGTTCTTCGTATTTGCTCATTTCGACCACCACTCCTTACTGCGTTGCTTCGCGGAACATCCGCTTGCTGGTTGTGGGCGCCGTGTCGCGTCCGAATTCGTAGACTCCGGGCTGCGAGGCACTGAGAAATCGCCCTGAAGCTTGTTGGCGCAGCCGCTCAATCTGGTCCGCAGCGGACCGGGCCACCGGCACTATGTATTGCGCCGAATCGACGATGGAGAGGTTCAATCGCCACGCCTTCCGGCAACACTCTTTGATCTCGGCACCTGTCCAACCCTCATCCTTGGGCAACTCGCCTTCCAGGTCCCACTTCTGGCGATAGATCTTCCAGATTGCCTCACGCTCTTCTGAAGACGGGAGATCGAAGAAGAATGTGCCCAGCGTGAAACGACGCCTCAGTTCCGGAGGAAGGCTACCGATGGAATTGCAAGTAGCAATCCAGAGGCTTCTCCCCTGGGAAATGGCATCCACCACCTGGAGCGCCGCGCGCAGACGTTCGCCCGATCCACCCACGATGCCGCTTTGCATTGCCGAGAGATCGAAGGATACAGTTGGGATCCCCACGGTATTGCCGGCAGCCTTGGCAATTGCGGATTTGGCTGCACCTGGGGGCCCGATTAGCACAATTCCATCGGCGTTCGAGTCCTGCATCCAGGACAGCATCGTTCCCGTCATCTCAGTCTTCACGCCAGAGAGGTCCGTGCCAGTCCCAGCGAAGGCCTTCTCGATTTCGTCGACGAAGACGATGACACGCGGCGCTTCACGACCGGTCAGCACCGCCGACAGGAACCCCTTGATCGTGTCGCAGCCACCGATATCGTCGAAGGTCTCCCCGCCCCGCCAAATGCTGAGACCTGGGGTCTGCTCTACCGTCTGGCGCTTCCGCTCCCAGAGCCGGTCGAGATCCACGCCATTCTTTGACAGCGCGAGTGCCAGAAC
>CANIHR010000436.1 GCA_947467185.1 Bryobacterales bacterium
GCGATCCCGTGGTCCGTCGTAAAAATGACCAGCGTGTTGCTTTCCAGCCCCAGTTCCTTCACCGCGTCCAACACCCGCCCCATCTGCGCGTCCATGTGCCGGATGGCGCCCTGCAGTTCCGCCAGTTCCTCCCGCGTCCCTGGCGTATCCCGCAGATACGGAGGCACCGTCACACCCTGTGAACTGTCCGGCTGCATCCGCCCACCCAGAAAATCCTGATCCGCATCTTTATCAGTGCGCGCCAGACGATGCGGCTCCACACAGCCAGCCTGAATATAGAACGGCTTCTCCGGATTCTTCGCAAACCCCTGCAGCCGCGCAATTACGTTGTCCGCCATCTCCTTCGCAGGAGCCGGCGCGTCATACGCCGCCAGTCCGCATCGAGCCGCACCCCCGTGCGTCTCGTGGATCACACCCGCGCCTGCAGTCGCATATCCCGCAGCCGCCAGAAGTTGCCCCAGATGCCGCTCGGTCGGATGCAGTTCCCACGCGAACTCCGCATGCGCGAGCCCCATCACTCCGTTGCTATGGGGATAGCGCCCGGTGAAGATCGACGCCCGGGACGGACTGCACTGCGGAGCCGTACTGAAGTTGTTCTCAAACAGCACCCCCTCCGCCGCCAGTCGGTCCAGATTCGGCGACTGCACGCCCGCAACACCATAACAATGCAGGTGCTGTCCAAGATCATGACAATGCAACAGAAGAATATTTGGCTTCGCCGCAATGGCTCCTGCCAAAGGCAGGCTCAGGGCGGCGGCAAGGCCGCTGGTGACTTCTCGTCTCGTCATATCCATCGGTCCACCAGCATAATCGAGTCCCCCTCGATCTGCTTTCTCAAGTAAACTAATCAGTGCCCCAGGTTGGGCATCCTGGCTGTACCCGGAGTATTTGTTGGCATGAAGAAAGCGCTGTTGTTCGCCGCCCTCGCGGTCACGTTATTGCCTGCCGAGGAGTTGGCACCTTACAATTTCAAGCCCCAGCAGAAACGCTGGTGGGCCGTTCAGCCCGTCGTGAAGCCCGCAGTCCCCGCCGCCGCGCCCGGTGCTGTCAACGAAATCGACCGCTTCGTCTTCGCGCAACTTCAGGCCAAAGGCCTGCGCCCCGCGCCGCCTGCCTCCAAAGCCGTCTATCTCCGCCGTGTCACGCTGGACCTGACGGGGCTTCCACCGACTCCCGCCGAAACCCAGGCCTTCCTCGCCGACACCAAACCCGGTGCGGAAGAGCGCCTGGTCGAACGTCTCCTCGCCAGCCCGCGCTACGGCGAACGCTGGGGACGGCACTGGCTCGACGTCGTCCGCTACTCCGATTCCGACGGCTTCAAGCAGGACGACACCCGCCCCAACATGTGGCGTTATCGCGACTGGGTCATCCAGAGCTTTAACGAAGACAAACCCTTCAACCGCTTCACCCGCGAACAGATCGCCGCCGACGAACTCTACCCCGGCGACACCAACGCCCTCACCGGCCTCGGCTTCCTCCGCCTGTTCGAAGATGAATTCAACCAGGCCCACATCCGCCTCCGCCGCCAGGAACTCCTGAACGACGTCACCGACAACACCGCCTTCGCGTTCCTCGGCGTCACCCTCGCCTGCGCCCGCTGCCACGACCACAAGTTCGACCCCCTCCTCCACCGCGACTATTACCGTCTCCAGGCCTTCTTTGCCAACATGCACATTGACGACGAAGCGCCCGTGGTCCCCTCCGCCGAAGTCGCCGCCTGGAACGCCGCCATGGCGAAGTACCGCGCCGCCGCGAAGCCCGTCCTCGACAAGATCGACGCCTTCCTCGCCGAACCCCGCGCGAAGTACCGCAAGGAATACTTCGAACGCTACCCGGACGAAGTCCAGGCCGTCCTCGCCAAGCCCGCCGCCGACCGCTCCCCCTTTGAATGGCAGATCTACCACAAAGCCATCACACAGATCGAAGTGCCCGACGAAACGGTCATGGGCAAATACTTCAAGGCCCCCGACCGCGAGAAATACAAAGCCCTCCAGGCCGAACTCGAACCCTTCAAGTCCCTGCTGCCCGCACCGCTTCCCGTCGTCCAGATCATGCGCGACCAGGCCATCACTGCCCCCGCCACTTTCATGTTGAAGGGCGGTTCCATCGAAGCGCCTCTCAATGAAGTCCCGCCCGGCTTCCTGAGCATCCTCGACCCCAACCCTGCCGCTGTAACCGCGCGCCCCGACCTCAACTCCAGCGGTCGTCGCACTGCCCTCGCCAACTGGCTGGCAGACGCCAACAATCCCCTCTCCACCCGCGTCATCGTCAACCGCGTCTGGCAGGGGCACTTCGGCAAAGGCATCGTCGGCACCCCGAACGACTTCGGCCTGATGGGCGAGCGCCCCACCAACCAGCCCCTCCTCGACTGGCTGACCTCCACCTTCGTTACCACCGACGGCTGGAGTATCAAGAATCTCCACCGTCGTATCGTCCTCAGCGCCACCTACCGACAGGCCTCCGATTTCCGCGCCGACGCCGCCGAGGCCGACCCCGACAACAAGCTCCTGTGGCGCTACCCCCGCCGCCGCCTCGAAGCCGAAGCCATCCGCGACTCCATGCTTTCCGTCTCCGGCCTTCTCGACTCGAAGATGGGCGGTCCCGGCGTCTTCCCCGCAGTCCCGAAGGGAACCGAAATTCAGGAAGGCCGCCACTGGGCCAAATCCCGTGGCGATGAGGATGAGTACCGCGCCAGCGTCTATATCTTTGCCCGCCGCCTGGTCCGTTACCCCATGCTGCAGAGCTTCGATGCGCCGCTCGCGCTCGATAGCTGCGGCCGCCGTCAGGAGACCGTCACCGCCGATCAGGCCCTCGAACTCATGAACGGCGACGCCTCCGCTGGCTTCGCCCGCGCTCTCGCCAAACGCGTCGGTAACGATGAGGGCCAGACGCCCGAAGCCCTCGTCGCTCGCGCCTTCCGGATCACCCTGGGCCGCGAACCTTCAGCCAGGGAACTCGACCGCGGCCGAGCCTTCTTCGCCAAACAAACCCAACTCGCCGGCGGCCCCCAGGCCGCGCTCGAAGACCTCGCGCTCTCCTTGCTCAGCACCAGCGAATTCCTGTACATCGATTAAAGGCGTCCCCATGCTCACCGATCCCCACTTCCTTACACGTCGACGCCTCCTCCGTGGCGCCGGTAGCGGTCTCGGAGCCATGGCCATGGCCGCAATGCTCGCGGAAGAATCCCGGGCCGCCGCGCCCCCCGACCCTTCGCTCCCGCGTCCCCCGCACCACGAGCCCAAAGCGAAAAACGTCATCTTCCTCTTCATGGAAGGCGGCCCCAGCCACATCGACCTCTTCGACCCCAAGCCGACCCTCAACAAGCTCCACGGCCAGCCCATGCCCGCCAGTTTCGGTAAACCCATCACTGCCATGGGTACCGCTGGCAATACGCTGATGGGGAGCCCCCGCAAGTGGGCGCAGCACGGCAAAAGCGGCATCTGGATCAGCGAACTCTACCCCCACATCGCGAAGCACGCCGACAAGATGGCGGTCCTCCGCACCTGCCAGTCCGATGGTCTGAACCACGCGGGTGGCGTCGGCCAGATGAACACAGGCGACATCCTCTCCGGACGCCCCAGCCTCGGCGCGTGGGTCACCTACGGCCTCGGCAGCGCGAACAAGAACCTGCCCACCTTCGTCAGCATGATCGACGAACGCGAGCCCTTCGGCAACGCCAAGAACTGGGGCTCGGGCTTCCTCCCTGCGTCTTACCAGGGCACCCTCTTTCGTCAGGGCGAGACGCCGATCCTCAACACCAAACTGCCCGCAGGCCAGACCGACGAACGCCAGCGCAATCGCCTCGCCTTCCTCGCCGATCAGAACCGCGAATACGGCGCCGGACGCGAAGACGACACCAGCCTCGACGCCCGTCTCCGCAGCTTCGAGCTCGCCTACGCACTCCAGAAATCCGGCCCCGAAGCCGTCGACCTTTCCACCGAAACCGAAGAGA
>CANIHR010000437.1 GCA_947467185.1 Bryobacterales bacterium
CAATCAATTAATTGCACAGCAAATATATTCATGAATTTCACGTATTGCGGAGAAAGCATCAACCTGTTTCATTTTGGGAATGCACTGAAATGTAGCAAGTGGTGTATTTTCAGGCAGTTCCATCGGTACTAGAACTAATGGGCTGGACTATTTCCGGTGGACCTATTTCTCATAGAAATAGGTCCGGTGTGGCAACTTGCTCTGCGAAGGAATTCTGCGGCAGATCGTCGAAATCGCACGTCACTACGTCCGTTCGGGGCGTGCGACGGAGCGGCGGCTCGCCCGGATGGCGGGGATCTCGCAGCCCCATCTGCACAATGTTCTGAAGGAGATCCGGCAGCTTTCGCCGGAATCCGCCGACAAGCTGCTGACAGCGCTGAACCTGACCGTGCCGGATATCCTGTGGTGGTTGCCTGGCGATGCTGAACCTGGAACGAGGGCCATTCCACTGTTGCGGGACAGGATCGGGCCGGGGAGCAATGCGGACATGACGCTGCATCGGGGATACCTGGGGTTGCCGCGGTCGATGTCGGCGCGTCTGGTGGAGCCTCTGGCGGCAAGGCTGGCACCGGATCCGGCGATGCCCGGCCAGTTTCGCCCGAATGATCTGGTGGTGCTGGACCGGAATCCGAGCTGGATGTTAAACCCGCCGGACGGCTGGTGCTGGGTCGTGGCGGACACGGGCGGTTTGCGGGTAAGATACCTACAGTTCAATAAGCTGGGGCTGATGTGGGCTGCGGAAGCGGTGCCGGGCGCGGAACAGGAATGGAAGCGCCTGGGGACAGGGCCTCAGAATCTAAGAGAGCTGGTGAGGGCACGCATTGTTTGGAATGGCCGTGAGTTGGAAGCGGCGCCGGCCCGGCCGTCTCGACAGACTGGCGGCGGCGATTGAGGCGATTGGGGAACAGGACCAGAAGCAGGCGGACGAGAACGCGCGCATTGACGACCTGCGGGTAGCGGGCGCCGTGGCGCTCTACGCCCTGTGCCGGGAGTTTGTGGACGCGCTGAACGAGAAGCTCTCGACCCCGGCGCTGATTCTGGATCCGCCGGAATTCACTGCAACCGGATTCCGGGATCCGGGACCGAATCTGTTCCAGATCAACCTCCGTGGTCGACTGCTCATGATCGAGTTTGAAGCTACGGGCGAACCAATGTCCACGGATGACTATCGGAAGCCCTATATTCTGCATGGCTCGGTGCGTTCGCTCAACCAGGACTTCCTGGACCGGCATCTGGTTTCGGAGAAATCGGTCTTTTTCTGTCCGGCGGGCGACAGTGGCCAGTGGCATTTCGTGGACCACCGCAGCTACCGCTCGGGACGGTTTACGCCCGACCTGCTGGCGGACGAGATGGAACGCCTGATCTGATTTCCGGTCAGACGGTCTGAATCGCTGCTTCCTGGTAGAGCTCGCAGACTTCCCGCGCCGTTCGCGCCCAACTGAAGCCGGCGGCCTGTTTGCGGCCCTTGACGATCATTGCGTTCCGCAGGTCGCTGTTGAGGAGGACGTCGGTAATACCCCGTGCGATATCGAAGACATTTTCGGGATTGACCAGCATGGCGGCCTCTCCGACCACTTCCGGCAGGGAGCTGACGGACGATGCAATAACGGGTGTCCCTGAGGCCATGGCTTCGAGGGGCGGCAGACCGAAACCTTCGTAGAGTGACGGGAAAACAAACGCAGTGGCGAGTTCGTGAAAGACGCGCAGTTCCTGGAACGGCACGTAGCCGAGGAAGCGGACGCAGTTTTCAACGCGGCTGTGGATGACAGCACGCCGGACGGAGGCGTGGCGCGAGATTTCATCCCCGATGATGATGAGTCGCAGGTCTTTGTAGCCGCGGTGGCCTTCGAGGCTGGAGCGGGCGACGGAGAAGGCCTCGATGAGGCGGGGAATGTTCTTCTGGGGCCGGATGGAGCCGGCGTAAAGGAGGAACGGGTAGTGGATCTGGTAGCGCTCCAGGATCCGGTGACGTTCGCGGGCGGCTTCTGAGGCGCTGGTCCTCCGTTCGAGGAACATGGGGTCCGGCGCGTTGAAGATAATGCGGGTACGGTCTGCCGCTGAGGGTGCCAGTTCGGACACGTCACGCTGGGTGGCGCCGGAGACCGCTATGATGCGCGCAGCGCGCTCCAGACCATGGCGCAGCCTGCGGATGTGGGCTTCGTGGAGCCAGCCCTTCGCCTCGTCGTAAAACAGACTGCTCAGATCGTGGATCGTGACCACGTAGGGCTTCGGGAGAAACCACGGCACGCGGTGCATCGGGATGTGGGTGAGATCGACCTTCAGGCGCCGGATCAGAGCCGGGAGGCCGAGATGGTCCAGCCGCTCCGAGTCCTTCCGTTCGTAGAGAACGGTGCGGAAATTGGGCGGCAGGTGGGCGAACTGTCCCTGGTCAGCCGAAGCGCAGATTAGCTGGAAATCGTGAGGCGCGCCAATTTCGGCGAAGGCGTTGAGGAGGTTCCGAATGTGCGTGCCGACGCCGAAGTCACTGATCCGGCGGACGTCAACAGCGATTTTCACGGCGGAAACTCCTCAACTTAACGAAGACGGCTAGTCCCGCAGCCAGGAATAGAGCGGGAAACGGGAGGTCAGAGCCTCAACACGGGTGCGGACGGACGCGATGGCTTCGTCGGTTTTGCCGGCTGCGAAACCGGAGATAACGGCGGAAATACAGGAGGCCACCTCGCGCATTTCAGTGACGCCGAAGCCGCGGGTGGTGGCGGCGGGGCTACCGAGACGGATGCCGCTGGGGTTGAGGGGCGGGTTCACGTCGAAGGGGATGGCGTTCTTGTTGACGGTGATGCGGGCCAGGTCGAGCGCACCTTCCGCTTCCTTACCCTTGACGCCCTTCGAGAAGACGTCGACGAGGAGGAGGTGCGTATCGGTGCCGCCGGAGACGACGCGGAAGCCTTCTTCCTGCATGCCGGCTGCGAGCGCCTGGGCATTGTCGATTACGGCCTGCTGGTAGACCTTGAATTCGGGCTTGAGGGCTTCGAGGAAGCAGACCGCCTTCGCGGCGATCACGTGGACGAGCGGGCCACCCTGAGCGCCGGGGAAGACGTTGCGGTCGATCGCCGGGCCGTACTGCTCGCGGGCGAGGATGATGCCGGAACGGGGTCCACGGAGGGTCTTATGGGTGGTGGTGGTGACGATATCGGCCCACTGGCAGGGATTCGAGTGGAGTCCAGCGGCGACCAGGCCCGAGAAGTGGGCCATATCGACAAGCAGGATGGCACCGACGGAATCGGCGATCTCGCGGAAGCGGGCGAAATCCCACGTGCGGGGATAGGCGCTGCCGCCGGCGATGATCATCTTCGGCTTGTTTTCTTCGGCGAGCTTCGCCATGGCGTCAAAGTCGAGGCGCTCATCGTCTTTGCGGACCTGATAACCGACGACCTTGTAGGTCTTGCCGGAGAAGTTGAGCTTGTGACCGTGGGTGAGGTGACCGCCGTGGGCGAGGTCGAGGCCCATGATGGTGTCGCCGGGCTGGAGGACGGAGGAGAAGGCGGCCTGGTTGGCCTGGGAGCCGGAGTGGGGCTGAACGTTGACGTATTCCGCGCCGAAGAGCTGTTTTGCGCGGTTCCGGGCGAGGTTTTCCACTTCGTCGGCGTATTCGCAACCACCGTAGTAGCGCTTGCCGGGGTAACCTTCCGCGTACTTGTTGGTGAAGACGCTGCCGGTGGCCTCGAGAATCGCTTCCGAGGTGAAGTTTTCACTGGCGATCAGCTCGATCTGGCCGTTCTGGCGGTCGGCTTCCTTGCGGATGAGGTGGTAGATGTCCGGATCGACTTCCGACAGAGAGCGGGACATGGCACTGGACGCGGAGGGATTCTGCATATGTGGAGGGAACTTCGATCTTAACATTTTGCGCGGATTTTGCCGGGCGGCGTTACCGGGTGCGGAGTTCGCGGAGGGCGTCGGCGGCAATCCAGCGGGCGGCGCGGGTGTCCTGGG
>CANIHR010000438.1 GCA_947467185.1 Bryobacterales bacterium
ACCACAGTGTGATCAATCGTCAGGGAGGGGGGCACCTCGGGCCCCACAACAATCGTCACCGGAAACTTCTGAACGCTCGGAACCGCATTCGGAGTTCTTACTTCCAATACGGTCGTGTACGTTCCAGGTGCTAATCCGTTAGAATTCGTGCGCACCTCCAATCGGAATGGCAGGATGCCATCCAGTGCCGACACCGTAAGCCAAGGAGCGTCACTCGGCACAACCACCGTAAACGGCAGCCCGGCTGTACTCGAGTTCAGCGCGATGGACTGCGGCGCGGTAATGCCGGCATCACTCGGGGCCCGAAAGGTCAGTCGCGCCGGGCCAACCGCGGAGGCGACCGGCGGCTGTGATGCGATCAGCCGGACGCGGCCATTCGAACTATCCGACACATACACATCGCCGCTCGCCGAAATCGCTATCCCGCTCGGGCCGTTGAAGGAAGCCTTAAGCGGGTCGCCCCCGTCACCCGAAAATCCAGCCTGCCCTTTCCCGGCCAAGGTGCGCATTATCCCCCGGTTGTCGAGAACCCGAATCGCGTGATTCAACTGATCCACAATGTACAAGTTCCCGTTCTTGTCCAACGCGATATCTCTCGGAGAATTGAGAGTCGCCGAAGTGCCGAGCCCACCATCTCCCGAGTAACCCGCAACGCCCGTCCCTGCGACAGTAAAAATAGCCCCATCCAGTGTGAATTTCCGGATGCGGTGCGCATCCGTTTCCGCCACCCAAAAGGTGCCATTCCCGTCGGTGGCGATGGAACTTGGCGACGTCAGTACCGTCGACGTCGCGGCCAGCCCATCGCGAAAACACGCCGACTCCCACGTATGACAAGGCACGCCTGTGCCGGCGATCGTCTCCACTCTGCCGTCAAGCCCCAACCGCCGCACGCGCGCGTTCCCGTAATCGGCGAAGTATAGGTTCCCCCTCCCGTCGGTCGTCATCCCTCTCGGGTGATTGATCGCCACCTGCACACCCACTCCATCGCCCGACCACCCTGCCGCTCCCGTGCCGACAACGGTCCGTATCGTACCGTCCGGCGTCACCTTGCGAATTCGGTCGTTAAAGAAATCAGCGATGTAGAGATTCCCCTGCCTGTCGACGGTGATGTTCTCGGGCAGATAAACGTCGGCCCGCGTCGCCGGCCCGCCATCCCCGCTGAATCCCGCCGTCCCAGTGCCAGCCGCGACGCTCAGGTCGCCGGTGGACGATAGTCGCAAAATCCGGTTGTTGTTGCCGTCGACGACGTAGAGCGCCCCCTCCCCATCGAAAGCGAGTCCATTGGGCTGTCGCAACGACGTAAACTGGGCCTTCCGGTCGATCGTTAGACTCGGACCACCATTCCCGGCCACGGTTCCGATCATGCCGTTCGTCACTCGCCGGATCCGGCCGTTGAAACTATCGGTAAAAGAAAAGTCGAAGGCGCTGTCGGCAATCACACCGGCCGGGAAACTGATCGTGGCCGCCGTCGCCGCGCCGCCGTCGCCACCAAATCCGACTTTCCCCGTCCCCGCGACAGTCGTCATTAGTCCGAGGGAATCCACCTGCCGGATGCGCCGATTGAAGTGATCGGCAATGAGTAATTTGCCAACCGGATCCACCACGGCCTGGTAAGGGAAACGGAGCGAGGTCACCGTCGCCAAGTGATTGTCGCCGTTGTAGGTCCCGGCCCCGTTTCCAGCAACGGTGAAAATTTGCCCTGCCGGAGTAATCTTCCGGATCCGGCTTTGGTTGGAATCAGCAACATAAAGATTCCGCCCAGAGTCAACGAACAACCCAGTCGGGTAACGGAACATCGCCGAAATCGCGGGGCCGCCGTCTCCCAGTCCAAACGCCAGCGGAGATCCGGCAATCGTGCTGACGGCCCCATTACCCTGAATGAACCGGATTCGGTTGTTCAAGGTGTCGGAGAAATACACGCCCCCGTTCGGGTCAACGGCAACTCCAACCGGCGAGTTAATCGGCGACATGACGGCCAAAATATCGTCCAACCCCGCGCCGGGCGCCCCTGTCCCAGCAATCGTGTCGATGATCCCATGCTTGATCCGGCGAATCCGATGGTTACCGGTATCGGCGACATAGACAACGCCCGCGGCGTCAACCGCTACCCCGAAGGGAGTCAACAGCGACGCCCGGGTCGCTGCATGGCCATCGCCCGAATAACCAGCGACCCCATTCCCGGCCACAATCGAAACTTTGAAATCAGGTGACACACGCATCACCATGTGGTGGGTTTGATCTGCCACATAGATGTTTCCCTGACGGTCTTTCGCCATGCCCCCCAAAACGCCCAACGGCGCGTCCGCCCCGGCAACCTCCGTGGCCGGAAATATATGCTCCGTGCCAATCACGCTCGTAATGACTTGCCCCGTTACCGGCAGTGGCGCGGCAATAGTCAGACAACAAATCGTGAGGAGAAAGCTACGCATAGAATGTATTGGTGATCGCCAGAATAACACCCGAAATGGAAAAGCGTGCAAGGAGCCCAATGCGGGCCAGAACATTGCAAAAACAACAGCCGGTCTAGAATTCCAGTCGCAGGAGAACCTGGATTTGCCGCGAAGTCTCACGCAGCGGTCCCTGAATCGGAGAGCGCCGTGGCTCACTCCTCCCATAACTGGCAAACCCAAATGCCCGATCACCCAGCGCCACTCTCGCCGGATTATTCAAGTTGGCGTGGTTCAGTACATTGTAAGCATCCAAGCGAACCACCGCGCGCGCCCGGTCTGATGTGCCAGTCAATGAAATGGTCCGGCTCAGCGAAACATCCAAACCGAAAAAGCCAGGTCCGGCAAAGGCATTCCGGCCGGAATTGCCCAATTTCCCTGAGTCAGGCTTCTTCAGCGCGGCAGGGTTTAACAGGTACTTACCACCCTCCAGCGGTTTCACCCCAACCGGGGGCTGCCAGGCCAGGCGGATGGCTCCCGGATCCACAACGTCGGCTCGATTATTGAGTATTGGTGCCGGTTCCTCCCGCTCAACAGCCTTGCTCGAATCGGAATTCGACAGGGCCGAGAACGGCAGCCCCGACCGTATGGCCGAAACCGTCGCCACACGCCAATCGCGCAAATACGGCGGTATTTGGCGGGCCCATGCTGGAGTCGGGATCGTTCGCACCCAATACACAACAAAATTATGGCGCTGGTCGAAGTCCGAGTTCCCGCGGTCCGCCCGAAAGTCAAACTGCCTCGAAAAAGCCGCGTTCCCCACGAACCCTGCGTCGCCGGCGTTCAATCCACCGAGTGCAATCTCGCCAGCCAAGGGGTCGCTTTGATTGTCGATACTGTGGCTGAGGCTGTAGGAAGCCTGCAACAGCCCCCAAGCCCCCCGGTGCCTCGCCACCACCGTCATTGCGCTGTAAGTGGAACGCCCTTGATCGGTTCGGTACGACAGATCCCGGACATCGGGGTCGGAGGAACCGCTCCCACCGCGATTCACGCGGTCCGTGACCGTTAGCCGCTTCCCCTGCGCCCCCAGTCCATTCACCTCCAGGGTTGTCGTGGCGGATACCTGTTTCTGCAAACTCAGAAAGTAGCTGCCCGTTCGGCCATTCTTCATGCCGCCTGCATACAAGGTCGGACGCGTCTCCTGCGACTGAGCGATTTCTGCCTTTTCCAATCCCGTGAACTGTTCCAGTTGCCGCTGCACAGGAGCAAGATAGTCCACAACACCTTCGGCATCCAGCCTAATGATGGTCACGTTGTTGTTACGGATGTTCGCCCACAAATTATCAAAGGGACGCTCGTAAAACACGCCTGCGCCCCCACGCAGCGCCAAACTGCCGCGCGAGTCCAACATAGCGGCAAATCCAAACCGCCCGGCAAAGTTACCGCGGTCGGTATCGTAGAGCGGTTGGTCGCCGGCCGCCGGAATCACCATCCGCGCCCCAGCGAGTCGCACCGGCAACCCCGCGCCAGGTCCGAGTTGAATCAGCCCATCCTTCACCGCG
>CANIHR010000439.1 GCA_947467185.1 Bryobacterales bacterium
CCCACCAGTAGATCTTGTCCATCCAGATGAGGAGCGGCAGAAAGCCGAAGCTCATGACATAGAGAGTCTTGGCACCGGCTTCCAGCGGGCGGCGAATAACCGTACCCCAGGCTCCACCGGTCAGATACTGCACCATGAGGAAACCGAGGCTGGCCGCGCCAGCGCCAAACCAGAGCCAGAAGCCGACCAGATAGGCCCGCAGGAACTGCTCGGTGCTGCCACCGGGTAAGAACTTGCCGGCAACAGTCAGCGTGAGAAATACCAGCCCAACGAACGCCGCGATCGAGGAGCTCCGCTTCAGCGAGTCGCGCAGTTGCGGGGAAGTTTCGTAACTTTGTTCCGTCGTCGTCATTTTCTTTCAGGCTGATTCGAAGGCTTGTAAGCACCGGCACCTAAGGCACCAGGCACGCCGGCCGGAGTTGCAGGGTCGGCCGGGAAATTATGGAAGTCCGGATCGTTCGGAACCAAAGGCTGCATCTTGAGGGCGGCCTTCAGTTCGGCGGATTCCTGACCGGGTTGGGGCAACTTGCCCTTCACATCGGCTCCAAGTTCGTTCGCATTCACGTTCTGGCTCAATTGCAGAGCCCGAATGTAGGCGATGATCGCCCAGCGGTCCCGAACCTGAACCTGTGCTGCATAATTCAGCATCGCGCCGTAACCGTTCGTGATTACGTCGTAGTAATGACCCACCGGCGCGTTGCGCAGGCGATCAATATGATACGAGGGCGGCTGCTTGAAGCCGCGACGGACGATCATGCCCAGGCCGTTACCTACTCGGCCGTGACAGGGAGCGCAATAGATGTCGTAGCGAACCTGACCGCGTTGCAGCAGAGCCTTGTCCACCGGAACAGGAAAGGCATCGAGATCCGCGCCCTTTTCGTCCTTGCCGGTATAGAGAGCGGTGTCTTCGTCCAGGTTACCCCGGGCGATCGTGCCTTCCACTTCCGGACGTCCGCTGCGGCCGTCGGCGAAAAATTCGCTGGGGCGCTGCGGTTTGTACTTGGGCTGGTCCTGCATGTCCAGACGGGCACAACCCGTCAGGAAGCCGCAGACAGCAATCAGGAGTCCGATACGTTTCATCGGGCCACCTCGGCGATTTCTTCCGGATTCAGGCTGGCGAGGAAACCTTCAGTGGCCGCCCGGTCAAACTTGGGATCTTCCGATTCAATGCACAGGAAGAACTTGCTGCGTGACGCATTGGCGAACCGTTCCACGTTGAAAACGGGATGGTAGGGCTGGGGCAGACCGTTCATCAGGATCATGCTGATCGCGGCCGTCAAGCCGCCAATCAGAATGGTGCATTCGAACGTGACCGGGATGAACATGGGAACCGAGATCAGTGGACGGCCACCAATGTTCAGGGGCCAGGCAACGGCAGAGATCCAGGTAGCGAGACCGAACCCACCCGCACATCCCAAAATTCCACCGATCAGAGTAAACAGCGAGACGCGATTGTCGTGCAGGTCCATTGCGCCGTCCAGTTCGTGGATCGGGTACGGAGTGTACGCGTCGAAGTTCTTGAAGCCCGCTTCGCGGGTTTTGCGGGCGGCGGCGACGAGCTGACCGGGAGTTTCAAACTCCGCCATCAGACCGTAGAGCCCGTCTTCAATTTGTTGTGTGTGGCCGCTCATGGTGACTCGCTTAGTGCGCGACTGGCTCCTTAACTTCCGCACCCGGGAGGAGCATGCGGAGTTCGAAGATCGTGATCATCGGCAGGACGCGAACGAACAGGAAGATCAGCGTCATAAAGAGACCGATCGTACCGGTGTAGATAGCCCAGTCCCAGATCGTCGGCCAGTACATACCCCAGCTGGACGGAAGGAAGTCGCGGTGCAGACTGGTGACGACGATGACGAACCGCTCCAGCCACATGCCGATGTTGACGATGATGGAAATGATCCACAGAATCCCGGGGCTGGTCCGAATCTTCTTGGACCACAGGAATTGCGGTGTAACGATATTGCAGAGGATGAGGCACCAGTAGAAGATCGCGTACGGGCCGGTCATCCGGTTCCAGATCATGAACCGTTCGTAGGTGTCAGCGCTGAAGTAACCGAAGAAGGCTTCCAGAGTGTACCCGTAACCGACGATCAACGCCGTTGCCAGGGTGACCTTCGCCATGTTGTTGAGGTGGCGAAGTGTAATGATGTCGTCGAGACCGTAGAACTTCCGGACCGGGATCATCAGCGTCAGCACCATGGCGAAACCCGAGTAGATGGCGCCGGCGACGAAGTAAGGCGGGAAGATCGTTGTGTGCCAGCCGGGAATCAGTGAAACCGCGAAGTCGAAGCTAACGACTGTGTGCACGGAAACGACGAGCGGCGTAGCCAGACCAGCCAGCAGGAGAGAAGCTTTTTCGTAGCGCTGCCAGTGGCGGGCCGAGTTGCGCCAGCCCATCGATAGCAGACCATAGATAACCTGACCGGTACGCGTCTTCGAAGAATCACGAAGGGTAGCAAGATCGGGCAGCAGCCCGACGAACCAGAACACGGCCGAGATTGTCAGGTAAGTTGAAACCGCGAATACGTCCCAAAGAAGCGGGCTGCGCATCTGCGGCCAAAGGGCCATCGTGTTTGGAATCGGCAGCAGCCAGAAAGCCAGCCAGGGACGCCCCGTGTGCAACACCGGGAACATGCCCGCGCACATGACAGCGAACAGTGTCATGGCCTCCGCGAAACGGTTAATTGCGTTTCGCCACGATTGGTTGAGTAGCAGGAGAATGGCCGAGATCAGTGTACCGGCGTGGCCGATACCGATCCACCAGACGAAATTGACGATTGCAAAGCCCCAGCCGACCGGGATGTTGATGCCCCAGATACCGACGCCCTTGATGAGGAGCCAGGTTGCGCCCGCCATCAGGTTTTGGAGAATTGCGAACGAAAGCAGCAGGCCGAAAACCCAGCCCAAAGTAATTCTGCGTTTGAGAACAATTCCGCCGACCTTGTCGGAAACCGACGCGAGGCTGTGCCCCGGGTCAATAACCGGGCCGACATGAATTGAATCCGGAAGTTCTACCGGTTGTGCCATTGGCTAGCCCTCCCTCCCCTTCTCTAATTCCGGGTTCGGGTTGCGAATGTCCGCCAGGTAGGTCACGCGGGGACGCGTGTTCAGTTCACCCAGCAGCGAGTAATTTGTCTTTTCCGCCTTCCACTTTGAGACCTTGCTCTTCGGATCGTTGAGATCACCGAAGGCGATGGCCTGTGAGGGACAGGTGGCCTGGCAGGCCGTGATGATCTCGCCGTCCTGCACGCGACGATCTTCCTTTTCTGCCATGATTTTTGCGTAGTTGATGCGCTGGATACAGAACGTGCACTTTTCCATGACACCGCGGCTGCGAACCGTGACATCCGGGTTGCGCTGCAGTTTCAGACTTTCCGTTTCCCAGTCCGTGTACAACATGAAGTTGAAACGGCGAACCTTGTACGGGCAGTTGTTGGAACAGTACCGCGTGCCGACGCAGCGGTTGTAAACCATGTTGTTGAGGCCTTCGGCGTCGTGTTCCGTAGCCGCAACCGGGCAAACGATTTCGCAGGGTGCGTTTTCGCAGTGCTGGCAGCCAACCGGCTGGAAGTGCATTTGGGGGTCTTCTACCGAGCCGCTATAGTAACGGTCGATACGAAGCCAGTGCATTTCGCGGGTCACCAGAACCTGCTCTTTGCCGACAACGGCGATGTTGTTTTCCGACTGGCAGGCAACCACACAGGCATTGCAGCCCGTGCAGGCGCTCAGGTCGATCGCCATGCCCCACGCGTAACCCTTGTATTCCCATTCCTGGGGATACATCGTTAAACCCTTGGGAGGAGTTTCGCTTTCCTTCTGAATGAAGAAGGGATCTTTCTTGAATTCTTCGACCGTGCCGGACTTGACCGGATCGCGGCCTTCCATCGCAAAGTGATGCTGGACAGCGGCGAGGCGGAAGGTTTCACCCTTCTTCGTCACCTTGGC
>CANIHR010000440.1 GCA_947467185.1 Bryobacterales bacterium
CAGTAGAAAGTCCCGTTGTAAGCGTTCGAGCCCGAGCGCGTCACGGTGTTGATGACGCCGCCGGAGGCCCGGCCATATTCGGCGAGGAAGTTCGAGGTAACCACCTGGAATTCCTGCACCGCGTCCTGCGAGATGTTCGTGGTGCGGGTGCGGCCCGCATTTTCACCGTAAAACTGGTTAGTGGTGTCGTTACCGTCGGTCAGGAATGCGTTGCCGCCGGCGTTGCCGCGGAAGCTGATCAGACCGAAAGGACCGTCGGACGTAACGCCCGGGGTCAGCAGCACGAAGTTGTCGACGCGGCGACCGTTGATCGGCAGTTCCAGAATCTGCTTGGAACCGACAACCTGGGAAACGTCCGTCTTGTCCCGTTCGATAACCGGAGCGGCATCGGTGACGTCCACCTGGGTAGACGTGGAACCGACCACGAGGCGGGGCGTAAGCGCAATGATCTGGCCGACCGCGAGTTCAAGGTCTTTCGCTTCGTACTTGCTGAAGCCGTCCTTGCTGATGGAAACCGTGTAGCCGGAAGCGGGCACAAGCGTCGGCACGGCGAAAACGCCGGCAGCGCTGGTGACAACTTCACGATGGATGCCCTTGGATGAGTTGTCGATAGTGACCTTAGCGCCCGGGATGACAGATCCCGTAGCGTCTTCGACCACACCGTTGATGGCTCCGAAACCGGCCGTAGTCTGGGCAAATGCCGAGACTGAGGCGACGGTGAGCAGTAAACCGAATCGCACAAATGTTGTTTTCATAGTGTTTTGTTGAGAGGCCCCGTATTACCATGATATCGCCTTGCAGTTACAGTTCCGAGACAGTGCGGTTCCATTACTCATTCAAATTTCTGCTTTGGCCGTTCATTAAATCTGATTCACCCCACCTTCAAAAGGGAACCTGACGGCCTGCCCGCTGCGTCTTCTGCTGTCGAGGGACTCACACGTGGTGCAGACAGCGCCCCCGTTTTGGCGCGGAATTCGGAACTGGTGGCCGCTCGCTGCGGCGATTGCCGCAGGCCTCTGCGCCATTCTGCTCTTGCCCCGCCTGGCGCGGGAAGCATCGCCAGAGCCGGTTGCCCCCCTCACCCTGTCCGTCATTCCCGGCGATGCCGAATGGCTGGTCACCTGGAACCCCGCTGCGACGGTAATCCGCAAAGCCCGGCGCGCCAGGCTCTATATCGGAGACAGGACTTCGGGCCGGAAATTCGAACTCACGCCCGAACAGCTTTCGGCTGGCCGCTTCCGGCATCGTCCTGTGCGGGACGAAGAGACATTTCGCCTCGAAGTGGATGACTCAAGCGGCCATGTTTCGGCCGAATCATTCCGGTTGCTGCGTCGCTAATTTGCAGTGGGGGATTTCTCGGCGTGGTCGACCACGACCACTTCCAGCGGAGCCTTCCGCTGTTCCAGTTTCAGCCCAACTTTGGCCATTGAGGCATGCAGCGAATCATAAGAACTCTCCGCCAGTTGGATGACCTGCGGCGGCAACTGAACGCCGGCATTCATCCCGGAGCGAATCTGCATGGCCCGGAAGTCCTCTGGCGTGACGGGCAGCGTGAAGTCGTAAGCCGCCGTCAGCGCAGTCATATCCACCACCGGGCGGTCCACAAAACGAGCCAGGGAGTCGGCGAAAACCGCCATCGTCATCTTCCGCGCCTGAAATCCCTCGCTACCGAACGTGTAAGACGAGCCATTGCCCAGATTGACGCTGGTGCCGTTGGCATCCCCGCCGCCAGTCACGTTCACATTGCCGTTCCCGACCTCTGAGTTGGCGGACTCCTTCAGATTTGCTCCATCTTTGGCTGCCACCAGACCATAGACCGCGAATTCCTTCTTGTCCTTATGCAGCTTGAGCTGGAACCGCTCGGCCAGCAGTGCCTTCATCATCTCGGGAACATCTTTGCGAGAAGCCCCGGCGGGGATCTTGGCCGCAATATCAAACCGCTGTGAGGCGATCCACTCCGGGCCTGTGATCTGGTACGGTTTCAGGCTGTAAGCGATGCCGATGTAGTCCCGCAGCGAGAAAAAGCTGGCGGTAAACTGCGCGCCGTCGATACGGATGCCGGCGGTAGCCCGCGCGGGGCCGGGGTCGCCCGACGCCTTGATCGACGCCACCTCAAATTCCGGTGTGGTCTGAGCAAAAGCGGGCAGGGCGAGGGTAACGGCGAGAGCGGCAGTGAGCAGGCGCATGAATACATCAACGCACCCACGCCGAAAATGTTCGTTCAGAAACAAAAACGCCGGGCGAGGGAAACAAATCCCAGGCCCGGCGTCTTCAAGTACGACTGAATGCTGATTAAGCGGCGAACAGAGCTTCCACAGCCGCCCAGTTGACCACGTTCCAGAAGGCGGCCATATAATCCGGCCGGCGATTCTGGTACTTCAGATAGTAGGCGTGTTCCCAAACGTCGAGAGCGAGCAGAACCTGCTTGCCTTCAGAAATCGGCGTGTCCTGGTTCGGCGTGGACGTGATTTCGAGCTTACCGTTGCTCTTCACCAGCCAGGCCCAACCGGAACCGAAGCGGGTGGCGCCGGCGGCATTGAACTTTTCCTTGAAAGCGTCCACCGAACCGAAGGTGGAGTTGATGGCTTCGAGCAAAGCGCCCGAGGGACCGGCCGCGCCCGAACCGGCGGGGGCAAGCAGCGTCCAGAAGAGAGAGTGGTTCCAGTGGCCGCCACCGTTGTTGCGAACGGCGGTGCGGATGCCTTCCGGAACGATCGCAAGGTTGTTGGCGAGAAGTTCTTCGAGGGACTTGTCGGCCAGTTCCGGAGCCGACTCCAGAGCCTTGTTCAGGTTCGTCACGTAAGCGTTGTGGTGCTTGCCGTGGTGGATCTCCATTGTCGCTTTGTCGATGTACGGTTCCAGCGCGTCATGCGCGTAGGGGAGGTTCGGAAGGGTAAATGCCATAGATGCTCCTATTGTATTTCGATTTGGATAGCGTTAGTTGGATGTTCCGGGCGTAACAGCGGATTCAAACGCGTGCGCCAGGCGGAACATCTCGGGTTCTTTGAAGTGATCGCAGAGAATCTGCAGGCCAACCGGCAGGCCTTCCGACGTCAGCCCGCACGGCACGCTCATGCAGGGAATCCCGGCAAGGCTACCCGTGAGGGTGTAGATGTCGGAGAGGTACATCGCGACCGGATCGTCCACTTTTTCGCCGATTTTGAACGCAGGGAACGGTGAAACCGGCGCCACGATGGCATCGAGTTTCCCGAACGCCTGCGTGAAGTCGCGGGAGATGAGCGCACGGACTTTCTGGGCCTTCAGGTAGTAGGCGTCGTAGTAGCCGTGGCTCAGAACGTAGGTTCCCAGCATGATGCGGCGCTTCACTTCGGGGCCGAAACCTTCGCCGCGCGAGTGCTGGTACATGGAGATCAGCGACGAATCTTCGGAGGAACGCGTGGTGTAGCGGACGCCGTCGTACCGGGCCAGATTGGAACTCGCTTCGGCGGTGGCGAGAATGTAGTAGGTGGCAACCGCGTAGTCGGTGGAGGGCAGGCTGACGTCCACCACTTCGCAACCCAGGCCACGCAGCGTATCGATGGCCTTGTGGATCAGATCGGCAGTTTCGCCGGTAGCGTGCGCCATGTATTCCACGGGAACGCCAATGCGCATTCCGCGGACGTCGCCAGTCATCGAAGCGGCATAGCTGGGAACCGGGGCGGCGGCGGATGTCGAATCCATCACGTCACGGCCAGCAGTCACTTCCAGCAGAGTGGCGGAGTCTCGCACGTTGCGGGCAAAGGGCCCGATATGGTCGAGCGAACTGGCAAAGGCGGCAAGTCCGTAGCGGGACACGCGGCCATAGGTCGGCGTCACACCCACCACGCCGCAGAACGACGCAGGCTGGCGGATCGAACCGCCGGTATCAGAACCGAGCGAAACCACCGCCGTACCCTGAGCGACCACGGCAGCCGAAA
>CANIHR010000441.1 GCA_947467185.1 Bryobacterales bacterium
AGCCCCATCCACATCCCGAGCCAGTTCATCCAAAACACAAATCCGTCCAACCCGCCCCGAAAACTCCGCCTTCACGCCCTCAATCGCCACCCGGTGTGAAGCGGAAACACTCTCATACCAGCCCGCCACATTCTCCGCTAAACCGCCGACCGGTTTCTCTCCCAAAGGCCGCAGCCAGCACCGGTTAATACAAACCATATTCACCGGAAACCGCCGCTTCTGCAGCTCACCCAGGAAAAACTCCGTATCCCGCATCGCCTTCTGCGGAGTTGTCACCACCCGGAACTCCGTCACCGACGGATCCCGGAGCAAAGCCCCCGTTTTCCGCGCGCGCTCCGCATAAGCCTCCGCCACTGGATAAAACAGCGAATAGAAATCCAGGATCTGTTTCACCAGACTCCCGCCCAGAATCTCCTCGGCCCGCGCATAAATCTCCAGCGCGCTCCGGCCCACCGCCATCAGCCCCATCGCTTCCACGAACTTATAAGTCCGGCTGACCAACTTCACCTTATTCGAGGCCGACAAATCCGCAAACATCAGCGGCTTGTCCAGCACTTCCATCACATGCCGCGAAGGAGCCGTATCCACCACAATTGTCTGAAAGCCCCGGCTCATCAGCTGACTAATCCGCTCCAGAGCCATCAACTCATTCATCCCCGACAACGAACTCGCGATCGTCTTATAAATCGGGTGATTCAGAATCTTGTCTTCCGTCCCCCGCTTCGCATTCATATGGACCGCGTCATTCAGCGTCGTATGAACATCCAGCAGAGCCGCCCAAAGGTCACCATCCACATCCGGCACCTTCTGCTCGGTCATGCCATCCTGCAAACCCAGCGCGGTCTTCAGGCGCAATGAAGGATCGGTCGTCAGCACCAGCGCCTTCTCGCCGCCCCGCGCCAGTGTCAGCGCCGTCGCCGCCGAAACCGACGTTTTCCCCACGCCCCCGGTACCCAGGCAAACAATAATCTTCACGCCAGTTGCTCCAGGTCCAGGTACTCGCCCAGATCTTCCAAAAGATCCAGATCGCTCTCTTCTGCCGGACCCTCGCCATGTGGCAGCCGAGGCACGAATATCTGCGTGATCGGCAACTCATCCGCCAGCTTCTCGCAGATCTCGCGCTCCGCCATGCCCCGCTCAATCGCGAACTGCATTGCTTCCGACGAACCCGTAATATCCAGCGTCGCGATCTCCTCCGGCTCCGCCATGCACACTGGAGAAACCGCGTTCAGAATCACAGTCGAAGGCCGAATCCCAAAGTCTTTCCGCAGCCCCTCGCACAACTCATGCGTCTCGGTGATCGACATCTCTTCCGGCTGCGTCACCGCCGCGATTCGCATACTGCTCGCCGCCGAAAAGAACCGGTGCATCTGCGCGCCCGCCTCCGACAAAGGCCCCGTCAGATAAGTCTCAAAGCCCTTCGCCGCCCGCAGCGTACTCAGAAAATGTCCCGTCGCCGGAGCATCCCAGATCAAATCGTCATACGCCGGATAATTCACCCGTTCCGGCGCACGCCGCTCGGCAAGCTGCTGCATTCGGACCAGGAAGAAAAACTCCTTCAGCCCCGGAGCCACTGCAATCAGATTCTGAAAAATCGAACTGTTCAGCACCGCCCGAGCCATCATCGGCAGCGGGAAATGCGTCTCCACCAGGTCTTTAATCTGATCCACCGGATCGATGTAAACCACGAAGAGCCTCTCAGCCGCTTCCGGATACCGCTCCGCCATATTGTCCAGCGAAATCGCGACAGCCAGCTCTTCCAAAGGATGCGAACTCACTACCAGCACGCGCTTACCCGCCCGCGCCAGCTTCAGCCCCATCGCAACACTCAGCGTCGACTTCCCGACGCCACCCTTACCGCAAAATACGATCACCCGTGCCTGTGCGGCCATTCCCCGTAGTCTACCAGCCTTTAGACATGCAGCCCGGGCGCTTCATGGCCCAAACTCGCCACATATTCCGTATAAGGTCCGGGGTACAACAATGGCGCAGCCGACCCGCTGTCTCCGCCTAACTCCAGTACCCGCGAAGCCAGTCCCCGCAGGAACGTACGGTCGTGCGACACGAACACCATCGTCCCTTCGAAATCCTTCAGCTTCTCAATCAGCATTTCCTTCGTCGCCATGTCCAGATGGTTCGTCGGTTCGTCCAGCACCAGGAAATTCGGCGGATCAAACAGCATCCGCGCCATCGCCAGTCGGCTCTTCTCACCACCCGACAACGACCGGATCTTCTTATCTACGTCATCGCCCGAAAACTGGAACGCGCCCGCAAGTGACCGCATCGACCCCACGCCTTCATGCGGGAAGTCCTGCATCAGTTGCTCTTCCACCGTCAGGTCGGGATTCAGCACATCCAAAGACTGCTGCGCAAAGTAGCCCATCTTCAAACTCGCGCCCAGCCGCACTTCACCCGTGTCTGGCGTCAGTGCCCCCGCCATCATCCGCAGCAGCGTCGTCTTCCCCGCGCCGTTTCGACCCATCACCGCCCAGCGTTCACCACGGCGCACAATCATGCTGAAGTCGTTGTAAATCACCCTCTGCCCGTACCTCTTGCTCAGGCCCTCCAGCACCACCACCTGGTCACCCGACCGCGGCGGAGTCCGGAACTCAAACTTCACCACCGTGCGCTTCTTGGGTAGCTCCAGCTTTTCGATCTTGTCCAGAGCCTTAATCCGACTCTGCACCTGCGCGGCCTTCGCTGCATGCGTTTTGAACCGCTCAATGAAGCGCTGTTCCTTCGCCAGCATAGCCTGCTGCCGCGAAAATGCCGCCGCCTGATTCGTCTCCCGAATCGTCCGCTCGCGCTCGTAGAAATCGTAATTCCCCGAGTACCCGATAATTTCGCCGCCATCGATCTCGGCAATCTTATTCACAATCCGGTTCATGAACTCCCGGTCGTGCGACGTCATCAGCAGCGTTCCCGGATACCCCTTCAGGAATTGCTCCAGCCAGATAATCGATTCGATATCCAGGTGGTTCGTTGGTTCGTCCATCAGCAGCACGTCCGGCCGACCCAGCAGCACCCGCGCCAGCGCCACGCGCATCTTCCACCCGCCCGAAAGCGCGCCAACATCGCCATCCACCTGCGATTCCGAGAACCCCAGTCCGGCCAGCACTTCGCGCGCCTGCGCCTCCAGCGTGTACCCGCCCAGATGCTCGTACTCTTCCTGAACTTCCCCGAACCTCTCCAGGATCTTGTCCATCTCATCCATGCGATCCGGGTCTTCCATCGCCCGCTGCAACTCATCCAGTTCGTGGTGCAGTTCGCCCGCGCGCCCACTCCCCGCAATCGCCTCGTCCAGCACCGGACGCCCCGCCATCTCTTCCACATCCTGCCGGAAATACCCGATCGATGTCCGCTTCGGCACCGTCACGTCGCCTTCGTCCGGACTTTCCTCGTTCATGATCATGCGGAACAGCGTCGTCTTGCCCGCACCGTTCGGTCCCACCAGACCGCACTTCTCCCCGGCGTTCAACTGCCACGACGCCTCCACAAAAATCAACTGCTTGCCATACTGCTTGTTTACGTTAGAAAAAGAGATCATGAGGAATTTCGGGGGCTGGAAACTAAAAAGCGCGCTCTTCCGAGCTTACCAGCGGCGATTCAGATTAGCCGCCCTGATCTTCCTTTCAGCCCGCTTCGCCACCCCGCAAACTTACGTCGATTCCAAAGTCTGCACCCCTTGCCATGCCGCCATCGCGGCACAATGGGCCAAGACCGGCATGGCGAACACTTACGGCCCAGTCACCGCCCCGGTTAACTTCGAGTTCCGCCACCCCGCCTCCGGCGACATCTTCACCGGCAAAGGCACAACGCTCCAACGCCACCAGCTCGGCCCTAACGGTCAACCCGTCAACA
>CANIHR010000442.1 GCA_947467185.1 Bryobacterales bacterium
GAAGCAGAAGCGTCCGAACGTGCAGGTTGGCGATCCGTTCATGGAAAAGCTTCTGCTGGAAGCCTGCATTGAAGCCATGAAGACTGGCGCGATTGTCGCAATCCAGGATATGGGCGCGGCGGGTTTGACGTCGTCTTCGTGCGAAATGGGTAGCCGTGGCGAAGTGGGGATCGAGATCAATCTGGATCTGGTGCCGCAGCGCGAGACGGGCATGACCGCCTACGAGATGCTGCTTTCCGAATCTCAGGAACGCATGCTGATTGTGGCGGAAAAGGGCCGCGAGCAGGAACTGTTCGATGTGTTCCACAAGTGGGGTCTGGACGCGGTCACGATTGGTTCGGTGACTGAGGGCGGGAACCTGCGGATTACGCACAAGGGTGTGATGGAAGCCGACATCCCGAACCGTGCGCTGGCCGATGAGGCTCCGAAGTATGACCGTCCGCATGGGGTTCCGCCGCACCGGACGGCTCCGCTGGAAGCGCAGGAATTTGCAACTTCGACAGATTTGAATTCCGACCTAAAGAAACTGGTCTCTTCTGCCGATCTTTGTTCCAAGAGATGGATCTGGGAACAGTACGACTATCAGGTTCGGACCAATACGCTGGCTGGCCCCGGTGGGGACGCGGCGATTGTTCGGGTGAAGGAAACCGGGCAGTCGATTGCGATGTCACTGGACGGCAACGGCCGGTATTGCTTCCTCGATCCCCGTGAAGGCGCGAAGCTGGCGGTGGCGGAAAGCTGCCGGAACCTTTCGACGGTGGGTGCGCTGCCGGTAGCGGCGACGAATAACCTGAACTTCGGCAACCCGGAGCGTCCGGAAATTATGGCGCAGCTGGTGGAAGCCGTGGAAGGCATCGCTGAGGCGTGTGCCTTCTTTGATGCGCCGATTACGGGCGGCAACGTCAGTCTTTACAACGAAACGCTGGGCGAAGGGATTTATCCGACCCCCGTTTTGGGTGTGGTGGGCATTCTGAAGACCGAAATGCCGGTGTCGAGTTCGTTGCGGAGTGTGGGAGCGGACCTAGTGCTGGTAGGCGGCTTCGGGACGACCGATGCGCAGCGGTTTGGTTCGAGCCAGTACGCGAAGCAGATCCTGGGTCAGCTGTGGGGCCTGCCTCCGGCGCTGGATATGGCGTATGAGAAGCGGGTTCACGAGGCAATGCGCGAGATTGCGGCGCTGCATCTTGCTGAATCGGCTCACGATTTGAGCGATGGTGGTCTGGCGGTGGCGCTGGCCGAGTCTTCGACGTCTGCAGTTGGGGCGAAGGTGACTGTCGCCGGCGGGTTACGGCCAGAGTTTGCGCTGTTCGGCGAAGCGCCGTCGCGGATTCTGGTATCGACCACGCAGGCGGAACAAATCCTTGCGATTTTGTCTCGGCACGGGGTTGAAGGCTGTGTAATTGGGGTTACAATCGAAGAGCGGTTACAAATCGAAAACGAGGGGAAAACTTTGCTGATCGATGTGACCACTGCTTCATTGAAGGACGCATCAGAAGCCGCGCTCCCCGCTCTACTCCATACCCAACATGCCGTTTAGTCCAGACGACCTGCAATTCGATAAGTTACACGAAGAGTGCGGTGTGGTGGCGATTTATGGCCATCCCGAAGCCTCAAAACTGGCGTACTTGTCTTTGTACGCCCTGCAGCACCGGGGACAAGAGTCTGCCGGTATCTCCGCCAGCGACGGTTCCGTAATCCGGACCGAGAAGCAGATGGGGCACGTAGCGGAAATCTTTACTAACCCCGTCCTGGCCCAACTGCCGGGGACGATGGCCATTGGTCATACCCGCTATTCGACGGCGGGCGATACCGTAGAGCTGAACGCCCAGCCGTTTTCCGTTCACTGCAACAAGGGTCTGATTGCGGTAGCGCACAACGGCAATATCACGAATGCGAGCGAAATCCGGAAGGACCTGGAATCTCGCGGGTCGATCTTTCAGGCTTCGAGCGATACAGAAGTCATCCTGCATCTGGTGGCACATTCTCGGGAGAAGACTCTCGCTGGGGCCCTGCGGGAAGCTCTGCTTTTGCTGGAAGGCGCGTTTTCATTAGTTTTTTTGGCGCAGGACCGGGTAATTGTAGCCCGTGATCCGCACGGCTTCCGGCCTTTGGCGATGGGCCAACTGGAAGTGAGCGGGAAGCCTTCGTACGTGTTTGCTTCGGAGACTTGCGCGTTTGATTTGCTGAACGCGGTGTATCTGAATGATGTCCAGCCGGGCGAGATGGTGATTGTCGGGCCCGAAGGCGTGACTCGTGAGCGGTATGCTCCGGCGCAGCCCAAGGCGCATTGCGTGTTTGAGCATGTGTACTTCTCACGCCCGGATTCTCTGGTGTTTGGCCGCAGTGTGCAGACGTCGCGGGAACAGATGGGTGTGTTGCTGGCGCGGGAAGCTCCCGCTGATGCGGATATTGTGGTTCCGGTGCCGGATTCCGGTAATGCGGCGGCTCTGGGTTATGCGGGCGAGAGCGGGTTACCGTACCGCCAGGCTCTGATCCGCAACCACTATGTCGGTCGGACGTTTATTGAACCCAACCAGGCGATTCGCGATTTCGGGGTGAAGCTGAAACTAAACCCGATTCGGAGTCTGCTGGAAGGCAAGAGCGTGATTCTGGTGGACGATTCGATTGTCCGCGGCACGACGAGCCGGAAGATTGTGCGGATGGTTCGGCAGGCCGGGGCGCGGGAAGTCCATATGCGGATTTCGTGTCCGCCGACGGTTTCGCCCTGTTTCTATGGGGTGGATACGCCGAACAAGAGCGAACTGATCGCGGCGAACAGCACGATTGAAGAGATCCGCCGGTTTATTGAAGCGGATTCGCTGGCGTACCTGTCGCAAAGTTCGCTTTCGCGTGCGGTGGGCGATGAAACGGGCGAGTATTGCTATGCCTGCTACACGGGAAACTATCCGACTGACTTCGTGAACATCGAGCAACTGGTTAAGGCTGGCCGTAAGGGTTAAGCTCGGCTGGCCCCGGACTGGCCGCTCCCTCACGGTCGCGGTTCGGTACGGCTTTGCTGGACGGGTTGGACGCAGGTTAGTTTGTATACAAAACAGCCTCGGGCACCGGAGAAATCCGGTGCCCGATTGCTTTTTGCATACAAAAATGAAAGACTGCCCTCTTGGGCACAACCTCACAGACGGACCGGACCATCCTGCGGCTGCGGGAGATGGTGCTGCGTGGCGGGTTTGCTCCGGGCGAACGGCTGACGGAACTCGGCCTCGCGGAGCGCCTCGCGGCGTCGCGGACTCCGGTCCGGGCGGCTCTGGAGCGGCTAACGCAGGAAGGCCTGCTGGAGGCGCTGCCGACCACGGGTTTT
This sequence comes from Bryobacterales bacterium, assembly GCA_947467185.1. Taxonomy (GTDB): domain Bacteria; phylum Acidobacteriota; class Terriglobia; order Bryobacterales; family Bryobacteraceae; genus BOG-234. Next base: position 3,320 of record CANIHR010000442.1, read on the forward strand.
GTGGTGCGGGAGTTTGGCCTTTCCGATATCTGGGATGCCATTGAACTGCGGGGAACGCTGGAAGGTGCGGCGGCACGTCTGGCGGCGGAGCGCTGGCAAACGGCGGCGGACCTGGCCGAGATCCGGCAGCTTTGTGAACAGATGGACGCCATTGTTTCCGCCAGTAAGCGGATGGGCGTCACGGACTTTGTCCCCTATCAGGAACTGAATGCGGCGTTTCATCGGGAGATCTGGTGGCTCTCGAAGAGTCCGATTCTGGTGCGGACGCTGGAGCAGGTTTGTTCGTTGCCGTTCGCAGGACCGGAAGCGCTGGTATTTGGGGAAGCGGAGTCGCCGGAATCGAAGCGGGAAGCGGTGATCGCGCAGGAGCAGCATCGGGCTCTGGTGGAGGCGATTACCGGGCGTGAAGGTGCGCGCGCGGAGGCCCTGGGACGCGAACATTCGCGGGTGGCCCGGCGGAATCTGACGCGGGCGCTCGCGGACAGAAAGTTATTGGCGCGTATACCGGGAGCGGCGCTTATTCGGCTTCCGGAGGC
>CANIHR010000443.1 GCA_947467185.1 Bryobacterales bacterium
ACGTACATGAAGTTGGCGCGGACCATGGCGGCGAGGAGTTCGGGGCGGTCGGCGAGGTCGATGGAAGCTTCGGTGTAGAAGGAGAAGGGGCGGTCGTTTTTGAGGCTCCAGGCTTCGAGTTCGAGGGTGAGGGCGAGGGCGTTTTTGGAGTTGCCGATGAAGTTGTCGTCGACGATGAAGACTTCGTTGCGCCAGCCGAGTTCGCGGAGGTATTCGAGTTCGCGGATGAGCTGGGCGGGGGATTTGCTGCGGGGTTTGCGGCCGTAGATGGTGATGATGTCGCAGAACTCGCACTGGAAGGGGCAGCCGCGAGAGAACTGGACGGGCATAGAGGTGTATTTGTCGCGCTGGAGGAGGTCGAAGCGTGGCAGGGGGCTGGCGGACATGTCGGGCTTGTCGTCCACGGTGTAGACGGCCTGGGCTGTGCCATTTTCGAGGGCGAGGGCGATGCCGGGGAAAACTTCTTCGGCTTCGCCGACCATGACGTGATCGGCTTCGAGGCGAACGGCGTCGGGGTCAGAGGAGGCCCAGGGTCCGCCGATAAAGGTGCGGGTGCCGGCAGCACGGGCGCGGCGGAGAAGGTCGGTTGCATCGGCGCGCTGGGCATGCATGGCGGAGACGAGGACAAGGTCGGCCCGGCGGAGGTCGGCGTCGGTGATTTCCTGAAAAGCGTGGTCGAGGAGGCGGAGGGTCCAGGAGGGGCGGCAGAGGGCGGCGACGGTGATGAGGCCGAGGGGTGGGGTCATGGCCTTCTCGGGGAGCATTTCGAGGACGCCTTCGAAGCCCCAGAAGGAGGGTGGGAAGCGGGGCCAGACGAGGAGGACGTTGAGGTTTTCGCCGAGTGGGGGGAAGGTGGAGGGCGGGGGCCGGTTCGGAATGGTGGAGAAGAGTGTGAGGGGGGCGTGCGGTTCACGCGGGGCCGGAGGCATGCATCAATAGTGCGCCTTTCCGCGGGTGGGTGCGGATTTTTATTTCAGGTGCTGGCGAAGTTGGGTGAGGGTGGCGTCGGAGACCGGGCCGTGGGCGTACCAGGTGATGGTGCCGGCGGGGTCGATGAGGACGAGGTAGGCGTCGTCGTTTTGGGGCGAGCGGGTATCGTACGAGAGGGCGGCACGGAGGGGTTTGCCGCCTTTGGTGAGGATGAGGAAGTGGTCGTGCTGGAGTTTGGGGGTGGCGGAGCGCATGGCGCTTTTGATCATGGGGCGGATGAGGCGAGGGGCGTCTTCGAGGTCGGCGGCGGACCAGATGTCGAGGGTGGGGAGGTCGGTTTTGAGGCGTTTGGACCAGGCTTCGGTTTGCTTCTGGGAGTCTTTGGTGAAGCCGATGACGAGGAGGGCTGGTTTGCCCTGGAGGGCGGCGGGGAGGGTGAGTTTGGCGCCGGCGAGGGTTTCGCCTTCGAGTACCGGAAGAGTGGCGGCGGAGAGAGTATTGAGGGCGAGGGCCAGGAAGAGCGCGAATTTCATCGGATATTTGCAGGATGGCATAGCGGTTGGCGGAGTTTGCTATTGTGGCGGTGAATTGACTCGACTCCTCTTATTTTTGGCGCTGGCGACGGCTGCGTGGGCGCAGCTGACTCCTCAGGAAACGGCTGCGAATCTGGCTTCGTTTGAACAGGTTTGGCGGACGGTGCGGGACCGGCATCCGGATCCGACATTGAATGGGCTGGATTGGCAGGCGGTGCATGACGAGGTTCGGCCCCGGGTGGCGGGGGCGAAATCGATGGGCGAGGTTCGCGAGGCGATGAATTCGATGGTGGGGCGACTGGGGGCATCGCATTATGCGGTGATTCTGGGCGACCTTTATAAACCGCTGGAGCAGACGGTGAGTGCCGATGAGAGCGCGACGCCGGGTGTGACAGTGAAAGTGGTGGACGGCAAGGCGGTGGTGGGGAGTGTGGAGGCGGATTCTCCGGCGGCTCGGGCTGGTCTGATGCCTGGGATGGCGGTGGAGCGCATCAACGGCGAGAGTGTTGCCGATGTGGTGCAGGTGGCCGAGACGGCGGGAGATAAAGAAACGCAGCGCCAGGCGCGGCTGGCTTTGGGGAAGAAGCTGAAGGGTGCGGCTTCCGAGAAAGTGGCGGTGGACATTGTGGACAGCAAGGGCGCGAAGAAGCATGTGGAACTGGACCGGGTTGCGCCGAAGGGAAAGCTGGTTACGTTCGGGAATCTGCCGGAGCAGCGGGTTTACTTCGAGTCGCGGCGGTTGGCGGGGGGCGCGGGGTACATCCACTTCAATGAGTTTCTGGACCCGGTTTCGATTATGCCGCAGATGGAGGCGGCGATGAAGGAGTTTGCGAAGGCTCCGGGGATTGTGCTGGATCTGCGGGGGAATCCGGGCGGGATCGGGATTATGGCGATGGGGATCGCGGGCTTCTTTGTGTCCAAAGAGGGGCAGAAACTGGGCGAGATGAAGATGCGGGAGATGACGCTGAAGTTTGTGATTTATCCGCGGCCGGGGGCGTATGAAGGGCCGCTGGCGATTCTGGTGGATGGGGGTTCAGCTTCGACTTCAGAGATTCTGGCGCAGGGGATGCGGGATCTGGGTCGGGCACGGATTTTCGGGACACGGACGGCGGGGGCTGCGCTGCCTTCCGACATTGTGCGACTACCGAATGGCGACGGGTTCCAGTATGCGCAGGCGAGTTACACGTCCGTGCAGGGCCGGGTGCTGGAAGGTGCGGGTGTGGAGCCGGATGTTGAGGTCCGGGAGACGCGGGAGACATTGGAGTCGGGGCGCGACGCGGCGGTGGAAGCGGCGGCGAAGTGGATTAGCGGGGCAGGAAAGCTTTGACGGCCGGGTAGGCGGACTGCAGGAACGCTTCCGCAGTTTTCTGGGCTGCGACGCGGCCGGAACCGTCGGACGAGGGACGGACGGGAACGACGATGCGAACGAGGGCGGTATCGCTGCGGTGTTTGCGGATGGAGTCGGCGATCAGGTAGAACTTGGCGGCGAATTCATCGGCGATGACGCGGCCCTGAGACTGATACCAGTACATGACGAGACTTTCGGTTTCACCACGCGAGACGAGGTAGCGGTTAATGTGGATGGTCTCGTTGCCGATCGGGATATCGACGGTGCCGCTTTCCACGGGCTGGAAGCCGGAGCCGGGAAGGCAGTTCTTGGGGGAGTGGGGAGACTGGCCGGTGCGCTGCGTCTTGAAGTAGGCGATGAAGAGGTTGGCGCCAGCGCCGGAGGGATCCGTGTACCAGCGGGTAAGGGTATCGTCGGCTTTCAGGACTTCGAGGGTTTCAGGCTCGACAACACCTTCCTGGGCGAGTTTGAATTCACCGAGATTGGGAGAGAGCGCCACGAGAGGTGCAGCGAGAGAAGTGGAGTCCCCCCGGGAGGCCGAGTAGAACAGCACTGCCTGGAGTAGCAGAATAACGGTGAAGATTCCGAGAGCGTTTTTCTTCATGGGTCAGGCCGCCTGTGGCTGGGGAGCCGGTTTATTGATGAACATTTTGTCCAGGCGCACAAAAACCTGGTGGACGACGGCAAGAAGTGCGAACGCAATCATGAAAATGACCCAACCCTGGGCTTCGTGGAAGAGACCTTCGGCGAGCTCTGGTTTGAAGTCGGCGATGATGCCCGTCATGGTGACGCGACCGGCGTTGGCGGTGATGGCGATGGGGATAGTGGACAGGAAGAGCGCCACGCGGATCCAGATGCGCTTTTCGGCGAAATAGCCGTAGACGAGGGACAGGAAGGTGAGGGTGAGGAGGGAGCGGATGCCGCTGCAGGCCTCGACAACATTCAGTTTCTGCTGGGCCAGTTCGAGGACGTTCCCTTCACGGATGATGGGAATCCCGACGGCGCTAATGGCTACTTCGGCGACCTGGCTGGCGATGAGCT
>CANIHR010000444.1 GCA_947467185.1 Bryobacterales bacterium
CACCTCCACCACCGTCTCCACCGCCTGCGGCTTCAACGTAAAGTGCACCCCCGTATTCCCCGCCGTGTCCACCTTCAGCCGCTTCACCTCCGCCGCCTGGAAGCCAGCCGCCCGGACGCCCACCGAATACTCCACCGGGTCCAACGCCGGTACCACGAAGTTCCCCTCCTGCGACGCCTTCACCACCGTCACCTGATTCGTCGCCAGGTTCCGTACCGTCACTTCCGCCGCCGGCACCGCCGCCCCGCTCGCGTCAGCCACAGAGCCGCTCACCGAACCCCGATTCGTCTGTGCCAGTACAACCGCTACGGACAGCAAAAAGACACGAAAAAATCGCATTCCGCCACTCTAGCAAAGCGGTGGCGGGCCAATTGCTAAAGACCCGTAATCATGTTCCAGTTCCCGGCCAGTGCCCGCGCGACCGGCGGTGCACACGCAAGCTCGGCTCGCCGCCGCGCACGGAAGTCTCCCACTGTACCCGCGATAGCCCGTGAGCCTGCTCGCGCACATGCAATTCGCGAAGGTGAGGAAGGCACGTTTCGACAGATCGGTTGTTGTTTGAACACCAGGGTACATATATCGAGTGAGCGCCTTTGAAAGGAAGGCCTGACTTGATCCTGAACCTATTTGGTGAGCGCAGAAGCGAAGCCGCCGCCACCGGAGTGGCCAACTTCCGATCTGGCGTCATCCGGCACAAAACCTTCGCCAACTTCCCATAATGACGTTTTGCGGGAGTTGATCTGCCATGTTACCTGGGAGCGTGGTTCTGCTGAAGCCGGATTCTCGCTAACTCGGCCCGTCTCTTGTGCAGCTAGACCTTAAGGCTATGGCCTGCTGAGAGACGTGACTTGGTTTGGAATCGGCCTTGAAAGGAGTACTCGGAGATCGCCTTCTATGGCAGTGAGGATGTTCGCTTGGAACAATGGGTACTTTGATGGCTCGATGGTGTCCGGCGTTCCTTCGCCCGCATAGAGAGCGAAGGTCGTGCCCCCTTTTTTTCGCTTAGCGCGAATCTTGCCCTTATCCCCATGATCTACGTCATGTCGCAGGTCAGTGCGTAGATCGTTAATGTGGCCGAAAGCTGGTAGGGTCGCCTGGTCGACGCGAGTTCCAGGCCCCTCCCGGAAGAGGAAGTAGAGGTCATCAATGAAGTCGCCGTAAGCGTCGCGTGTTATTACCGGTTTACGAAGGCGCAACAGTGCCGGCGCAGTCTTGTTCGTAGCCTTGAATAGGTCGTCGCCGGTGGCTGAAGCGTGCCTTTTGTTGAGCTGCTCGATGAGTTGATTGATGGAATCAGAGACTGCCGTTATGCGTCCGGTCACGCCACTCTCAGCGATGATGCTCGGGTCGAAGATCGTGCTGAGCTTGGGTGTGATAGTGAAGAGCTTCCGAAGGAGGATTTCCTGGCGCGTCCTGGCCGCGCCAGCAACATTGGCACTCACAGATTTCTGAAATTGGACGTAGTCGCTGTCTGTCGCCTCTTGCCCTTTATCAACTTGCGCAGCCAGCTCGGTCGCGAAATTCACGAAGAACTCTGCGAGGAGGGCTTCACTACCCTTGGAGTTCTTGGTGCTCACGACTTTGCAGGTGAGTGTGATGAGTGATTGGACTATCGTTCTCGTGCGCAACATGGAGCCGTTGCCCTTAAACGCAATAGCAAGCAAATCCAAGGCACTCTTGACTCGCTTTGCTACCGCCGAAGTCGCCGCGAAATTCTTGCTCGCCTCAAAAACTGCCTTGACGTCATCAAGCCGCAATCCCGTATCGAGCCCTTCGATCTCGACCGTGACGACCTTTGCCAGAATATCGAAATGGGCATAGCGGGTATCAGGGACGGCAATTGTCGCCTTGAAGAACGGGTGCTTCTCGGCAGTTTCCTTGCAGAAATCGCGGAGCTTGCTGGGGACGGCGTTGAGCTTCTCGCTCCCCGTCAGGGGCATGCCTTCTTGGAGTCGCTGGAAGAATTCTTTGAGTTCCTCATCCGTCGCATCTTCGATCTCGTCGAATTCGATATCGAAGTCATCGAACGCGTCCGCGACATTCCGTTTCAACTCGCTGTAGTAGGTCCCACCGAAGATCTCAGCTGATTCCTTACTTAGACCAAGGTCCCCTGAGAAGAATTCGAAAATGGCGGTGAGCCGCTGCTGGCCGTCCTCCACCAGAAAATTCTCGTCCGAGGTTTTGACGAAATAGAATTTCGGAAGCTTCCATCCCCGCAGAATCGAGTCGACAAGGCCTTGCTTCTTTTTCTTGTTCCACACTCTCTGCCGCTGCCAATCCGGAATCTCGTAGCGGTCCCGGCGACGAAAGATCTTGTCGATCGCGCGTTTGTCAGCAGTCATCTTCATAATGGGTAATCTCCAGTATCTCAAGTGCGCGGAAACAATGCAGGCTCAGAACCCAGTATCTGTGGGTTGCGCGGCCCTGTTTCTCGATGGTCTGCTGCCCGGAAGTTGATCGGCGAATGGATGCTTAGTTCGATAGCGAACGATCAGTCGCGTAGGGTTGAGCCATCCCGCCCGGGTGCTAGCGGCTTGTTTCTGAAGCGCGATCTTGAAGTTGGATGGCCCCAAGTCCCATTGTCGGAAATTGAAGGTTTGTCCGGATAGTCGGTCACTCGGAAGTTATCCACTTCACCCGCGAATCTGAAAGCGTGCCCGACGCTCTTCACGCGGCCTTCTGACGACGAGCCAGACGGCCTCCGCCAACTTCCGATCTCGCGGGGCGTGGATCTCAGCCTGGCGCCCGGCGAGCATCTCCTTCGGCTTGATGCAGCCGATGGCGCTGTTCAAGCGGATGGAGTTGTAATGCGCCACGTAGCCCTCCACTGCCCGGCCAGCCCCCTCCCCAAACACAATCAAGACTCCCCACTCCGCTCCACACTAATATATTTCTGATCCGGCGAAGCCACGTCCAGTGAGCCCTTCTTCGCATACGGATTCCGCACCACAAATCCCAATCGCGCCCACTCCGTCACCATCTTCAAATCACCCGCCAGCGTCTGCGGCACCCCGCGCGACCAGCCCAAAAACTGCAAGTTCGGCTTGCCGTCGGCAACAGAAACAGCCTCAAAGGTCTGCAACGGCCGGTGCGCCGGCCACCACATCGCATCCCACGTTTTCTGCTCCTGCTTCATCCACGGATCGTTGTCGTCGACAGGATTGATCTGGTTCCACATCTCATAGGTAATGTCGATCGACTGAATCGTGCACTCGTTGAAATCCGCCTGCCACGGCACCGCCGAATACTTGGTCAAATCTCCCGGCTGCAGCCCGCGCGTGAAGTCGTTGCCGGTACTCAATTCCACATCGGTATTGGCCAGATAGGCCTGCTCCGGAATCTGGTTGGCATTCTGATTCGCCGCCGTCTGGCTGAACGCGTAGAAGTCCGGATCGGCCTTCAGCCGGTACGGCTCCTTGTAGATGGACGGGTTCCGAATCACCCAGCACACCTCCGCGCCCGGAAAGAACGCGCCGCCCAGCATGCTCATCAGCACGCCCCGGTCCAGGTCGCGTCCGCTCGTGCCCAGCAACCTGGCATAGGGATGGAACGGATCCACAGCCGTGTCGGGCACCCAGCCCTCGTCCACCTCGTTGTAGAACTTCCCCTCGGCCCACTGCCGAAGAATGAACAACTGGTAGTCCAGCAGCCGCAGGAACTTCGACGGCAGTTCGTTGCTCGTCGGATTATCCCCGGCCAGCAGCGGCATCAGCGGGATCCGGAACAGCCGGGTGCCCGGCCGGCCGGCCGTCTTGAAAACGTTCTCTTCGCCGGGCTTGCGCAGCAGTCCGTACAGATACTGCCGGGCATGCAAATACGGATCGTTCTTCGATTCCGCCAGGGC
>CANIHR010000445.1 GCA_947467185.1 Bryobacterales bacterium
GAGACGTACACCTGGAGCAGCGTCTGCTGTTCGCCCTCTCGCGACATCGCGAGTGCAGCCAGCAGTGGCGGAAACATGGAAAGTCCCAGCACGAAAATCCCGGGACCATAGAATTTCTTCGTGACGCGGCCAGGGTTGTACCAGAGACGAATATGCGCTTTCACCGGCAACAATCTCTGCGCCCCACCCGCACCCCTGTTCCACGCCGCGATGATTTGGCTCGAATAGCCCTGAATCAGTTTGGCGGTGTTCGAGTCACTGGCGTCAATCAGCATCTGTGCCTGCGCTTCCCCGCCCCGCGCCATCTCACGCCCGAAGCCGCGGTCAATCACGAGTGCCGCACGCGCCTTGTTTTCCGTGAAGGCCTCAGCGGGTTGCTTCGTGACGGGCCATTCAACCACATGGAAAGTAATCGAGTTGCGGAAGGCATCAAGCAAGGAACGGGATGCTGCTGAGTCATCCAGATCCTGCACAACAATCGGCAACTCCGTCACGGAGAGAGAAATTGAGTTGCCGAGTAACATCAACAGACAAACCGGCAACAACAATGCCAGCGCCAGCGCCAGTTTGTCGCGCACAATCTGAATTAGTTCCTTCTTCGCCTGCGCCAGAATGCGTCTCATTATGCAGCCAGCCTTTCTTCGCGCTTTGCATTTTCCACAACGGCAATGAAGACGTCTTCGAGCGACCAGGGAATCTCCCTGGCCTCCAGCACATCAATTCCGGCTGCAGCAAGCTTCGCACGTGTCTCGCGCATCGAACTTTCCGCATCCCCGTCCGTCACATTGTGAATTCGGTCGCCGAACAGCGAGATCCGCCACCGTTCGCCATCAGTCCGCAGCAAATCTGCCGCCCGTTGTGGCTCGGTGGAAAGTGTCTCGATCAGATGTCCCTTTTGGGCGGCCTTGACGCCGCGCGGAGTCCCTTCGGCCACGATGGAACCCGCCACCATAAAGCCCAGACGATTGCATTGCTCGGCTTCTTCCAGATAGTGGGTCGTCACCAGGATTGCGGTCCCCATATCGGCCAGCTGGTTGATCATCCGCCAGAAGGCCCGGCGCGCCAGCGGATCCACCCCTGAGGTGGGTTCATCCAGAAACAGCACGCTTGGCTCATGCATGATGGAAGCCCCGAAAGCCACGCGCTGCTTCCAGCCTCCCGGCAGACTCACGGTCAGCGCGTCTTCCTTGCCTTCCAGGCCTGCGAACTCCAGCACCCAGTGCTTCTTCGTCTCAATCTCTTCCGGCGACAGGCCATAGACGCCGCCAAAGAAATTCAGGTTCTCGCCGACAGTCAAATCGTCATAAAGAGAGAACTTCTGCGACATGTAGCCGAGCTTCTGCCGCACTGTCCGTGACCGAAGACTCCCACTTTCCCCAGCCAGTTCCATACGTCCCGTGGAAGGTTCAATCAGGCCGCACAGCATCTTGATAGTGGTCGTCTTCCCCGCCCCGTTCGCACCCAGCAGACCATAGATCTCGCCATATTTCACATCGACACTCACATCACGGACCGCGGTGAAGTTTCCGAAGTGCCGCGTCAGGTTCGTGGCGCCGATTGCGATCTCACCCATCAGGTCCCGATGCGGATGTTGCCCCGGGTATTTCGGGGATTTCACTTCCCGGCCAATCGCGCGCAGGGTCGCGACAAAAGTATTCTCCAGTGCCGGTTCCTCCACCTGAATGCTCTCGATCGCGATGTTCGCCACACCCAGGAGGCGTTCCACTTCCCGCTGTCCGACAACTGGCTCCGGCACCATCACATCCAGCCTGTCTCCGAAGCGCTGCACATCGAGAATGCCCGCATGGTGCCCCATCAGCGCATCTTCCGCATCACCAAGTGACGCCGTGTGAACTTCCAGACGTTTCGCGCCCAGACTGGCGCGAAGCTCCGCCGGCGTCCCGATCTGATGAATCGTGCCCTCATGCATCTGAGCTACTCGGTGGCAGCGCTCGGCTTCGTCCAGGTAAGGAGTCGCTACCAAAATGGTGAGACCGTCAATAGCGAGGTGCGCCAGGGTATCCCAGAATTCGCGCCGCGAGACCGGGTCCACACCCGTCGTCGGCTCATCCAGCAGCAATACCTGCGGTTGCGCGACCAGCGCGCACGCCAGCGCCAGCTTCTGCTTCATGCCGCCACTCAGACGCCCGGCCAGCCGTTCGGTAAACCGGTCCATGTCGAACATCGACAGATACTTGTTCCCCCGCGACTCAATTTCGTCGTTCGGAATCAGCCGCAGGTTCCCAACGTAGCGAATGTTCTCCGCAACAGTAAGATCCGGGTACAGGCTAAAGGTCTGTGTCAGATACCCGGTCTGCTGACGAGCTTCGCGCGCCGCCTTCCCGAAAATCGTGGTAGTTCCAGAGGTCGCTTCCATCACACCAGCCAGCACCTGAAACGTGGAGGTCTTGCCCGCGCCATCCGGTCCGATCAGGCCAAATATCTCGCCCTGGCGCACATCAAAGCTGATGCCTCGCACCGCCTGAACCGCGCCATAGTTCTTGCGCAGGTCCGCAACCTGAATCGAGACCGTACCGTTCTCGCGGGGTGTCATTTTCGATATTCAACCGAGGGCCAGCTGTCACCCTCCACCAGCACTTCACCATCGGCCGGCATGCCCGGCTTCGCAAAACCCGCGCCTGCCTTCAGAAGTAACTTCACGCCCACCACCTGCTTCACCCGGTCATCGCGGAAGTAGGTATTTTCCGGCGTAAACGTCGCCTGCGGATCAATCCGCACCAGTTGCGCTTCCAGCGGTTTAGAAACTGCCGAATCCAGGAACACGCGAGCCTTCATGCCCACGCGAACCTTGCCTGATTCCCCCTGCGGAATAAAGCCCCGAAGGTACACGCGGTTCAGATCCACCAGCGTCAGAATCCCCGTCCCCGCCTGTACAATTTCGCCCGGTTCAGCCGTCCGGGTAATCACCGTGCCATCGAACGGTGCGGTGATGGTCAGATTGCTGAGTGAATCGGTGACCTCTGCAAGTTGTGCCCGCGCCCGAACCACGTCGGAAGCCGCGCTGGCAATCTGCGTCTGCTGCAGGATGATCTGTTTGCGCACTGCGGAGGATTGCGACGTGCGAATCTGCGGCGTCGTCAGATTGGCTTTCGCCACGCTCAAACTTCCGCGAGCCGATTCCACCCGCTTCCGTGCGGCGGATACCACCGCTTCCTGGGTCTCGGCGGCCGACTGCGCCAGCTTTCCCTGCCGCTCCGGTACCGCGCCGCTTTTGGCCAGCTTCACATAAGCATCGCGATCCCATGCCGCGATGCGAAGGGAAGATTCCTGCTGAGCCAGTTGCGCCTCCGCACCCGCCAGATCCGCCTCTGCCTGCCGAACACGGCCCTCTGCGTCCACCGTTGCCTGCCCGGTCTGCAAATCCGTCTGCTGCAACTGCTCCTGCAGAATCGCGATCTGCTGCTCGGCGGCACGCCGGCGGATCTCCGCCTCATTCACAGCTGCCTTCGCCTGTTCCACCCGCGCCTGGGCACCAATGTCATCCAGCGTTGCGATTACGTCGCCCGCATGAACTACGTCACCCTCGCGGAAACGGATCTCCAGAATGCGCCCCGGAACCTTGGGCGCGATCACCGCATCGTCGCCTTCAATCCGCCCCGTCATTGCGACGACACTGGAGGGCGGCTGCGGCTTGTTAATCGCGAACTTCCAGACGGCGAAGCCGATCCCGGCAACCAGCAGCAGCGGAATCAGAGCTTTCAGTGGATTGCGACGTGGCGCCATCGCGCCGGGATTTTCACTCATGGATTCTTCCTAAACTTTTCGATCTTGAAGCGTTGGGGCTTCGGCGAGAGCCCGAAGGCCC
>CANIHR010000446.1 GCA_947467185.1 Bryobacterales bacterium
TCGGCGCACCCGTCTTCAGGTACTGATCAAAGAACGGCTTCAGGACTTCGCGGCGGAACTCCGTCGCGGTATCGCCTCTCCACTTGAGCGGCCCCAGACTGGACCCGTCGTAGTTCACCTGGCTGTGACGCCAGGGGCCCATCACCAGATAATTGTGGTCGGCCTGACCCTTGTCCTTCAGCGCCAGCCAGGTCTGAATGGCTCCCCACATATCCTCCTGGTCCCACAGACCCTGAACCCACATGGTGGGAACCTTCGAAGGTTTTGCGGCCACCAGTTTGTCGAGTGCCTGACCCTGCCAGAAGAAATCATAAGCCGGGTGTTCCTCCCATTTCTGGACCCACGGCAACTGGTCCAGACCGTGGATTCTGGCGTAGGCCCCGGCCGAACCGGCGCGGCGGAATTCTTCATAGTCATCGAGCGTCGTGCGAACGACAGCCTCGCCCTCGCCACGCTTCGCCGTCTGGCCGGAGGTGTAATCGAAATTCGTCTGCCGCAGGGCGCCGTAGTGGAACCAGTCGTCGCCCATCCAGCCATCGACCATCGGACTTTCGGGGGCAGCGACCTTCAGCGCCGGGTGCGGTTCCAGCAGCGCCATCACCACCGTGAAGCCTTCATATGACGACCCCAGCATGCCCACGCGGCCATTTGATTCCGGGATGTTCTTCACCAGCCAGTCGATGGTGTCCCAGGCGTCGGTCACATGGTCGGTGGAGGTCTTGTTCAGCGGTCCGCGCACCGGGCGCGTCATCAGGTAATCGCCCTCGGACTTGTACTTGCCGCGGACGTCCTGAAACACGCGGATATAGCCGTCCTCGACGAACACTTCGTCTCCCTGGGGCAGCGAGGCCAGCAGCGAGGGACTCTGCGTCCGCTCAGTCCGTTTCGATGCGTTGTACGGCGTGCGTGTCAGCAGGATGGGTGCATTGCGGGTGTTCTTCGCCATCATGATGACGGTGTGGAGCTTCACGCCATCGCGCATCGGGATGCCGACTTCGCGCCGGACGTAGTCATAATGCGCTTTCGGCACCACGAAGGTCTTCGGAACATCGCTGTTCTGCGCCAGTAACGGCAGGGTGGCGAAAAGAATCCAGAGCTTATTCATCCTCTTGCAATCTCCACAATATTTCTGGTGCCGAGGCCATCCGGCAGGTCGTACTTCATGACGATCTCAAACTTCACGCCCATCAGCTTTGCGTCCCGGGCCGCTTCGGCAATCTCGGTCTCCACATCGGGGCCTTTATAAAGAAGCGCGCGCGAACCCTTCTTCAGCAAGGGAGCCAGCATCTTCAGGGCTTTCGGCATGGGCGCAAAGGCGCGGGCCGTGACGATCTCGTAGCGCTCACGCTTGCCGATATCTTCCACACGCTCGGGCAGGACCTTCGCGTTGGGGATCTGCTGATCGGCAATTACGCTCTCCACAAAGCGCGCTTTCTTGCCGGTCGATTCGGCCAGGGTGAACTTCGTGTCGGGCAGGGTGAGGGCGAGCGGCAAGCCAGGGAAGCCAGGTCCGGTGCCGGCGTCGAGTACGGACTTCGCCCCGGCGAACAATTTCCAGGGAATTACAGAGTCGAGGATGTGTTTAATGGCCGCGTCCCGGGGCGTGGTGATACGCGTCAGGTTCATCACTTCGTTGATCTCGGTCACCATCTGCAAGTGCCGGGAGGCTGCCGCGACGACGCGCTCGCGATTGGGCAGGTCGGCCGGGAGGACGGCATCCAGTTCGTTAGTAAACGCCACGCTTCATCATATTCGAGGCCCAGATTCCGGCAACCAACACAGGCTTCGCTGCGTTCGTATACAGTGGAAGAAATATGTTCAATTGGGTTTGCCCGCGCTGCGGGAAAGATGTACCGCCTTCTAAGACTGAATGCCCGTATTGCGTAGCGGAGCCGCAACAGGCGGCACCGCAGCCTCCGGCAGCTCACCAGGGCTATCCGCCACAGGCATATCCACCTCAGGCTCCGGCATACCCACCCCAGGGTTATCAGCCGCAACCTCCACAGACGGCCTGGCAGCCGCCGCCCCCTGCTGCACCGCCGCAGGCCTGGCAGCCGCCCCAGCAGTGGGCCCCTCCCGTGCAGCAGGCTCCGCCGCCACCTCCCCCTCCCGCGCCGCCGCAGGCTGCCTGGCAGCCCCCTGCCGCACCGCCTCCGCCTCCTCCGGCACCGCACTACGCCGCGCCGCCCCATGCGCCGGTCGATTACGCGCACCAACAGGCTCCGTGGCCGCCGCAGAAGCAGGGTCCGCCCGCCTGGATGGTGGGTGGCGGTGTTGCCGTTGCGCTTTTGCTGGTACTGGGCGTCGCCTATTACGCGCTGCAGCCGTCATCCGGTAAGACCGACGGTTCCCCGACAGACAAGGGCGCATCCGATAAGGTCGCTGCTGTGGCACCGGCGGAGAAGGGGACCAACCCCCTCCAGAAGTCGGTGGAAGTGTCGGGCGTTCGGGTTGTCACGCAGGACAAGAAACCGGTCGCGAAGGCCGTGATAGTCAATCACTCGATCGCCGAGGTAACCGGTTTGGAAGCTACTGTGACCCTTTGGGCCAGCACCAAGCGCTCAGAAGAAGACTCGGTCGGGACCTTCCAGATCAAGGTCTCAAGTATTGCGCCCAATGGTTCCGTTGACGTCACTGCGCCCTTCAACACAAAACTGAAGCCATATGAAATGCCAGACTGGCAGAATCTGACGGCTGATCTGCAAATTACCTCTCCGAAGCCCTAATCGGCATCGGAGGTGATGGGGACGAAGCGGGCATTGGGCCGATCCTTGCGAACGCGATCCACATCATGAACCTCATTGTGAATCACAATCCAGACGCCACCCGTCAGGATTCGTGCGGCCAACAGGCTCTCAGTCAGATTCTGCAGGCCGTCCGAGCGTTCAAAACCGAGGGGCGACATGGCGCCGGTCAGGATGACCGGAAACGCGGTGTCGCCCAGTTTTTCTTTCAGCAGCTTGCCGGTTTCTACCATTGTGTCGGTGCCGTGCGTGACAACCACCGGGCCATCCGCCAGTTTTACGCGGACTACCGCGAGAATCAGGTCGCGGTCGGCCTCCGTCATGAGCAGACTGTCCTTGTTCATCAGCGGCGTGATCTCGACCTTGAGAGTGGGCAGCCGCAGAGACTGCAAATACCGGTCGATTTTCTGGGCCACGTTCTCCACCTGGCCAGAACTCTCCGAGTACACTTTTTCGATGGTGCCGCCCGTGGTGACGATATGAATTTTCATGCCGCTAAGTTCTTATTCTCGCTTGTAGCTGTGACTGCTGTCGTGTTCGGGCAAACTCCGACCGCGCTCGACATCATGAAGAAGTCTCTGGCGGTGGATAACCGCCAGGAAGAGCTGCGGCGCGACTACACCTACGATCTGTTGTCTCAGCTTCGCGAACTGGATGACCAGGGGAAGGTGAAGAAGAGCAACAGCACGAAAACAGAAGTGGTGTCGCTGGGGCCGAAAAGACTGCGCCTGCTGGTGGAGAGGGACGGGAGGCCGTTGTCACCGGCCGAGGCGAAAAAAGAGCGCGAGAAGTACGAAAAGGCGGCGCAGGAAGTGGCACGCATGAGTCCGGCGGAGAAGCAGAAGCGGATCGCGGAGGAGCGTCGCCGGGAAGCGGAAGACCGGGCGAAGTTCCAGCGGATACCAGAGGCGTTTCAGTTTACGTTACTGGGGGAGCAGATGATCAATGGGCGCCCGGCCTGGCAGATTCGCGCGGTGCCGATTCGGTCGTATAACGGCCCGTGGGCCTGCATCCTGCGCAATATGGAAGGTACTATCTGGATCGACAAGGCTGACAACACCTGGGTGAAGGTGGAAGCCGA
>CANIHR010000447.1 GCA_947467185.1 Bryobacterales bacterium
CTCTTCAGGCCCTTGAAGGGGTGCTGGGGTGTGTTTACGAAGTCAAGAGCGCCCAGGATCGGCTGGCCATTTACTTTGATCCCGAGGGTTGCGAGGGTTGGATTAATCTCGTGCGGGTCGAAGGACGCAGCGCGGTCGTAGCGCTCCTTGTAGACACCGGGAATCTCCCAGCGCAGACCGAGGGTCAGAGTCAATTTGCTGGTCGGCTGCCACGTATCCTGCGCGTAGTAGCCCTGATAGCTGAGAGACTGCCACGGCAGACCAAATGAGAAGACCTGACCGTTGCCGCCGAGGCCGAGCATCATCGACGCGAGGCCGTTGCCGCTGGCCCCCGAATTCAGGGCATTCTGGGAAGTGAACAGGTTGTCGAAGGCGAAAACGCCGCCACCGGTGGCCTGGTAGTAGTTGTTCTGCATGTTGCGGAAGTCGGCGCCGAATTTCAGGGTGTGGCGGCCACGGACCCAGCTCATGGAGGGCAGCAGGACGTAGTCGTTGTCGGTGGAGAAGATCTTCGCGTTGTTGTAGCCAGGCTGACCCGGCAGCGGCGTATAGTTGCCAATTGAGTAGCTGGGTACCGAGGTTTCATTGGCGATGCCGTGCAGCTTCGGGAGTTCCGTGTCGAAGTAGGTGGGCAGCCCGAACGTCTTGTTCATGTTGATGCCAGTGAAGGGCTGAATACGGAGGTAGGTCCAGCGGCCATAAGAGGCGCGGAGATCCACCACGATGTTGGGGCTGGCAAGCCAGGTAGCCCCGGCGACACCCTGGGTGGTGACGAAGGTTTCAGGTGAGTAGGGGTCGCCGCCGAAGATTCCGTTGTCGAACGGTGCGAACGGCGTGTTGGCGGAGTTCCAGCGGGTGTAGCGGCCGAAGAGACGGAGCTTTTCCGAGTAGTTATAGTCGAAGCGGCCCGTGACCTGGTCGTTGTCGCCGCCCGAGGTGGCATTCTTCGTGTAGTTACCGATAGCGGTGTTGGCCGCACCCGGTTGGTTCGGTTTGGCGAAGATGGGGAAGCCCACCATTTTTACGGCTACGGGATCCAGACGGCTGGCGGGAATCACGTTACCGGGGAACTGGGTCCGCTGGATGACGGCTCCGGCGGGGCAGGGGGCGTTGGCGAACTTGCCGCACTGCGTGGTCGGATCGTAGATGGGGATCACGGCGCCGGCTGCGTTTTTGTAACCGGAGAAATCACCGCTGTACATAGGAGTGAGCGGCACGGTGGCCAGGAAGTTAGCACCCTGGCGCTGCCGGTAGCCTTCGTAACCAGCGAAGAAGAAGAGCTTATCTTTCTTGATGGGGCCGCCGACGGTGCCGCCAAACTGGTTCTGTGTGAAGGCGGGTTTGCCGGTCTTGTTAGCGTTTGCGAAGAACGAATTCGCGTTCAGGACCCGGTTGCGGAGGTATTCGTAGGTGGAACCATGAAACTGGTTGCTGCCTGACTTCGAAGCCACGTTGATGACGCCGCCGGCGTAGCGGCCATATTCGGCGCTGTTGCTGGAGGTCTGGACGCGGAATTCCGAGGTCACATCGGGGCTGGGAACCAGGACCGTGAGGTTACCGACACCCGCGTTGGCGGGGACGCCATCAAAATAGGTGGCGCTCTGGTTGGCGATTCCGCCGCCAATCTGGTAGTTGCCGGCCGCGAAGACGTTTTTGCCGGTGATGGCGTTGCCTTCGGTGCTGCCCTGTGGCACCACGCCGGGGACGAGGGCGGCCAGGTTCAAAATATTGCGGCCATTTACGGGGAGTTCCTGCACGGCGCGAGTGTTAACGGCCTGGCTGAGGCTGGCGTTCTCGGTCTGGAGGAGGGGAGCGGCCGCGGAAACTTCGACCGATTGAGTGACGTCGCCCAATTGCATGACGACATCCGCGCGAATAGTGGCAGAGACGGAGACTTCTATGGAGGGAACAGTTGACCGTTTGAAGCCGGAGAGTTCCACTTCCACACGGTAGGCGGCGGGTACCAGGTTGAGGAACTGGTAAGCGCCGTCGTTATCGGTCTGAGCCTGACGTCGTTCCTGGGTTCCGGAGTTGATGAGGTGAACCGTTGCGCCACGGAGCGCGGCGGCGGAGGGATCGGTGACGGTTCCAACGACCGTACCGTAGAAAGCCTGGCCAAACAGCGACGAGGCTGCCATTGAGATCGCGAGTGCAAAGGTACACACCTGCGCCATGCGGCGTACAAAAAGTTTTGTTTTCATTGACTCCCCTGGAATTTAAGACACAATCTAAAAAGATTGTTGGTCAGGAGTATCACACTGCAATGACAGAAACAAGCCCCCTTTGGACTACTTTGCAGGGTACTTTTGACCTGGCAGGGTTTAGCGAGCCAAATTCTGCCGGACGAATTTGGCCTGGGCGCTGTCGGGGCCGAGGGTGGTTTCGTAGATGGCGAGGGCCTGGCGGAGCAGAGAATTTCCCGCCGCTGTCTGACCAGCTTCCTTCGAAACCATGCCTAAGTTAGCGATATCGGCGGCGCTTTCGGAGCTTTCCATGCCGTGGAGAGAGATGTCGATGGAGAGCGCTCGTTTGTAGAGTTGTCCGGCACCAGGGAGATCGCGTTTGTTCCAGAGGATGTCGGCCAGGTTGGTGCAGGTCATGGAGAGTTCGGCACTTTCCGGGCCGAATTTCTCTTCCGCCAATTTGAGCGCGGCGCGTTCCAGCTTCTCGGCTTCGTCAAAACGGCGGGCACCCTCGATCAGATTGCCGAGTGTGTTCATGATGGCGACGGTCAGGCGATAGTCGGGTTTGGCGAGCTTGTCCTGTATGGCGAGGGCGCGCCGAAGAAGGGGCTCGGCCGAGGGGTCCTCCTGCCGTTCGCGGAGAGTCAGGGCAAGTTCGTGGAGAATAACAGCGACGCGGCGATCGGTGGGACCGGATGCCTTCTCTTCGGCTGCGAGGGCGCGGCGATAGTGTGTTTCGGCATTCGGGCGATCGAGGCGGCCGAGGGAAGCGAGGGCTCGCGCCGCCACCTTCTGGTCGTTGCCTTCGGCGGCGGCACGGAAGAGGGGGATCGCCTGATCGGGTTTGCCAAGAGCTTCGAACAGATTCGCCAGATTTTCGCGGCTGCCTTCCAGTTGGGGATCGCTGTTCTTTTCGTCGATGGCGATGGCCCGGCGCAGGGGTTCAACGGCAGCTTCGGGGTTGCCGTTCTGCATCAGGAAGAGGCCGAGGTCGGAAGCGGCCCGGGCGACTTTGGGATCGTTAGGGCCCAGATCCTTCTCGCGCTGCGCCATGGCTTTTTCGTAGACGGGGGCGAGGGTGGCGGGGCTGGCGGGTACTGTAAAACCGGCCGGGAGGTTGACCACGACAGGCGAGGGTTTCAGGGCCTTTGTAGCTCGGCGTGTGGGGGCCAGCTTCGGGCCCGGCTGGTCATAGATGCCGATCCAGTGGTTCACGAAGCTCAGAGTCTTGCTGGTGGCGACCGACGGCATGTGGCAGCCGACGCAGCTCTTCTGGGCCGCGGTGGTCAGGTTCGTCTTATGCGTGACCTTCGGGTGGCAGGTTCCGCATTTCGCGTCGTAGTACGCCGTGCCCTTCCGGATGGGCTCGTGCGGATCGTGGCAGGTCAGGCAGGACATCGGTTCTTTGCTTGTGCCCGGACTGTTGCGGAAGCAGGCGGCGCGGTGGAGGTAGGAGGGCTGGTGGCGGAGGTTCCAGGCGTTGCTCCAGTCGGTGTCATCATCAAGAGAACTGGCCTGGCGGTGGCAGGCTCCGCAGAGTTCGTTGAGTTCAGTGGGGTTCAGCTTTTTCGGATTCTGGATAC
>CANIHR010000448.1 GCA_947467185.1 Bryobacterales bacterium
ACTGCTGAGGAAGTGACCGGGACGTCACTCCGCGAGTTCTTCCGCCGCTCCGTGGAAACTACCGATGAGCTTGATTATTCCGAAGCGCTCGACTGGTTCGGTCTCCGTTTCCGGCCCCGCCCGAACAACGCTCCGGCACGTGCCACCCTCGGTGCCGATACGAAAAATGACGCCGGACGTCTGGTAGTGACTCGTGTTCCCACCGGCACTCCGGCGCATGTCGCCGGACTCAACGTGGACGACGAAATCCTTGCGATCGGCGACTTCCGTGTCCGCGCGGAGGGCCTCGCCGGACGACTGGGCTTCTATAAGCCCGGTGAGAAGGTCACCCTCCTGATCGCACGTCGGGATAAGCTGGAACGCCTCGAAGTTACACTGGGCAACGACCTGCCGACCGAATGGCAGATCGAGACTCGTACTGACGCTACGTCGGAGCAGAAACAGCGCCTTGAAGCGTGGCTAACCGGCACGAAGTAAGCTCCTACTCGTGCAGATGGAAAACCTTGCGGACCCACTCGATGGCCTGACCGCCATCGGGGTGTCCGGCATTCTTGCGCAGTTCGGAGATCGGTCCGTGGGCGATCTTGTTCACGATCGCCTTCGTCATTGTTTCGATCTGCTGCTGCTGTTCGGGCGACAAACCCTGCATCCGGCGTAGCGTTCGAATCACTTCCGACGCCCGGATCTCTTCCAGTTGCTCCTGGAGGCTGACAATCGTCGGCGTGACCGCTTCCATCCGGATGCGGGCCAACGTGCGCTCCACTTCCTCGCGGACAATCGCTTCAGCCTGTTCGGCCTTGCGTTGCCGCTCCTGGATGTTCGCGTTTACAACTCCGGAGAGATCATCAACGTCGTAGAGGAACACGCCGTCAATTTCGTTCACCTTCGGATCGATGTTCCGCGGCACCGCGATATCAATCAGGAACATGGGGCGGTTGCGCCGCAGGCTGATCACTCGCTGCATGTCCTCACGGTTCAGGATGAAGTGCGGTGCACCACTGGAAGCGATTACGATATCGACCTCCGGCAGCGCCGAGATGAATTTGTGGTACTCGACAGCCTTGCCGTCAAACAGTTTTGCCAGTTCTTCCGCACGTTCCCACGTCCGGTTGGTAACCAGAATCCGACTGGCACCCGACCGGCGCAGGTGTTTCGCAGCCAGTTCGCCCATCTTGCCAGACCCGATAATCATAACGGTCTGGCCCTTAAGTGAACCAAAAATCTTGCGCGCCAGTTCCACAGCGGCATAGCTGACGGACACCGCCATCTGGCCGATACCCGTCTCGGTGCGGACACGCTTGGCGACGTTAAACGCCCGCGTCACCACCATCTCCAGCAGGCCGCCGACCGTGCCTTCAGTTCGGGCTGTCGCATAGGCGGCCTTCAACTGACCCAGGATCTGCGGCTCGCCCACCACCATCGAATCGAGGCTCGCCGCCACGCGGTACAGGTGCGTGATGGCCTCGGTGGCCTCGTGTTTGTAGACGTGTTCGGCCAGATCCGTTGAGGAAATCCCCACGAAACCCCACTCGGCGAGGAACTTGTTGATGATCGCGCTGGCCTCTTCGGTCTCCGGCACGGAAAGCGCGAACTCCACGCGGTTACACGTGGAAAGCACCACCGCCTCAGACGCGCCGCAACGCTGCAATTCCCGCAGAGCTCGGGGGAGCTCGCCTTCGGGAATAGCGAACTTTTCGCGCATGCCGACCGGGGCGGTCTTATGACTCAGGCCGCTCAGGAGAAGCTTCATGGCATCAGCCTCTGCTGTAACTGCGCGTGCAGGACCCAGGTCACGGCGCAGCACACCAGGGCTGCGATGGAGAGTATGGCGGTTTTACGGCCACGCCAGCCGGCGGAGACGCGGAAGAAGACCAGGGCGAGATAAACCGTCCAGGCAACGAACGAGATGGCGACGCTCCCATCGCCAATCCAGCGGGTCCCCATTTCCACAAAAGCCCAGATGACGCCGATGACCAGGCCGAGAGTGATGAACGCAAAGCCCGCGCCAAGCGAATTCGAGATCAGTTCGTCCAGCGTGCCCAGCGGCGGCAGGATGCGCCCGTACGAGATCACTTTTCGCTGTTTCAGCTGCTTTTCCTGCCAGAGGTAAACGATGGACGCCGCGGCGGTGAATAACAGCGCCGCATATCCCAGCAGAGTCGCCACAATATGAACTACCAGAATGGTGCTGCGGGTGGCGGGGTTTGACCAGGTCGATATGGGGCTGCGGAGCGCCCCCACCAGCGTCATCACAAAGACCAGCGGAAAGATGAACACCGAGAGACTGGCCGCTTTGTAGCGAAGATAAATGCCGAAAAACGTCGCCGTGATGATGAAGGCGCAGAACGACATGGTCTGGAAGATGTCGTTCAGGGGCAACTGGCCAAGCGTAATGCTGTGCTCGATGATTGAGACGAGGTGGAAGACGGCGCCCAGGCCGAATGCAGACAACGCCACGCGGAAGATCGCCTCCCGGCGCCGCATGACGGTAATGATGGCATCGAGCAAGCCGAGGGAGTAGAGCCCCGCCGCTACCCGAAGCCAAAGAACACTGGAATCGCCCATGATTTGGTCTGTGAACTTAGGTTCTTTCTAAGTATAAGTGTCAGAATGGAGTTTCAGCCTGATGCGCTTCTTTGTGCAAAATTTCGGATGCCGTGCCACCCAGGCCGACGGGGCAGCTCTCGAAGCCCAGTTGGGCGCGAAGGGCCTTGACGCGGCGGGTTCGCGCGACATGGCCGATATCGTCGTCCTGAATACCTGCACGGTAACCGCCGAGGCCGATAAGGACGCCCGTTCCGCGATCCGCCGCACGCATCGCGAGAATCCCAACGCCAAAATCCTGGTCACCGGGTGTTACGCCCAGCGCGCCCCTGCCGAACTGGCCGAAATGCCGGGTGTCCAGTGGGTAGTCGGCAATTCGCACAAAACATCAATTGCCGACGTCATCTCCGGCGAACTCGAATACCATTCCGTTCTGACCGGCGATATCTTCGAAACCAAAGACATTCTGACTGCGCCGATTCTGGAATCGACGGGCGACCGCACGCGGCCCAACCTCAAGATTCAGGATGGCTGCCACAATCGCTGCTCCTTCTGCGTCATACCGTTTGTGCGCGGCAAGAGCCGATACGTCGATGCCGACCAGGTGGTCGAGCAAGTCCGGCAACTGGCGGAACGCTACAAGGAAGTGGTTCTTTCTGGTATCAACCTGGGCCGCTGGGGCAGGGAAGCGGGCAGCAACATGCGCCTGCCAGACCTGCTGCGCCGCATTCTGGCCGAAACCGAAATCCCCCGCCTTCGCCTCAGTTCTGTGGAGCCGATGGACTTCTCCGACGATTTGCTGGGGCTGATGGCCGAATCCCCGCGCATCGCGAATCACGTACATGCGCCCCTGCAGTCGGGATCCGATAAGATCCTTCGCCTGATGCACCGCAAATATCGTCCGCGGCACTATGCCGACCGGCTGGCGAAGGCTCGCGCCCTGATGCCCAATGCCGGAATCGGCGCGGATGTAATGACCGGCTTCCCTGGCGAGACCGACGAACTATTCGAGGAATCGCGACAGTTCATCGAGTCGATGCCGTATACCTACCTTCACGTGTTTACCTATTCGGAGCGCCCCGGTACCCCCGCCGCCGAAATGGCTGGGTCTGTGCCCATGCCGATCCGCAAAGACCGCAACCGGATTCTCCGCGAACTGGCCGCTTCCAAGAACGCCGCTTTCCGCGAAACACTGCTCGGGACCGAGGTTTC
>CANIHR010000449.1 GCA_947467185.1 Bryobacterales bacterium
ATCGTCTGGGACGGTCCGCCCAACGAAACCGACTTCAGCCGCCAGCTCGAAATTTTCGACTCCATGCTGAACCGGCATGTTGACGGCATAGTCGTCGCTGCGGCCGATAAGACAATCCTCAACGCCTCTCTCGATCGAGCCGCGACAGCCAAAGTTCCGGTTGTCGTCTTCGATTCCGGCCTCGATTCGACCAACTACGTCTCCTTCGTCGCCACGAACAACTACCAGGCTGGTCAGTTGGGAGCGCGCCAGCTCGCGAAGCTCGTCGGCGCCAAAGGGCCGGTGGCGATGGTTTCGAACGCCCCCGGCAGCGCTTCAACCATGGACCGCGAACGCGGCTTTCAGGACGCCATCAAGGCTGAATTCCCCGAGATGAAGATCGTCGCCGAACAGTTCTCCATGTCGAACCGTGCCAAAGCCATGTCGTCCGCGGAGAACATTCTGACGGCGCACCCCGAAATCGTCGGTATCTTCGCGTCCTCTGAACCCTCGTCCGTCGGTGTTTCGCAGGCTGTAAAGTCCCGGAACCTCGCGGGCAAGCTGAAGTTTGTTGGCTTTGATTCCAGCGAAGGCCTGGTCGAAGATCTCGCCAATGGCACTATCGACGCTCTTGTGGCGCAGGACCCCTTCAAAATCGGCTACGAAGCCGTCAAAGCTGTCAGCGAAAAGCTAAACGGGGCCACTCCGCAAAAGCAAATCGACCTGACCGCCGTCGTCATCACCAAAGCCGATCTGGAGAAAGAGGACATCAAAAAGCTCCTCCACCCCGATTTGGCAAAGTACCTCGGCAAGTAAGCCTTCCGGCGAAGCTCCATGCCCTGATGTTCATGGAGCTTCGCCATTTACCAAACAACCCAGTCCACCACGCGAGGGGTACCCCAGTCGCCTCCCACCAGATCGGTCTTCAGCACAATTTCGATATTCTTCCGCGCCCAGCCGTCCGGTAGATTCCTCGCCAACTGCTCCATGTACACCGGATTCGTCAGAAACTCTGTAGCAGCCGCGCTCCCGCGTTCACCGAGACCGGCAATCACCACCATCATTTGACCCGTCTGCGGCTCGGGAGCCCGCGCAATAAGGGCGTAGTCCCGCGTGAGCGTTCCCATCGGCGAATCCCAGTGCCGGTTGCTGTCGTTCCGGTCCACAATCTTTCGGACCAGCCCCTCGGAGTCCAGGTGCAGCGAGTACCGGAAGCCCGCGACAGCTCGCTGTGTCAACCGATTATTAAATGCGCCGTTCAGCACAAAGGGACGCTGCCGCAACCGCTGCGGCGTCACATTCCTCGCGAGTTCATACTCCATCCCAACGCCATTCGCGCCAAAATACCCCGCAAGGCGCGAATTCATGTCGTTCACCACCAGGAACAGGCTGGGGTCAATCATCTCCTGTACCGGTGGTGATCCTTCTGTTACCGGTGTTGGAACGCCCATCAGAGTTTCCACTACCATCAGCACCGATGGAGACTGAAAGACGGGAGCCCAGAACCGGTGCAACTGGCTCTCCCTCGTCCGCCAGAATCCCGCTGCGCCCACAATCGCCACCGTCAATACCGCGGCACCGGCCCAAACTCGCCACCTGTTTCGCTTCGGCGCCTCCCGGACTGCATGAATGTCGGGCTCACGGAATGCGGCAACGACCGCCGGCACCCGAAATTCGGGGACATAGCTCCCAACCGGCAAAACTATCCGCAGTTCGCCCGCGTGAGCCTCATCGGCGTAATACTCGTCCAGCCTCTTTCGGATCTCCGACGCCGTCGTCCGCACCACCGGGTCCGCGCTCGTATCGTACTCCGGAGAGCGGCGAAACACCTCCACACCCAGCGTCCGCTCCTTCAGGGAATCGCGCTCCCCCTCCAGCGTCTTCTCAACGACATACCGCAGCAACCCCGGGTACCGCCGGCTGTGTTGAAACAGGCTGCTCGCCAGAATCCGGTCCAGTTGCCGCCGTACGGCGTCGCCATCCATCGCTATCAGGCTATCACGTTTGCGGCATGGCGCCGTTTTCGGAAGTCACTGAAAAAACAGGGCTTGATCCCATCTCTGACGGTAGCAACTGCGGTATCGATCCCTCAATACAGCCCGTGCGGCGCTATCATCGCCATCACAATGACGTCCCCCGCAATCACCAGACGAGACCTCTTCGCCGCCGCCACCGTTGCCGGTGCATCCCTCCGCGCTCAGGCTCCATCCGCGGACTTTGTCGAGGTCCGCACCGCCAGCGGACGGCTTCGCGGCTCCCGGTCGAACGGCCTTTGCACCTTCAAAGGCATACCCTACACGGGCCCGATTTCCGGAGCCAATCGCTTCAAAGCCGCCCCCAAACTCCAACCCTGGACCGGCGTCCGTGATGCCCTCGAATTTGGCGCACCCTCCCTCCAGCCCGGCCAGCGCCGCAACGAACCCGCCCAGAGCGAGGACTGCAACTTCCTCAACATCTGGACGCCCGCTGCCGACGGACGCAAGCGCCCCGTCATGTTCTACAGCCACGGCGGCGGTTTCACCACCGGTTCCGCCGCCTCCGCCTACCAGGACGGCGGCAACCTGGCGCGAACCATGGATGTCGTCGTCGTGGCCACCAATCACCGCCTCGGCCTGTTCGGTTATCTCTTCCTGGGCGACCTCGGCGGCGAAGAGTACGCCACCTCCGGCAATCAGGGCCTCCTCGACATTCAGGATGGCCTCAAATGGGCTCAGCAGAACATCGAAGCCTTCGGCGGCGACCCTGGCAACGTCATGATCTTCGGCGAAAGCGGTGGCGGTGCCAAGACTTCGTGTCTCTATGCCATGCCGGCCACCGCGCCGTATTTCAACAAAGCCTCCATCGAAAGTGGTCCTGGCATCCGCATGTCCCCCCGGGAAAACGCAGCCGAAACCGCGCTGCTCACCCTCAAACATTTCGGCCTCGAAAAGAGCGAATGGCGGAAACTGCTCGATATCCCTGCCGAGAAACTCCTCGCCGCGCAGGTAGCTCTTGGCCAGACCGGCGGTGGGCCGCTGACGATGAATGGTGGCCGCAAAGGCATGGGCGGAGGCGGCCGTCCCGGCGGCTTCGGCCCCGTGGTGGACGGAACTATCCTCCCAACCCACCCCTTCGATCCCGTCGCACCCGCGGTCTCAAAGAACAAGCCCCTGATCGTCGGCTACAACCGCGACGAAACGATCTTTTTCTTCCAGCAGCAACGCAACACCGCCATCTTTGAGCTCTCGGAGGCCACCCTCAAAGAACGTCTCGCTAAAGAATTCCCCGCCAATGCTGAAGCGGTTTACGAAGCCTACAGCAAGAGTCGCCCGTCCGCTTCCCCAACCGACCTCTACGTCGCAATCAGCACCGCGCGCATGATCGCCGTCGGAGCCAGCACCATCGCGGAACGCAAGTACCGCCAGCACGGTGCCCCTGTCTATTCGTACATCTTTACGCGCGAGTCTGACGCCATCGTCCCCGGTACCCAGCACAAGGTTGGTGCCGCACACGCCCTCGAGATTCCCTACAAGTTCAACATCACCCAAAACCTCAACATCGGCCCCATGACGAGCACAACTTCCCCGGAAGCCGTGAAGACCGCTCACAACATGAGCGAAATGTGGAGTACTTTCGCCCGCACAGGGCGTCCTGCAGCCGCCGGGCAACCTGCCTGGCCCGCCTTCACTACAGAGAAACGCGCCACTATGGAAATCAACGCAGAGTGCCGCGTGGTTGAAGATCCCTACCCCCTCGAACGGCGGCTCTGGGAGCGGCTCGACCCCTAAGC
>CANIHR010000450.1 GCA_947467185.1 Bryobacterales bacterium
ATAGCGCATCTGGGCGCGGGCCTGGGCAAGGTCGTGGAGACGATTTTTGTCGTCGCCATCTCCTCTCTCTATTGGTTCGGCCTCGGCAACATCTGCTCAGTCCGCATCCCGCGATCAATGAATCCCGAAAAGATGAACCAGGTCGCGAACAAAATGCAGGTTCTGACCATTACGGCCATGCCGTTCCTGCTGCTGCCGGTGGTGCTGGCGTACTGGTGTCGCTGGTTCTTTGAGAGCGAGGTCATTTTTGCTGCTGTAATGGCCGTGGCGGCCATCGTCGGCGGCATCTTCTACTGGGTGGGTCTGGATTCGGCCGTGGAAGCAGCAACCGGCGAAAAGCGCGAGAAAATGCTGCTGGAGCTCTCGCGGTCTGACGGACCGATGTCGATCACCTAAACTGGATTTCGTGTCGAAACTCGATCATCTCGTGGCAGCCCTCGGTGCCTGCCGGACCATCGACCTGGGGCAACCGTATTACACGGGCATGCCCCATCATCCGGCACATCCGCCGTTTTTGTACGGACTGAATAAGAAGCACGGGGATTATGTGAATCCCGGTGGGGCCAGTTCCGCATCTGAGGGTTTGGCGCTGGGTGCACATGTCGGGACGCATATCGATGCTCTGTGCCATTTTTCCTGCAATGGCCTGATGTTCGGTGAAGTGGATGCGGCGTCCGCGCAGAGCTATGCGGGCGGCCTGGAGCGGCATACGATTGACAACGTCACCCCGCTGCTGCGGCGCGGCGTGCTGCTGGATATCGCGAAGGTGGCGGGTGTTTCGGCGCTGCCGACCGATTTCGTGGTGGAACCGGACCATCTGGAAGCGACGGGCGTCGAGGTTCGCGCCGGTGATGTGGCTCTGATCCGGACCGGGTGGGGGCAATATTGGGACGATGCCGCGAAGTTCATTTCGCAGGTGCACAGCCCCGGGCCGAAGCTGGCGGCGGCGCAATGGCTGAGTGCGCGCGGTGTCTTTGCGGCAGGCAGCGACACCGCTCCGTTTGAATTCACGCCAAGTCCGAAGATGGATGTCCACGTGCACTTCCTGGTGGAGCGCGGAATCCACATTATCGAGTGTTTGAATCTGGAGGACCTTGCGGCGAGCGGGGCCACCGACTTCGTGTTTCTGGCAGCACCCCTGAAGATTCGCGGGGGGACGGGTTCGCCGATTCGTCCCATCGCCTTAATTTCCGAGAACTAGATGCCCCAACCCTACGACGCATTTTTGCTGGTTTCTTTTGGTGGCCCTGAGGGGCCCGACGATGTGATGCCTTTTCTGGAAAACGTGCTGCGGGGCAAGAACGTGCCGCGCGAACGGATGCTGGAGGTGGCCGAGCATTACCAGCACTTCGGGGGCATCAGCCCGATCAACGAGCAGTGCCGCGAGTTGCTGGCGGGGATTCGCGCGGAGTTCGCCGCTCGGAACTGCACACTGCCGATCTATTGGGGGAATCGCAACTGGACGCCAATGCTGGCCGATACGGTTCGCGAGATGCGCGATGCGGGCGTGACGCGAGTGCTGGCCCTGGCGACTTCGGCCTTCGGTTCGTATTCCGGCTGCCGCCAGTATCGCGAGGATATTGAGCGGGCGCGGGAGGCGGTGGAAGGCGCTCCGGTGATCGAGAAAATGGGTCCGTTTTGCTTCCGGCCCGGCTTTCTGGAAGCCGTGACGGACCGGGTCCAGGAAGCCCTCGCTTCCCTGCCCGACGCCGACGTGATCTACACAGCGCACAGCATTCCGGTGGTGATGGCGGGCGTGAGTCCGTATGAGAAGCAGTTGCGCGAGGTTTGCTCGATTGTGAACGGGAAGCTCGGCCTGCCGGACCCGGTGCTGGTGTTCCAGAGCCGCAGTGGTCCGCCCACGCAGCCGTGGCTGGGACCGGACGTGAGCGATTACATCCGGCAAACCGACTCGAAGCGCGTGGTGGTGGTGCCGGTCGGGTTCCTTTCGGATCACATGGAAGTTCTGTACGACCTGGATACCGAGGCGGCGGAAGCGGCGAAGGAGCGCGGGATTGAGTTCGTGCGCGCCGGAACCGTCGGCACACACCCGAAGTTCATCCACTGCATTTACGAGATGGTGGCGGAGGCGGTAGCGGCCAAGGGCTTCCAGAGCTGCGCGATTGATTGCTGCAAACCTCCGGCACGGCCCGCTGCGAGGCCGGCGTGAGCGAACAACTGCAGGGCAAGACCGCGATTGTAACGGGTGCCAGCCGGGGTATCGGGCGGGCGATTACGGAGACGTTTGTCCGCGAGGGTGCACGGGTATTCATCTGCGGGCGCAAGCAGGAGACTCTGGAAGCGGTCGCGGCCGAGATCGGCCCGGCGGTGATCCCTGTGGCCTGCCATGTGGGCAAGGATGAGGACATTCGGGCCCTGCTGGCTGCGGCGGGCGACGTGGATATCCTGGTCAACAACGCCGGGACGAATGTGGCGCAGGGTCCGGCGCTGGAGATGAACGACGCGCAGTTCGACAAGATGGTCGAAGTGAACCTGAAGAGCGCGTTTCGCCTGATCAACGGCGTCGCTCCGGGCATGTGTGCGCGCGGGTCGGGGTCGATTATCAATATCGCCTCGATTTCGGGTGTTCGGCCGCAGTATCACGGGATGCTCTACAGCATGACGAAGGCGGCGCTGATCATGATGACGCAGTCGTACGCGGTGGAACTGGGGCCGCAGGGTGTGCGGGTGAATGCCATTGCGCCCGGGTTGATTCAAACCAAGCTGAGCGAGTATTACTGGAAGGACGATGACCGGCGAACGCACCAGATTGAGCGTCAGCCGATCCGGCATCTGGGGCAACCGGCGGAGATTGCCGAGATTGCGCTGATGATGGCGAGCGGGGCCAGTTCGTATATGACGGGCCAGACGATTGTGGTGGACGGCGGGCATTTACTGAGTTCGATATGAAGACTTTACTGACAGGATTACTGGCCGCAGCAGGCCTCTTTGCGCAGACTCACTGGGTCGGAACCTGGGGTGCGGCTCCGGCGACGCAGTCGGATGAAGCGGCCATGAAGACGCAGAAGCTGATGTTCGATAACCAGACGGTGCGCGAGATTGTGCATACGACACTGGGCGGCGACACGGTTCGGGTGCGGCTGTCGAATGCATTCGGCGCAGTGCCTGTGGAGATTGGCGGGGCGCATCTGGCGGTTCGCAAGACCGGAGCTGCGATTGATCCGGCGACGGATCGGGAGCTGAAGTTTGGCGGCCGTTCGCGGGTCGAGATTCCGGCCGGTGCCGTGGTTCTGAGTGATCCGGTGGCGGTGAAGGTTCCGGAGTTGGGCGATGTCGCAATTAGCCTTTATCTGCCGGGCAAAGTGATGGGCGCGGGGGTGCATTACTCGTCGCAGCAAACGTCGTATATCGCGGCGGGAAATGCGACAGGCTCGACGGCGCTCGAGAATCCGGCGACATTCACGTCGTGGGTGTTTTTGACCGGTTTAGAAGTGCAGGCTCCGGCGGCAGTGGGTTCGATTGTGACGTTCGGCGACTCGATCACCGATGGGGCACGGTCGAGCGTGGACGGGAATCATCGCTGGCCGGATATGCTGGCCTCACGGCTGGCGGCGCGCAAGAGTGGGCCGAGGTTTGGCGTCGTCAACATGGGTATCGGCGGTAATCGCATTTTGCATGAGGGAATCGCATCGAAGCGGCCCAATTTCGGGATCAATGCTCTGGCGCGGTTCGACGCTGATGTGCTGGCGCAGCCCGGCGTTAAGTATCTGGTGGTGCTGGAAGGCAT
>CANIHR010000451.1 GCA_947467185.1 Bryobacterales bacterium
CGATGAACATCGGCTTTTCGGGCGCAGGGGTGCTGCGGCACATGGCCGAGGAGACGGGCGGGCACATGTTCCAGGTGGACCGGAAGTCGACGCTGGAGTCGATTTTCGACCAGATCCAGCAGGAAATGCGGAGCCAGTACCTGATTGGGTACACGCCGACGAACGGGAAGCGGGATGGCAGCTACCGGAAGATCGACGTGAAGCCACACGACAAGGAATTGAAGGTCCAGGTGCGTAAGGGTTACTACGCGGGACGCAATTAGGGTTCATTACGCGGCCTTCGGGAGCGGGGATTTGGACCAGTGGCCGCAGCAGCGTTTGTATTTCTGACCCGAATTACAGGGGCAGAGAGCATTGCGCGGGGCAGTGGGCATTGGGACCGAGACTGGTCGGGCTTTCGCGTATTCGGCTAACTGGCGGCGTTCCTCCTCCTGAATTTTGGAGTGAAGGATGGTTTCGCTGCGATTCACAGCCGCCGGCTCCGGGGGCCTGGAAGTTTTCGGTTTCGAATCCATTGCAACCGTCTGGCGTTTCAAGCCGGGAAGAACGAGTTTCAGGCTGGCGACACCGGGCAGGAGGATACCGAGCTGCGCCTGGAGATAGCGATCGGACTGGAGGCGGCGAAGCTCTTCGAGATTGCGCCGGATGGCGGAATTGGTGCGATCACGGTGCGTAACCCACGCGGCGCGGGCCTTGTCGGACATATCCGGGGTGTCGAAAACAGCGTAGCGTTCCATACGCCAGGCGGCGCGGACAATCTCGGCGGCGAAGTAGCATTCGAGAGCTCCGGTGGGGTGGAGTTCTGTTTGCCAGCGGTCTACGTGCGTGGCGTACTGCGCCTGGTCGGCGGGATCTACATCGTGGGCAGTGTATTCGGCGAGGGTTCGCATGGTGTGGCTTCCTTTCTGGTGTTGCGGCGTGATTTTTTCGGGGTGGCTACCGGGGCAACGGTGGATTCCGTGTCTGCGAGGGGTGGCGGCGAACCGCGACGGAGCGCAATCAGGAGGCGCAGGGCATTGCTGAACTGGCGCGCATAGCGAGTTTCGAGGCGGCCGAGGGCGGCGAGGACTGTGGCGTGGCGTTCGGGCGCGTGGGACATCGCGAGGTGGTAGACATCCTCATGGGGTTCGCAGAGGACGCCATCTTCATCGGTGAGTTCGCGGGGCTGGAAGTCGAGGCTCTCGTGCTCGTAGATAGCCTTCTCCATGAGGGTGACGCGGAATCCGCGCCACCGGGAGAGGGCGAGCTCATCGACCAGATGGCGTTCGGGGAAGTTGCGGGGACGCAGATCGGCGCGCACGGAGTCGAGGAGTTCGCCAAGACGGTTCGAGAGTTCCTCTCCGATGGTGAAGGTACTCGGGTCGAGATTAAAGAGCTGCTGGGAGGTGGTTGACATGATTGGGCTCCTTCGGTAAGGAGTTTTTCATGCGCGCGGCCCAGGAGCGTTTTTTGAAAAACCAAAATCAGCCGTAAAGTGCTGAAATCAGGGAAGCAAAAATATTTTCGCGAGTTGTCACCAGAAAAATCGACTCGGCGAAACCAGGTTCAGGCCGGGGGGGGCGAATAACCGAAGTATTCGACTCCGAAGCGTCGGCATGCGGGGGCGCGATTCACAGCGAAGCATCGTCGGAGGAACGGGAGCGCCGGAGGAGAAGCCGAATCGCGAGACAAAAAACGCTGAACAGAAGGGGGTGGGGCGGGATATACACATATGACCCCATTTCCGGGAAAGTACCTGGGTTCGTTCGTCGCCGTGTTTGCTTCGTTTGCACTTGTTCCGCTGGTTGCGGTATCGGCGCAGGCACAGACCGGGGAGATCCGGCTTTCGGTGAAGGACGCGTCGGGCGCGGGGATGCAGGCGTCGGGCAAGGTGGAAAATCTGGCGAGCGGTGTGAGCCGGGGATTCCGCACGGATTCGGGTGGGGCCTATGCGTTCACGGGATTATCTTACGGGACGTACCGGCTGGCTGTGGAGGCGTCGGGCTTTACAACGCAGACAGCACTGGTGGAAGTGAACTCGGCGACGCCCGTAGAAAAGGCGATCTCGATGGTGGTGGGCGCCGCCAACTACAAGATCGACGTGGTGGGCGTTACGCCCCTGGGCGGGGTGGACCTGCCCGTGGACCAAATTCCCTCACCGGTGCAGACACTGACGCCGCGAGACTTTGAGAGCACAGGGGCAATGGATCTTTCGGATCTGATGAACCGGCGGCTGGGCGGGGTCAACATCAATGAGACGCAGGGGAATCCGGTACAGCCCGATGTGAACTACCGGGGCTATACGGCGTCTCCTCTGCTGGGAACTCCGGAAGGCCTGTCGATCTACATGGATGGCGTGCGGCTGAATCAGCCGTTCGGGGACGTGGTGAGCTGGGATCTGATTCCGAGGATTGCGATTTCGGAAGTGGCACTCATTCCAGGGTCCAACCCGCTGTTTGGCCTGAATACGCTGGGTGGCGCGCTGTCGATGCAGACGAAATCGGGGGCAACCCAGCCGGGAACGTCGGTAGGCGTGAGTGGGGGGAGCTTTGGTCGGCGGGCCGTTGAGTTTGAGCACGGCTGGGCCAATTCGAAGGGCCTGAACTGGTACGGTGCGGGCAATCTTTTCCACGACGGGGGGTGGCGGCAAGCGTCGCCTTCCGATGTTCGCCAGGCGTTCTCAAAGCTGGGGTGGCAGGGTGCGAAGACGAGCATCAGCCTGACGGGTTCCTATGCGGACAACCAACTGATCGGCAACGGTCTGGGCGAGTTCCGCGGACTGCAGCGGGATTACACCAGTCCGTACACGCTGTATGACCAGACGAATAATCGGGCACCGTTTCTGAATCTGAGCCTGCGGCACACGCCGAACACCAGTCTGACGCTTTCGGGGAATGTTTATTTCCGGTATATCCGGGCCGACTCGTATAACGGGGATATCAACGAAGGTTCGCTGGACCAGTCGGTCTACCAGCCGAGCGCGGCGGACCAGGCTGCGCTGCGAGTTGCCGGATACACGGGATTTCCGACGGCGGGAGCGAATGCGTCGAATACGCCGTTTCCCTACTGGCGGTGTATCGCGCAGGCGCTGCAGGGCGATGAGCCGGGTGAGAAGTGCAATGGCCTGATCAACCGGACTTACACGAAGCAGCATAACTACGGGTTTTCAGGGCAGGCGACGTGGCTGACGCAGCGAGGGGGAAGGCGGAATCAGCTGACCGCCGGGGTGGCCCATGACCGGAGCAACGTGGATTTCCTGCAGACTGCTGAACTGGGCTACATTCTGCCGGACCTGAACGTGAAAGGACTGGGCATTTTTGCCGATGGAGTCCACGGGGGGACGGTGGATAACGAGCCGTTCGATAACCGCGTGAATTTGCGGGGCGGGATTCATACGTCGAGCCTGTTCGGCACCGACACGCTGCAGGCAGGGAAAGCGCTGACGATGACGTTCTCGGGGCGGTTCAACAGCACCGTGGTGGATAATTACGACCGGATCACGCCGAAAGCAGGCACGGGTTCGCTGACGGGGCATCACGTTTTCCGGCGGTTGAATCCTGCAGTGGGTTTCACGTACAGTCCGAATGCAGCTATTGGACTCTATGGAAGCTACGCGGAAGGCAGCCGCGCGCCCACGTCGATTGAACTGGGATGTGCGGATCCGGCGGCGCCGTGCAAGCTGCCGAATTCGCTGGCGGGCGATCCACCGCTGAAGCAGGTGGTAACACGGACGGTGGAAG
>CANIHR010000452.1 GCA_947467185.1 Bryobacterales bacterium
AAGATGACCGGGGTGCCGACTTCCATGACGGCGTTCTGAACGGTCTTGAGTCGGCTCTGTTCCGGGTGGTGACCCAACTGGGAGAACACGTTTTCGACGACCACGACCGAACCATCGACCATGAGACCGATGGCGATAGCGAGACCTCCGAGAGACATGAGGTTGGCGGAGAGGCCGTAGTGATTCATAACCAGGAAGGTCAGAGCCGGGGTGAGGATGAGCGTGGCGATGACGATGACGCTGGAGCGGAGGTCGCCCAGGAACAGGAACAGGACTACGACGACGAGGACGATACCTTCGCCCAGAACCTTGGTGACGGTGTGGACGGCGGCGTCAACGAGCACACTGCGGTCGTAGTACGGAACGATTTTCAGGCCGTCCGGCAGCATGTTCTTTGAGTTGATCTCTTCAGCGCGCGCTTTGATTTTGGCGACGATTTCCTTGGCGTTGCCGCTGGCGACCATCATGACGATGCCACCGACGGCCTCGGTGTATCCGCCCTTGATCATGGCCCCGTAGCGAACTTCCTCGCCGAGTTTTACCTCGCCGACGTCGCGGACATAGACGGGCGTACCGCCGGATTCTTTAAGAACGATGGAACCGACGTCATCGAGGGTCTTGATGAGACCGAGGCCGCGCACGAGGTAGACCTGGGGGCCCTGGGGCAGAATGCCGCCGCTGGAATTGGCATTGTTTCGGGCCAGTGCATCTCGAACGTCGTGGATGTTGAGACCGTAGGAGTTTAGCTTATAAGGATCCACCAGAACCTGGTATTGCTTGACGTAGCCGCCGGTGGAGTTAATTTCGGCAACACCGGAGATGGAGCGGAGCAGAGGACGGGCGACCCAGTCCTGAACGATACGGCGCTGGACGAGATCCGCTTTGGTCAGTTCCCGTTTGCCATCCGAGGGGTTTTCGAGGGTGTACTGGTAGACCTCGCTCAGAGCGGTGGAGACGGGGCCGAGAGTGGGCAGGATGCCTTCCGGGAGGCGGCTTTTAACATCGCCGAGGCGCTCGGCCACCAACTGGCGGGCGAAGTAAACAGGGGTCTTGTCTTCGAAGACGAGCGTGACGATGGACAGGCCTGGCTCGTTTTGTGAGCGCATTTCGGTCATGCCGGGGAGACCTGTCATACCGATCTCGACCGGAATGGTGACGATGCGTTCAACTTCGTCCGGCGAACGGCCCGGGACTTCGGTGGCGACCTGAACCTGGATGTTGGTGACGTCAGGGAAGGCGTCGACCGAGAGTTTACGGGTGGCGTCGGCACCGAAGCCCAGTGCAATTGCCGCTGTGACAACGACTACGACTCTGTGTTTCAGGGCGGAAGCGATCAGGGAGTTCAGCATCCTACTGGTTCCCCATCAGGGCGGTACGCTTCCGCTCGTTATTGACGTGGAAGGCCCCGTCGAGGATGATCTTCACGCCATCGTCGAGGCCACCGGTGAGGATCCGGTATGTGTCGAATTCGCCTTCCAGGGTGACGGCGCGAAGAGCGAAGGTGTTGGGGCGAACTTCGGCGAGGACAAAGTCCTTGTCGTCTTCGCGAACCAGGGCGGTGCCAGGGATGAGGCGCTGGGATTTGGCACCCTCTTTCAGGACCATGGTGGCGAGCATGGCGGGTTTGTAGCGGCGGTCGGTGTTGGCGACGTCCATGCGCGCCTGGATGGTGCGCGTTTCGGGATTGACCAGGGCGCTGACGAAGGAGATCTTGCCGCGAATCAGCTTGCCGGGGAAAGCGGCCAGTTCGGCTTCGGCAGTTTTGCCGACGGCGAGGCTTCCAGCGGCCTGTTCGGGGACGTCGGCGGTGATCCAGACGGAGGAGAGGTCAGCCAGGATGAAGAGGATTTCGGCAGACTGGACGATTTGGCCGGGGGTGACTTTGCGCTCCATGATGGTGCCTTCTTCGGTGGCGAGGACAGAGATCTGGGCGTTCAGGGTGCGGGTGGATTCGAGGTTTTTTATGGCCTGATCGGTCATGCCGAGGAGCTTCAGGTGGTCCTGATAACCGGAGATTTCGCCGTTGGTCTGGGTGAGTTCCGTTTGGCGGCGCTGGAGTTCGGCGGAACCGATGACGCCGGCGTCGAGCAACTGCTGGGCTCGGCCCACGGCTCGTTGGCCGTATTGCTGTTGGGTGAGGGCTTTGAGGAGCTGGCTCTGGGCTTCGGAGAGTTCGGGGCTGCGGAGGACGGCGAGAACCTGGCCTTTCCTGACTGTTTCGCCCGGCTGGGCAAGGAGTTCAGCGACCCTTCCACCTACGGGTGCACTGACGCGGGTAATGCGACGTTCATCCGCTTCCACGCGGCCGGCAACGCGGAAGCTGCCGACGACCTCCTTCCAGGTGGGTTCGCCGACACGAATCTGTTTTTCGAGTTCGGCGGAAATGGTGATCTCGAGAGGATTATTCGCCTGCTTTGCGGCAGCCTCGGCAGGTTTCGGCGCGACATTTGCGGTTTTTCCGCAGGCGGTGAGCAAAGTCGCCAGGATGAGGAGGGCGTAGCGGGTCATGGGAGGTAAGTTAGAAGTCGGAACCACGTAATTGCTCCAGTTCGATGCGCGCCGACTGACGGTCGAACTGCGCGTTCAGATAATCGTTGCGGATACTGCGCAGCACGCGCTGCGCGTCGAGGACTTCGAGAATGCCGCGTTCGCCGAGGCGGTAAGCAGCTTCGGCGGCGGTGAGGGCGGCTTCGGCTTCCTTCAGGCTGCCGTCTTCATAGGCGCGAACCTGCTGGTTTGCGACCTGGTACTCGCCATACGCGCGCTCCAACTGGGATGCCAGCTGGAGTTCGAGCACGCTGGCTGACGCTGTGGCCTGGGAGATGTTGGCGGCGGCTTCAGCGATGGGCCCCTGGCGTTTGTTTACGAGGGGCAGGGGAATACTGACACCGACACGGACGTAAAAGTTGTCGGGCTGCTTTTCGTATTCGGTCAGAATGGTAGGCTGCGGCTTGCGAAGGGTCTCTTCGTTCTTCAGGCCCGCCTGGGCACGTTTGACCTCGGCTCGGAGGCGTCCGAGGGAGGGGTGGCTGGTGACTGCGGCGGCGCGGAGGTCGGAAAATGGGGGGAGCTCGAGGGCTGGGTCCAGAGTGCCAAGCAGGTTGATCTCTTCACTGGCACCGATGCCGAGCAGGGCACGGAGTTGGGCGATTGCTGTGTTGTAGCGGAGTTGGGCGCTGCGGAACTGGGCGTTAGCCGTGTTGACCTCGGTTTCGGCGCGGATGAGTTCCAGTTTTGCTGCTTCTCCCACCTCGACCTGAATACGGATGCGGCGCTCGAACTCTTCAACGATGCGGCGATTATCAGAGGCGAGCGAAATCTCCTGGGCGCGACGGAGTGCCTGATAAAAGGCCTGTTTCACGGCGCCACGGATGGCGAGACGCGTTTCCGACATCAGGAACTCGCTGGATTCCCGTCCGGCTTCGGCCAGAGAGAGTCGGGCCTGGCGGACGGACTTGAGCTCGATCAACTGGGAGGCGCCCCAGTGCTGCAGGTTGCCGGGGATGGCGCTGTCCCGCGTCGCGGTCTGGCGTCCGGCGAGAAAGTTAACCTCCGGGTTTGGGCGGGCTTTGGCGGTAGTTATGGCGGCGCGGGCACCTTCGCCGATGGCGGATGCGACCGAAAGTTGGGGGTTGTTCGCTTGTGCCAGTTCGAGAGCCCTGGCAAGCGTTAAGGGTTGAGTCTGCGCCCAGGCGCCTGTAGCGAGAAGCAGGGAC
>CANIHR010000453.1 GCA_947467185.1 Bryobacterales bacterium
GCAGTCCGCCCCGGTGCCGTCAAGGTGGAGATCGCTCAGGGGCTCCTCCGAGCCACGTGGCCCGACGAAAGCGGCCGCGCCTGGCAGATCGACTTCGCTCTCGATGCCAAACCGGCCCTGATCCGTTCCATCTCCGTCGCTGGCCACCCTGTCCTCGAAAACCTCCAGCCCGTCTACTCTGCGGAGACCGGCATCCGCCGCGGCGGATGGGACCAGTTCTTCGATTTTCCTCCGGCCAACCCCGCAGGGACCCGCCGTTTTCAAGGCACCTTCCAGCCCGGGCCTGCCGTTGCCCGCACCGTCAGCGATCGTGTCGAAATTGAGTTTCCCGGCCAGACCCTCGGACCCTTCACCGGCAAGCTGGTCTACACGATCTACCCCGGCAGTCGCATGCTGCGCCAGGACGCCGTCCTTTCTACGTCACAGCCCGACACGGCGTATTTTTATGACGCCGGTATCGACTTCCTCGCCCCTGCCGATCGGACGCCGGGAAACAATATGGAGTCCTTCGCCTCCTGGTATGAGGATGGAGGTCCAGCACCCCATACCGAAAAGATCCCGGTCAATTCCGAGCGCACTCCAGTCGCTGTCCGCTACCGGGCCATAGCCGCCCGCACCGCCAATGGCAGCGTTGCTGTCTTTCCCCCGCCACACCAGTATTTCTTTGCCCGCGATTACACCTCCAATATGGGCTACAACTGGTTCAGAGCCTGGCGCGGCCACGTCGGCCTCGGCATCCGCCAGCTTCCCGACGACAACAGCCCGTATTACCCGTGGATGAACGCACCCCCCGGAACCCAACAGCACATGGCGCTCTTCCTCATGGTTTCCGACGGTCCGGCCCCGCGCACGTTAAACGATGCGGTCGCCCTTACCCGCGGCGACCATTTCGTGGCCCTGCCCGGCTTTCGCACCGTCGCCACCCACTTCCACTTCGCCTTCTCCGAACAGGCCGCCGCCGGTGGCTCTCGCTGGTCGCCCCCCTGGAAACCCGTTCTCCGGGAAATGGGCATCAACGCCGCCATGATTATGGACTTCCACGGCGACCTCCACCCGCAGGATCCCGGCCCCCTCCGCTTCTCCGAATTAAAGGAATACTACGAGATGTGCCGAGCCCACTCCACCCCGGACTTCGTCATCATCCCCTCCGAAGAGGCCAACGTCTATCTCGGCGGACACTGGGCTCTTTCTTTCCCGAAACCCGTCCTCTGGGCCATGAAGAGAAACGGTGCGGCAGACTTCAAATCAGAGGAACCCGCCTACGGCACCGTCTACCGGACTGGCAATGCCGACGACCTCCTCAACCTGATCCGCGCCGAAAATGCCTTCGTCTATCAAACCCACCCTCGCACCAAGGGTTCCACCGGCTACCCCGACAAAATCCTCGCCGAACCCTGGTTCAAAGATCCCCACTACCAGGGCACCGGCTGGAAAGCTATGCCGTCCGACCTCTCGTCCCCCCG
Organism: Bryobacterales bacterium; assembly: GCA_947467185.1. Taxonomy (GTDB): domain Bacteria; phylum Acidobacteriota; class Terriglobia; order Bryobacterales; family Bryobacteraceae; genus BOG-234. The sequence goes on from CANIHR010000453.1 coordinate 1,464, forward strand.
CCTTGGAGAACGCGCGTTCAAGGTCTTCGACGATCTCGCCAACGAGGGTTACCGTAAGAAGCTCTTCGGCGAAGTCGATGTCTTCCAGCTCGACAACACCCACGAACTCTACGCCCACATGAACGTCAATTACGTTAAGCTCAACGAAACGCCCGCCTGGGAGGACTACGGCAAAATCACCGACGCTCTGGCCAAAGGTGACGGCTTCATCACCACCGGCGAGATCCTGCTGCCTGATGTTCGCTGGAAACCCTCCCCCAAAGGTGTCCAGATTACGGTCCAGGCCCAGTGGACCTTTCCCCTCGCCATGGCAGAAATCGTCTGGGGCGATGGTACCGAAACGCACCACAAGACCATCGATCTATCGCTCACCCGCCAGTACGGTGCCCAGCTTTTTGACTGGACGCTAAGCGAGCCCACCTGGAAGTGGGCTCGAATCGCATTCTGGGATGTTGCCGGCAACGGTGCATTCACCAACGCCACGTTCCGGTAGGTTCTAAACCAGCAGTTCGCCGCGCAGAGTTGTCACGGCCTGGCCACCCAACACCACTCGATCGCCATCCAGTCGTACCCGCACCACACCGCCGCGAGCCGACGCCTGAAATCCGGTCATTTCGGTTTTACCCAGCTTTTTGGCCCAATAAGGCGCCAGAGCGCAATGTGCTGATCCCGTCACAGGATCTTCATCAATCCCCGAACCCGGCGCAAAGAACCGCGACACGAAATCGAATTCACCCGATCCCGCCGCCGTCGCAATCACGCCCCGGACTGGCAACTGCTTCAACAAATGATGCGCCGGATTCAGTGCCCGCACCGTCGCCTCATCGGCTACTTCCACCAGATAGTCGAACTGGTTCCGGCCCACGTACTTCAGTTCCGCCCCCAGCGCTTCTGCCAGTTGTGCCGGGGCCGCCGCCGCCTCTTCGAGCTTGGCCGGAAAGTCCATCTCGATCCAGTCGCCCGCCTTCACACACGTCAGCAAACCGCTCTTCGTGTAGAACTTTGCGGGTGACGATGCCGACAGATGCCCTTCACTCCAAAGAACGTGAGCCGTGGCCAGCGTGGCATGGCCGCAGAGATCCACCTCAACAGCGGGTGTAAACCAACGCAGACGATACCCGTCCGCTTCCGGATGCAGGAAAGCCGTCTCGGAGAGATTCATCTCCATTGCGACTTTTGCCATCCAGTGCTCTTCGCGTGCTGCCGTAAGAACACAAACGGCGGCAGGATTGCCGCCAAAAGGTTCGCCTGTGAAGGCGTCTGCCTGGACGATTGGGATTCCCATGCCCGATTATCTCAGGCACGGGAATCCTTCTCAAAACTCTATTCCACGCTGACGGTGAAGCTGACCGGAATATTCTTCGGTGGATAGCAGGCCTTGTTATCACAAGCCTGATACCGCAACGTGCCGTTCTGAGCCGCCGGACCCGTTGCCGCTGCAGCCGGAACCTTGAATTTTGTCGTGATCTCGAACTGACCTGTCACCACGGAAAGCGGCTTATCCGAGAACGAGTACTTCTCGAGCGACCCCTTCGGGTAAACCACCGAATCCATCTCCAGCGGCCCCGCCGTCCACTTCAGCGTCATCGGAATCAGATACGCTTCCGTCGGTTTGTTCGTATTCGCGTGGTAGCCGGAGGGCAGGGAAGCCTTCACCGTTACCGTCGCAGTCGCGCCTTTAGTCGCCTTGACCGTTGCCAGCGGTTCCACTTTGAGCATGGGAGCCATTTGCCCGTTGAGCGCCAGCGTCAGCCCCAGCAGGCCGAACATCGGCAGACTTCCCCGCAGGAGCTTCCAGTAATTTTTCGATTGCATCTTCAAAGTCCTTTCGTCCGGTCAGGCCGACATGAACGGAGGCAATTTTGCCATCCCGATCAATCACAAACGTGGTGGGCAGCGCTTCTACGCCGCCATAAAGATCGCCCGTCTTGTCGTCGCCGAGTACGATTCTGTAGTTGATTTTCTTCTCGGCCACGAACGGCGTAATCGCCTTCCAGCCGTCATCATCCATGGAGACGCCCAGAACTTCGAAGCCACGATCTTTGTAACGCCGCTGAAAATCCACAAACCAGGGGATCTCAATCGCGCACGGTCCGCACCAGGTTGCCCAGAAATCGAGCAACACCACTTTACCCTTGAAATCGGACAGTTTCACAACCTTGCCCGTCGAGTCTTTCAACTCAAACTCGGGAGCGTTCTTCCGGTCTTTGTCGGCGCGCAACGCACTCTTTGACGTCTCCTGCGA
>CANIHR010000454.1 GCA_947467185.1 Bryobacterales bacterium
CGACTTCTGGGCAATGTTCTGGACCGAGGAAAGGCTTATGTCCTCGGATATCTTTAAAAGCGTAAACTTCTCGCTTTCGTCATAGCCCCGGGCGATTTCGGCGAGCTGCTTAACCATGGATAGCTGTTTTCGCGCGGAGACCTGGATGTTTGACCATGCCTCCTTGACGTCCTCGGTTAGACGGCGCAGACTGTTGTAGCCCCAGATCGCAATTCCCACGAGAACCAGAGCCAGAAATACAAATAGCCGGAAGATGCCGGCTATAAAATCGATGATTGACTGCATTTGGGTGAACCCATCCTTTTCCGAGAGGTCTCGCCTCTCGTAACAGATATGGGATCACCACCATGTTTATTTCATGGCGTTGTTGATTTGCGGGTGCGTACTACTTGACAGTCTTTGGGGAAGACTGCGGTACGGAGGCTCCGGCGCGGCCTGCGGGGCCTGCCTTCGCCGGAGCGACTGCCTTCGGTGCAGGTGCAGGAGGTGGTTCTGTGCCCGGTGCGAGGGTGAGTACCGGCATCTCCTCCTCCTTCTTTGAGACCAGCGCACGAGGCAGTTGGCTGCCGCCACTTGTCTGTCGGACCCGCTGACTGACATAGTTGGCGATCTCCCGAGGTGTGACTACGCGGTTCTGGTCCACGTCTGCCGCCCCGGCCAGACCCTCTGTGATCGCGGCCGAGAACTCGCTCCTTGTTCGGCGATCGTCTGCTTCCCCTGGAGAAGTTCCGGCCACAATTACAGAGCGGCCGAGCTGATCATCAAAGAGGTTCAGCAGGTGTGTGTTGACAATAGGTCGGCCCTGAAACCCCCAGTCGATGCCCAGTGGATGCTCGGCGTCAAAGAAGAGCAGTGTATGGCGGCTTCGGACGGCGCGGTCCAGCAACAACTGAAGTTCCGAGGTTTCCACCGCCGTGTCGGCAAGCTGCTGCGCCTGCGTGTCGTGGGCTGACAGATATACCTTGTCCGGAGAGGCGGGGTCATGAAGGCCCTGTGTGCACCAATACAGCAGGAACAGATCTTCGGGTTTCGCTCGGGCCGCAAAATCACCCAGCGCCGTTCGGATCTTCTGCGCGGTGGCGTCCTCATCCAGCAGAACCAGAATGTTCGACGTCTTGAAGCCACTTTGCGCCAACGCCGCCGCCAGTGCCTTGGTGTCGTAGGCCGCCAGTGGCAGGGCGGGTGGCGCTCCCTTTTTTGCCGAATAGCGAGAGGTGCCGATCACGATTGCCCATGCATCGCCACCGATCCTTGGGGGCGGCACACCTGCACCAGGGTAGATAACCGGCACCGACGTGCTCCGTTTGTTCCCCTTGCCGTCAGTTACTTCGACGACGATAGATTTTGCTCCGCGGGCCACCACCACCTGCTCGGTCAGCGAGATCTCGCGCCCCGCCGCAATGGCGACCGACTTGCCGTCCACAGTTGCTGCGGTGATTCCGTTTGCCGCTGAAGCAACACTCTTGATGGCCACCGCCACGCTCGCTTTTCCGCTCGGGAAGACTACCGGGGCGTTCGGCAACTGTACTTCAAGATCGGGAGGGATGCCCTGTTCGTCCAAAGGTGACATGCTGGACGCGTAGGTGAAGTACGGATTACCGTTGCCGGAACTGCTGCGGAGTATCCAGTTCTGATAATATTCGCGCCCTCTTCGGTCCTTGCCATAAACTTCGACGGTATTCTCCAGCCGGTCAAAGAGTTGGTCCCGACGCATCTTCAAGGTCTCCGGTGTCATCCGGAGGAACTTTCCGCGGGCATTGGAACCGCTATCGAAGATATTGCGTGCACCCTTACCGTTAATACGAACGCGGAGGTCGCCGTACGTTAGGTTGGTGTCCGCCGATCCCATGACCTGGATCGTCACCTGATTGATCTGGGGGATGGGGATATCTGCCACAACATTTGACCCGCCCGCGATCACCACTCCGGGCAGGAGCAGCTCAAAAAACGGAACGGGGCCAGTTTGAGATGGGCTGGCGATGGCAAAGACTGCCACCGCCAGGCTGAGAGTTCTAATACGCATTTATTTCTTCGGAAGTACGCGAGGAACACCGGGCAGTCCGGCCGGTAATGTCGGAGTCTTCTTCTCCGTCTCCTTCGGGGCAAGAGCCTGCCCGGAGGTGGCACTCGATGCCGGTGCCGCACGGAGTCCTTCCTGCTGCATCAGCATTGCAGGTGAAATCCTGACGTCGTTAGCCTCCGCCGGCATTTCAGGCTTCCAGCCTGCCATCCCATACTTCTCCATGTATTCCGCAATGGTGTTGATGTTGGGGGGCAGAAGCAGGGCCCGGGCCTGGTCAATCTGATATTGGACGTAGTTCTTCGTGTAGCTGTTCAATTCGCCGGTCAGTTGCGTCGGGTTTGCCGTGTTCTGATCTTCGATCATCATCAGGGCGCGGTGCAGGTGCGCTCCGAAATTTTCGCTGCGCGAGTCGAACTGGACCGCCTTCACAAAGCTCTGTTCGGCAAGCTTCCGGTCTTCCGGGGTCCTGCCAATGGTTTCCAGTACCTTGCCGAAGTAGTATTGTGCTGCCGGATCGTTGTCGCGAATAGCCGTCGCTTCTTCCAGGTTCTTCCGTGCCACTTCAAACATGTCGTTGTAGTAGGCCATGATTCCGTTGTCCCGCTTTAATTCCGCCATCAGGTTGCGGTGCTGCCCGGAATCGCCGCGAAAGCCCTTGCCCTTCAGTTGCGTGTCTATCTCCGCCTTGTATGCGTCAGTGATCAACTTCTGAGCCTGATCCTTGCGCTCGCGGATTCGGTTTCTCTCGCCCAGAAAGCCAAGGCTCACCCGGCTGTCCTTCACCACGACGTTCTCCATAAGCGCGTAAAGTTTTGGAACCTCACGAACGTCGTATTCTGCGTTCAGCATTGCCTTGAACGCCAGTTTGTCGGCCTCGTCCTCCTGCGCCTTGTCCCAATTGACCACCGCCTGTCGATTCAGGAGGGCACCCGCGATCATGCCTCCGGCGAGTCCGATCGCACCGCCAGCCAGAGCGCCTGAGGCGCCTTTTGCGAGCCCTCCGGTCAGTGCGCCGGCGAGCCCGATGGCCACACCGATCCGCTCGGCCTTCTTTGCCTGTTCCGCGTTATAGGCCTCAACCCCGTACCGCATCATCGCCTTTTGCTTCCAGTGGTCGAGTTGGACGTGCGCCATCTCATGGGCCAGGACGTACGATAACTGTGCTTCATTGTCCAGTAGTGAGATGATGCCGGTGGAGATGTAGATCGTACCTGTCGCCAGTGTCTCCGCAACGGGTGTTGGATCCGCCGTCAGGCGAAATGCGAACACCCTGTCAGAATCCTTCGGGACCAGCATCTGCCCAATCCGGTTAATCCGCGACTGGACGAGCAAATTGTCATAAAGTTCGCCCTGATCATTCCACCGGAACCGGTCTTCGCTGATGGCGACGATTTTGGAGCCACGGTGTGTGTTCTTCATGAACGCAGTCATCTTGTGATCCCGCAGAAGTTCAGCGAATGACTGATCGACCTCTTCCCGAAAATCAGGGTCGCTGGCGTATTTGTCGATGGCGAAGGCCTTGACTTTGTCATATGACCGCAGGTTTTTTGCGTCGCGCTCTTCCTCTTTTTTGAGCCGAGCTGCTTCCTTGTCCGAGGCGTCCCCCTTCTTGCCCAGGCCAAACTGGCCATAGCTGGGCACTGACATGGTGAGGCAGAGTACCACTGCCGTGGATATGAG
>CANIHR010000455.1 GCA_947467185.1 Bryobacterales bacterium
CAGTTTGATAGGGCAGATGTGTAAGCGTAGTAATACGTTGAGCTTACTGCTACTAATCGCTCGTTCGGCTTGACCATAAAATTTATTTTTCACGCAAAGCTGTTTACGGTCTTCAGCTTGCGCAAGCATTACAGATACACAGTGGTAAAGTAATCCCGTCAAATATTCGGTTGTTGAGGAACTTTAAACAGTTCCTCATACCAAAGATCAACAGCACAAGTTCTGCGCTGGACATGAGCGAACAGCGGCGAAAGTCGCGTTGTGAGCGGTTCAGGCAACCAAATGCTGGGTGACCATAGCGAGAGGGTCCCACCCGTTCCCATCCCGAACACGGAAGTTAAGCCTCTCAGCCCCGATGGTACTGCACGCGCAGGTGTGTGGGAGCGTAGGAAGTCGCCCGCTTAATTCAAAAGGCCCAGCCGAAAGGTTGGGCCTTTTCCTTTTGTATTCCGGTATCGCAACAATCCCAGGCAGTGAGGTTCTCGGGTCCTCGGTCCCTCGTTATACGACGAGAAGCCGATAAAACGAACTGTTGCCACCGATTGCTGCCAGGAGCTCAAACACGGCGTCTCCCAGCTGCGAGGCATCTTTCACATATCCCGCACTGAGTTCCTTGTCGAGAAAATGCTCCACAAGTTCCGCCTCTGGGCGGTCTGTTACGCCAAGGAACTTATCGTAGCAATCGAGGACCTGATTGACGGAGGGTCCCCAACCCGGCTCTCCGTTGGTCCGCAGCCACTCAACGCGCTTGGTCGGCGTTAGTTCAATCATTGCCATGGCGTCCGCCTTCGTAACGGTGCCCGTGGTTTTGTGAACAGAGAGCAGATACAAAAGGGCCGTATAGCACGTGAGAAGCCGACTGTGTTTCAACTTGTAGTTCTTAAGCTTTCGTTTCGCCTTCTTTGTGGCTGGCTCCGTTGACGTTCGCGCTTCGTAGTTTACGCACAGCGTGCGCCACAAGCGGAGGATGTCGTTTGCCAGGTATGCCGGCATGAAACTACCTTCGTGCCCCTCGTAGTCGCGCCAATAGGCCCGAATCACTTCTTCGGTTGCCACCTTGTAGACGGCAACTCCCAGAACAGGCTGGCTTTCCAGGAGCAGCAGCAGGCGCGCTGTCAGTGTGTTGCTGGAATCATCTTCTGGCTGCCCGAGGGTCTTGACCAGGTCGTGAACGGTGTAGTGATTCAGGTACTCACCGTCACCGGAAAACTCCGGGAACCGCTGCCGCCTTGTCAGGCGAATGAGATCCGCCTTCAGGCAGATCTCATCGAGATTTGGAAAACTCCGACGTCCCTTTTCGTCCGCAGGCCCAACGATGAACAAGTCCAGGTCGCTGTGACTACTCGCTTCACCGCGGCCGAAAGACCCCGTCGTATAGACGCAGGCCCTGTCCCCAAATTCTTGTTCTGCATTGACCAGTCCCTCGCGGATCTCTGACAGCCGACGCGCTGTATCTTGCCGCCGGGCATCAAGATTAGCTCCCAAGGGTGCCTTCCCATTCAAAGATATTCGCGAAGATCTCAGCCTGTTCGATAGCGTCATCGCCCGCATTATGAGTGTGGGGCCGCGAAGACCGGAAAGCTGGTCCAATGTTGCGTCGGCCGGACGCTGAAATCGGCATGTGTGCCTTCACCGCGAGAGCAGTCTTGATATCAAAGCATCGGGAATGGCCGAAGGGCGAACCGTTCGCGGAGAATCGTACAAAATACCAATACAGCCACGACCAGTCGAAGCTCAACGGATACGCAACCAGAACAGGCCGCGCGTTGCCGGCGATCTGCCGTACCCAATTGCTTGCCGCTGTCATTGAGACCTCGGGCGGCATCCCTTCCCTCAGGAGTCGATCCCGATCAAGCCCATTGACCTGCAGTGCCTCCGGCTCATACACGTCAGAAATCGGCCGCAACTCTTCGTAGAAGACGCGCCGGTAGTCTGTGGGCCGGTGGAACGTCTTGCCATCGAAGGCTCCGGCATAAACCAGCCCGAATGACAACATGGAGTACGGCCCGGGAATCGGGCCATCCGTTTCCACGTCAGCCGAGAAATACACGTCCGTTGTACTGGCCATCGCCGAGTCTTCCATCCAGATGGTAGCGTCTGTGCCCGGCAATTGCGCCTTCATTGTTCCCGTATTCTAGCAACGTTTAGCGCACTACCAGGGACCCCTGTTTAGCCCCTGAACAAGCCCGCCCCTACCGCGTTGAAATACAACAGCTTGGGCCTGTCGCGCCCGCGCGGGCCGTCGCCCCGCCGCCTCCCCCCGCGCCCATGTACAATCAGGTTCTGAGCGTCCTCGACGCCCGTTCCAACCCAACCATGGCCAAAACCGCAACACCCAAATCGAAATCCAAAAAGTCCCCCACCCCCGGCTCCGGCGGCATCGCCGAACTCACCGCCGAACTCTGGCAGGCCGCCGTCAACCTCCGCGGCGCCATCGAACCCGCCGACTACAAACGCTACGTCCTCCCCATCATCTTCCTCCGCTTCCTTTCCCTCCGCTACGAACGCCGCCGCGCCGAACTCCAGGCCCTCATCGCCGACCCCGCCTCCGACTACCACACCACCAACCCCGCCCACGCCCGTGACATCCTCGAAGACCCCGACGAATACCGCCGCGCCGGAGCCTTCATCGTCCCCGAAAACGCCCGCTGGCAGAACATCCTCACCCACGCCCAGGCCAATGACATCAAGGTCCGCCTCGACGACATCCTCGAACAACTCGAAAACACCTACCCCGACAAACTCAAAGGCCTCCTCCCCCGCATCTACGCCGGCTCCAACCTCGACCGCGAGAACGTCAGTTCCCTCATCAACCTCTTCTCCAAAGACATCTTCGAAAAGGACCACGGCGGCGAGGACGTCATCGGCCGCGTCTACGAATACTTCATCGGCGAGTTCGCCTCCAGCGAAGGCAAGCGCGGCGGCGAGTACTTCACCCCGTCGTCCATCGTCAAAACCCTCGTCGCCATGCTCGAACCCGAACGCGGCATCGTCATGGACCCCTGCTGCGGCTCTGGAGGCATGTTCGTCCAGGCCGACGAGTTCACCAAACACAGCCACGAACTCAGCTTCGTCGGCCAGGAGAGCAAGGACTTCACCTACCGCCTCTGCCGCATGAACCTCTTTATCCACGGCCTGAATGGCAGGATCGAACTCGGCAACTCCTATTTCAACGACAAGCTCGCCGACGTGAAGGCGGATTACCTCATCGCCAACCCGCCATTCAACGACGGGAGCAAGGGGGAAAACGGCTGGGGCGCGGACAGGGTCCCTACGCAGGACCCCCGATTGCTGATCGGAGACCGGCGGGTCACGCTTTCACCCCGCAACGCTAATACGATGTGGATGTTGCATTTCCTCTACCACTTGAAGGACACCGGCTCGGCGGGGTTCGTGATGGCGGCCGGAGAGGTTTCAAACGGCGAAATGGCTCGACGCGAGGTTCGCCAGGCACTCGTGGATGCGGACTATGTGGACTGCATTGTACGTCTGTCTGGACAACTATTTGCGAACACCCAGATTCCTTGTGCGCTTTGGTTCTTGTCGAAGAACCGCGGTGGCGCGGAGGGGTTCCGGAGGCGCTGTGGTGAGATCTTGTTCATTGATGGGAGTAAGCTTGGGGCGCTGAAACAAGGGTCGCGAACGCAGAAGGAACTGACCATTGAGGAAGTGGAACGGGTGGCCTC
>CANIHR010000456.1 GCA_947467185.1 Bryobacterales bacterium
ATCGCACAGCATCTGGATGGCTCGCTCGTACTGGATAGCAAGAGTCCGGCGAAACCGGGCGAGATTGTGATCTTCTACATGTCGGGTTTGGGTGTGACTGATAACGAACCGGGGACCGGCCAGGCTTCGCCGGGCGATATTCTCGCGCACCCCACGGTACCGCTCAAACTGACGCTGAACGGACTGGACGCTCCGGTGCAGTTCGTCGGTCTGACGCCTGGACTGGTGGGGCTGTTCCAGGTTAACTTCAAGGTTCCGGATGCGGCACCCGATGGAAACCTGGACCTGCTGATTGAGCAGGGCGACATCCTCAGCAACAAGACAATCCTGCCTGTGAAGAAGTAAGCGGTTCGGTCAGGCGTATTGGGCGGCGAGCATGCCCCGCAGTGGAACCTCAGAGGCAAGGGCAGCTTCGCGCAGACGCTTTCGGTCAAGCGGCAGGCGACGCAGATCCACCGAGATACGGGCGCGTTCCGCGGTTACGATCGCGTATTCAGCATGCGCCAGAATCCGTGGCGGTGCGGTTGGATTCACGCCGATGTGCTCCAGGAAAGGCATGCCGACGCTGCCGGGGTTGAGCAGCAACTGCCCGCGATGCTGCCGAAACATCTGAATGTGGGTGTGGCCCCCGGCGAGGAGAGAGCCCTTTCGTCCGGCCAGCATGGTTTCGAGTTCATCAGGCGGCGTGGTTGCCAGCAGCATTTCCATGTGGGAGCGCGGCGAGCCGTGGAAGAGGCGCAGACAGGCACTGTCTCCGAGGGGGACTTCGATTTCTCGCTGGAAGGTCCGCAGATAGTCAAAGTCACCCGGCCGCAGTTGCTCGCGACACCAGGATACAGCCGTTTCGATCGGGGCACCGGTGGCGTACTGATAAATCAAATCAGGGACGAGAAGGAACTCGTCGTGGTTACCCAGGACACTGGGGATCCCTCGATCACGGAGGATATCGAGAGCCTCGCGGGGCTGACTACCCAGTGGCGCAACGTCTCCCAGGGAGATGATCTGGTCCACGCCCTCGCGGTCAATCTCAGCAAGCACCGCCTCAAGGGCGATGGCGTTGCCATGAATATCCGAGATCAGCGCGAGTCGCATGTTACGGCAGCGCGAGGGCTACCAATTCGGCCGCAATACCGGTGGCACCGACCGCGACGACCACGAACTGGCGACCATCGGCCAGATAAGTCATCGGGATTCCGGTAGCGGAAGCAGGCAGGTCGATTTCGAACAAGGTGGCACCAGTCTTCTTGTCATGGGCGCGGAAGGTATTGCCACCACCGCCGGCGACGGCATTGAAGAGGTTGGAGCCGTCTGCGCTGAACAGCAGGGTCTTCGTCACCATCAGCGGGGCGCGGGAAGGCCGGCCAGTATTGCTGAGATCGACGCCCTTGAGCAGGGGATGATTCTTCACGTAATCAGGAGTACGGCCATTGGGAATCATCCAGGCGTGATCGCCCGTGTTTAGGTCAATAGCGACGATGCGGCCCCATGGCGGCTTCACGATAGGCAGGCCCTCGGGGCCGATGTTCCCGGTCGGGGCAATGCGTGCGATGTTCAGTTCCGTGCCCGGTCCACCGGTACCGGGTGTTGCAGTCCCGCTGCGGCTCCCACCGGTGTAGGCAACGTCGGTTCGTTTCGGGTCACCTTTGGAGAGTGCCAGCGGATCAGCGTTGTTAACGGACGAGACGTAGAGCATGCCGGTCTCAGGGTCGACAGCGCCGCCCTGCCAGTTGGAACCTCCGACGTGAGAGGGCAGGATCAGCGTGGCGCGCTTGCCGTTGGTATCGGCGACGATGGGCGGGGTGAACAGGGGACCAAGCTTGTAGGTATCCGCGATCTTGATCGCGGCAGCCTTCACCTCGGGCGTGAAGTCGATCAGAACATCATGGGAAGTGCCCTGGACATCGAACGGCAGAGGTTTCGTGGGGAAGGGCTGGGTGGCGGACATCTTTTCGCCAGGGACATCGGACTGCGGAACCGGCTTTTCGACAATGGGCCAAACCGGTACGCCTGTCACGCGATCAAAAACGTAAGTGAACGCCTGCTTGCTGACGGTGGCCACCGCCTTGACTTTCTTGCCTCCAACTGTGATATCGAGGAGCATCGGGGCCGCGACGCCGTCAAAGTCCCAAACGTCATGGTGGACTAGCTGGAAGTGCCAGACACGCTTGCCCGTTTTGGCGTCAAGACAGACGAGGCTGTCGGAGAACAGGTTATCGCCGGGACGATGGCCGCCGTAGAAATCGCTGGTGGGCGTTTCGACCGGGACGTAGACATAGCCAAGTTCCAGATCAGCCGTCAGAGGGACCCAGGCGCCGGTGTTGCCGGAGTATTTCCAGGAATCCTTTTCCCAGGTCTCGTTGCCGAATTCGCCTGGCTGCGGGACGGTGTGGAAAGTCCAGACGAGCTTACCGGTGCGGACGTTGTAACCGCGGATGTAGCCCGGAACGTTGGTCATGGAGGTGGGGCTGGCGCCAGCGTTGAGAGCGGCACCAACCACGATCACGTCGCCCACCACGATGGCGGGAGAACTGGAGCCGATGGAACCGGGCTTCACCGTGGCACGGTCGAGGTTTTCGGTCAAATCGACGAGGCCGGTTTTGCCGAAGGCGGGAATCACATGGCCGGTTTTCGCGTTAAGGGCCACGAGTTGGAAGCCGGGGGTGATGAGGAGGATGCGGTCATCGCCTTTGCCATCGGTCCAGTAAGCAACGCCGCGATTCTGGGGCCGCGCGACCGTGCTGCCGCGTGCGCCTTCATCCAGGCGGTACATCCAAAGAGTTTCGCCGGTGGCTCCGTCAAGTGCGACGACGTCGCGGCGGGAACCTGCGGTGGCGTAAAGAACGCCTCCGATGGCAAGAGGAGTGACTTCCCAGTTGATGTCAGGACGTTTGCCAAAGTTCTCCGCCTTCCAGCGCCAGGCGACCTTCAGTTCCTTCACATTGGAGGGGTTGATCTGGTCAAGCGAGGAGTACTTGGTGGTGCCTGCGTCGGCGCCGTAGTAGAGCCAGTCGCCATTCTTCGCGCCTTGCTGGGCGAACGCCAGAGTGGAACAAAATAAGAGAGATGCAGCGATACGTGGCTTCATTTTTTGGCCTCAATCCTGATATCGCTCAGCGCTTCGGCGGTCGTTTCCAGGTCTTTCTCGCCGGCCGGAAGTTCACTGGCGCTCAGCATGTAGGCGACCACGTCGGCCACCTGGCGACGGCTGAGATGACCAGGGTCATCGGCCGGCATGGTGGCGCGGGTACGTTCAAACAGGGGTTCGAGCGGTTTCCCCTGCCATTTGGCGAGGAACTCAGTGCCAGCCAGCGCCGGAGCCCCTTCGCCGCCACCGAGGTTTTCACCATGGCATTTGCCGCATTCTTCGTTGTAGATGGTCCGGCCACGGGTGACCTGCGCCTTCGAAAAGACGCCGTCACGCGTAGAGCGTGAGGTAGCGGCGGTGATGGCGCACGTGGCCACTGTAAGGGCAAGAAGGATTCGGGTGAAAGTCATTTGAAGCTGAGGGCTATTCTATACGACGCTGGTCCATCCTAAAGTAGGGAACTGCACGGGATGATATTGTTACAAAATCGTTACCAAGCTAATCACCCTGTCCATGATTTGCTTCACTCCGATTCTGACCGGCGCTGAAGCTATCGAGGCCCATTTGGGCAACCTGACATTGCGACCTTCCGGCTTCG
>CANIHR010000457.1 GCA_947467185.1 Bryobacterales bacterium
ACAACCTGCGGCGACGAGTCATCCAGATTTGCTTCAATCACTTCCACCGTGGTCGCTTCCGTCGCGCCGGAGCCTTCGCCCACCAGCACCCGCACCACATTGGCATGTTCGCGGAAATCACGGTCCCCTGCCCCGTAGCCTGAACTCCGGATCGTCATCGCCGGCATGGAGCCAAACCCCGTTGCCAGCGCCGTCACAAAAGCCGCGCCCGTCGGGGTCGTCAGTTCCATGGCGGGGCCCCGCGAGTACACCGGGCGCCCTTCCAGCAACCGAGCGGTCGCCGGAGCCGGAACAGGCAGTACGCCGTGTTCGGTATTCACCGTGCCCGAGCCCACATTCACGGCTGAGCAATACACCTCGTCCACACCCAGCAGTTCCAGCGCCAGACACGCTCCCACCACATCACAGATCGAATCCACCGCGCCCACCTCGTGGAAGTGAACCTTCTCGATGCTCACCCCATGGGCGGCCGATTCGGCCTTCGCCAGCGCCTGAAAGACCAACTCGGCATTCTCTTTCGCCCGCTGCGGCAGGTCCGCCGCGTGGATCATCTTCAGAATTCCGCTCAGATGCCGGTGCTTCTGCGGTTCATCCACCGAAACACGAAATTTGGTTGCGGCAATGCCCCGACGCTGCACGGTGTCCCAGCTAACCGAACCTCCGGTCGCGAGACCAGTCAAAGCGGCCGTGATCGCATCCCGGCTGGCGCCCGCATCAGCGAACGCACCCACCAGCATGTCTCCGGCCAGGCCGGAAAACGCATCAATATAGCAAATTGCCACGGTAGTCCTATTCTACCGGGAAGTGGTGGATGTCACACAAAACTAGACTTCTTCCAGAAACGTCTTCAGCCGCAGACTCCGGCTCGGGTGCCGCAGTTTGCGCAACGCCTTGGCTTCAATCTGCCGGATCCGCTCCCGCGTGACCTGGAAATTCTGGCCTACTTCTTCCAGCGTGTGCTCGCTGCCGTCGTCCAGGCCGAACCGCATCCGAATGATCTTCTCTTCCCTGGGCGACAGGCTTTTCAGCACTTCCGCCGTCTGCTCATTCAGATTCAGGTTGATCATGTGCTCAGAAGGCGACTTGTGCGCCTGGTCAACAATGAAGTCCCCCAGGTGCGATTCGTCCTCTTCGCCCACCGGTGTTTCCAGCGATACCGGTTCCTGAGCCACCCGCATCACCCGCCGAATCCGGTGCACCGGCAGTTCCATGCGCTCCGCCAGTTCTTCGTTCGTCGGCTCGCGCCCCAGTTCCTGCACCATCGCCCGCGATGTCCGGATCAGCTTGTTGATCGTCTCGATCATGTGCACGGGAATGCGGATGGTGCGCGCCTGGTCGGCAATCGCACGCGTGATCGCCTGCCGCACCCACCACGTCGCATACGTCGAGAACTTATAGCCACGCCGATACTCGAACTTCTCAACCGCCTTCATCAGCCCAATATTGCCCTCCTGAATCAGATCCAGGAACTGCAGGCCGCGATTGTTGTAGCGTTTCGCGATACTCACAACAAGCCGCAGATTCGCCTCAATTAGCTCCTGCCGCGCCGCATCCGCCTGGCGCTCGAACCGCATCACCAGTTCCAGGGAACGTCGCAGCTCTGTGGCAGGCGACTCGTACTCAAGCTCCAGATTCTCCAGTTGCTGCAGAAGGTGTCTGTGTTCGCGCTTCAGTTCACGGGCATGCTCTCCCGTGGAATTTCCCGCCGCTTCAATCAGACGCTGGTTCCGGGAGATGCGATTCTCAATGGGCCTCAGCCGGTCCACCGCTTCGCGCAGTTTACCGATCAGGTCGCGAATCACACTGCTTTGGAAACGAATCGCGCAGGCCTTCCGCGAAATATCCACCGCCATGCGACCCAGTTCCCAGCGCATCCTCTGGTTCTGCTTCGGCTTGGTCGGGCGCGGGAACGCCACCAGCTTTTGTTTCTGCGCCAGAAACTTCTTACGCAGCACGGCCAGCTCATTGCAGGTGGTGATCAATTCCGCGCCACCCGCATCCCAGGCTGCCTCGGTCGGCAGCGGTTCGCTGAATAGCAACAGCTCGCGCGCTGGCGTCGCACCGCACCGGACATCCTCACCCAGCCGAATGATCTCTGCGATCACCAGGGGACAACGAGTGAGAAGCCGCCGGGCACGAACCTGACCACGCTCCATGCGCTGTGCGATGCCAACTTCACCTTCACGGCTGAGCAGCGCCACCGACCCCATCTCCCGCAGATACAGCCGAACCGGATCGTGCGTCTTGTCGAGACCGTCGACCTCAAAAACTTCTTCGGCGTCCTCAGGTGGACGATCGTCGAGCTTGTCATCGAGGCCGCCTTCCGCGGCATCCAGCGCCAGTTCTTCAATATCGGGCGGGATCAGTTCGCTCTCAAAGAGCGCGAGTCCGCGTTCCTTGCTCACCCTGGCAAGCGGGTCGACAGCTTCGAAGTTATCTTCTTCGGCCAAAACTGGCACTCTCCCGCTAAAACGGATTCACCGATTACGCGCTTTTGGGTTCATTGTACACCGAAATTTGACCGTCAAAATCGGCGCTCCAAAGGCGCTCGGAAACCCTTCTATTTGTGAGTGACCGGAACCCGGAAAGCGTTACAGCCCCCTGAATCTATTAGCGTGATTCGCCCGGAGAACGGGACATTTCAGACAAACGCTTCATTAGTGCGAAGGCCTCATCGAAGCGGCCCTCCCTTTCGGCGGCCCGAATCTGATCCTTCAAATCGCGCACCATTTGCTCCGCTTCGTGACGCGCGAGCGCCTCCAGACACGAATAGGCATCATCCACAGAAGGCTGAGGCGTATCGTCGCGCGACAGCACAATGGACGCCAGCAGTTCCTGCAGACTCGGCTGCAGCCGGGCATGCAGCGTCTCGTAGCTGATGGCGTCGCCATTGGCGTGCATCCCCAGCAGGGTTTCAAAAATCGCTGCGGTGGTAAATCGCCGCCATGAATTCAAAGTCGCCAGAGACGCCAGCAGGTTCTCCCGCGCCTCAGGTTCGGTCAGCAGAATCACCAGCAGCATGCGGTCGGTTGCCCGCGCCGGGTCGGCGGTTTTCGTTGGCTGTCGGCTCGCCCGATCCAGCGCCAGCTTGCGGAACTGGTCCAGCACCAGGCCTTTTTCCAGCCCCAGGTAATTCGCAATATCCTGCGCCACCGCGGCGCGCTCAATCTGGTCGTGCAGACCATGAATCGACGGGATCAGGAACTTGAAAGCATCTACGCGCCCCTGCGGATCGCGCATATCAAACTTGCCCCGAGCCCGGTCCGCCAGCCAGTAGAAGTAGGCCTTCGCTTTGGCAACCTTTTCCAGATACGCTGCCGCACCATACTCCTTGCAGTATTCATCCGGATCCAGCCCGCCATCCAGTTCCACGATCCGGATGCGCATGTTCTCGTCTAACAGCGCCGCAATCGACCGTTCCGCCGCCTTCGCGCCGGCTGAATCCGGGTCGAAGTTGAGGTGCAGGTTCTGCGAATGCCGTTTCATGGCCCGAATCTGCTCCACGGTCAGCGCCGTGCCGCAGGTCGCCACCGCCTCGGTCGCGCCAGCCTGGGTCGCGCCGATCACGTCCATGTAGCCTTCCACAAGAAGAATCCGATCCAGCTTCATCGCCTGGTTTTTGGCCCGGTACAGGTTGTACAGCACCTGTGACT
>CANIHR010000458.1 GCA_947467185.1 Bryobacterales bacterium
CGGTACGGTCTAGGCGGTTGTCATGAAAAGATGTTCATGATACAGTGCGGATGTCGGGCGGGAGTAGTCCGGCGAAGCCTGATAGTAGTTGAAAATTGAAGTGAAGCTACCCACCCGACCGCGGGTTCCGAAAGCGGCGGGCGAGCAACTCCACGAAGGAGAGATGCCCAGAATGGAACGGAACGAACAAGACGAAATCAAAGCGCATCTGATGCAGACGGATGAACAATTCCGAGCATTGGTTGAACAGCACCACCAGTACGACGTCCTGGTGGCCGAACTGGAAGCCAAGCACGCCCTCTCGCCAGCTGAAGAGGTCGAGGAACATCGTCTGAAAAAACTCAAGCTACAGCTGAAAGACCAGATCGAACAAACTGTCGCGGAGTATAAGCCCCAGCCTACTACGTAGGTAAAAGCACATCAGGTGCGCAAGCACTTTAAAGAGAAACCCGGTCGCCCTCCTGGCGGCCGGGTTTTTTATTTTCGATATGAACGACGAAGAACCGATCCGCCTGGAAATTACCGATGTTCTGGATCTGCACAGCATCCCTCCCCGAGATGTTACGGGAGTTGTGGAGGCATATCTGGAAGAGGTCCTGGCGCTGGGCTTCTCCTGTGTTCGGATCATTCACGGACGAGGAATTGGCGTTCAACGGGAGGCGGTGCGAAAGGTCCTCGGGCGGACACCCGGAGTGGTGCGATTCGCAGATGCTCCGGCGGAAGCGGGTGGCTGGGGCGCGACCATCGTTGATTTCGATGCTGACTTCGGCGTTCGCCGGTAGCCGGGAGGCATTCACCGAATTCCTGCTGACCTAGTGCCCTACCCCGCCCTACCATCGCATTGAGGGCAAACGTACTTGAGAGTTTATTACCCAGGTGTTCTGATGATTCCGCTGCTGCTGGCGCTGATGTTTACGGTTTCACTGATGAGCGGATGGGGACTGCTACCGCAGTGGCGGGTGTGGAGCTACTGGCCGGTGACGCTGATCGCGACCGGACTGGAGGAGGTGTTTCTGTGGACGAGAAAAGGCCGCGCACCGGAGTCTTTATGAACAGCAGCAGGCAGAGGGTACAGTTCGATATGCGCTTTGGTGACAGTCCGGTGAAGCCCGGCATGATTCTCGGCATGTTCCTGGTGATCGCCGGCAGCCTGATGTTTGTGGACAACCTCGACATTCTGCCCTTCAGTGCTACCAAAATGATCTGGCCGGCAGCGCTGGTAGCGTATGGCGCGATGACGGCGATGCGGACGACCAGTCTGACGGTCCGGATTTGGTCGGGGGCTGCGATTCTGGGCGGCATCCTGCTTGGTCTGCGGGAACTGGGGGTCCTGCATATTCATGGAAATGTCCTATGGCCGCTGGCGCTCATCGCCGCCGGAGTCGTCATGCTGGTGCACCGGTTGCAGTGGGCTCCGTTTATCGACAAGTTCAGCAATAGCGGTACGAACTTTGGAAGTTCCTCCGAGTCACACAGCACCGAACACCGTCTGCGGGAGTTTGCACTGTTCAGTTCCGTGAAGCGCCGGGTGGAATCGCCCGCATTTGAGGGTGGCGAACTTTCGGCGACGTTTGGCGGAATTGAGATCGACCTGCGGCGGGCCGAGATTTCGAATGAGGCGCGGCGAGTGGTACTGGAGACGAATGCGGCTTTTGGTGGTATCGAAATCCGGCTGCCTGAGCACTGGAAAGTCTCGATAGAAGGCAGTGCGGCTTTTGGGCAGTTTGAGGACAAGACTATCCCGCCCCGTCCGGAGCCGGGTATTCAGGCTCCCGTTCTGGTGATTCGAGGCGGCGTGGCTTTCGGCGCGGTGGTGCTGCTGAATTAATGCACCCGATTCTGAGCAACGGCCGGAGAGTGGCTGCGTATCTGGCGGCCTGGATACCGTTGGGCGCCATCCTCGGCATGGCCGCCAACCTGGCCGGGCGATGGCCCCTGTTGGCGGTTATCGCGTGGACGGTGCCGGTAACCCTGCTGCTGGCTATCGTTTGTCTGGCGCCGTATTATGTGTGCCGGAGTTTGCCGCTGAGGTCTTCTGCCTGGACGAAACTGGCCTTCAACCACGTAGTGCCGGCAATCGGAATTTCGGGACTGGTAACCGTAGTGGGGCGACTGGTCACTTCCGCGCTGGCAACTACATTCCCCGAGTTTGGGGATGGCCTCGGAGTATCGGCCCCGGTACTGCAGGCAATGTTCGCGATGTTGTACCTGCTGGCGGTTGCTCTGCATTATGCCTGGCTGGAGATGGAGGCCTCGCGGCGGGCAGAAGTGCTGGCACGCGAGGCACAGTTGCGTGCGCTGAAGGCGCAAGTCAATCCGCACTTCCTCTTTAATAGCCTGAATTCCATCAGCGCGCTCACGGCTGTGGATGCGGAACAGGCCCGGGAGATGTGTATCCGGCTGGCGGATTTTCTGCGAACCTCGCTGCGGCTGGGAGAGCGCACGAGCGTTCCGTTTCGTGAAGAGCTGGCGCTGACGCAGATGTATCTGGATGTGGAAAAGGTTCGTTTTGGTGGGCGACTGCGGGTACGTGCGGCGATCGGGGACGAGTGTAGTGCGGCGGAGGTGCCGCCATTGATCATCCAACCATTGGTGGAGAATGCGGTGAAGCACGGCGTGGCCATGATGGCGGAGGGCGGCGAGATTGTGCTGGAGGGAGGCGTAGAGCACGGGCAACTGTGGTTCCGAATCGGGAACCCGTTTGACCCGGAATCACCCTCAACGGGGAAGAATGGTCTGGGGTTGCGAAACATACGGGAAAGGCTGGCGTCCAGGTATGGTTCGGGCGCGAGGATGGACATTGAAGCGAGGGAGGAGTGGTACCAGGTGACGGTGCGGGTTCCGATGGGGCGAGGGGAGACGGTATGAAGTTGCGGGCGGTGATCGCCGATGATGAGGATCTGGCGCGAAGGGTCCTGAGGGAACATTTGTTGCGGGACGGGCGGATTGAGATTGTGGCTGAATGCACGAATGGCTTCGAAGCAGTGAAGGCGATCCATGAAGCGAAGCCCGATGTGGCATTCCTGGACGTGCAAATGCCGAAGTTGGATGGTTTCGAAGTGCTGGAACTTGCCACAGAAGCGCGAGCCGTTGTGTTTGTGACGGCGTTCGACGAATATGCAATGCGGGCGTTTGAGGCGGCGGCGGTAGATTATCTTCTGAAGCCGTTCAGCGCGACACGGCTCGAAGCGTCTTTGGCGAGAGTTCGGGGCCGGTTGGGAGCAGCGCCTCCCGAGACCGTGGCGGCTTATGAGCTGAAACAGGCATCCCGGCGGCCCGGAGAGTTTTTGGAACGGATTGTCGTGAAAGACGGTCCAAGAGTTCAGGTGATTCCAGTCAACAAACTCGACTACGCGGAGGCGCAGGACGATTACGTGTCATTGCGGAGCGAGGGGAAGAACTGGATGAAACAACAGACGATCGGGAGCCTGGAAGCGGCGCTGGATCCACAGCGGTTCCTGCGCACGCACCGGTCATACCTCGTGAACATTCAGAAAATTGTGCGAATCGACCCAAATACAAAAGACACCTGGCTGGCGGTGCTGGCGGACGGAACGCAAACTCCGGTCAGTCGGGCGGGCTTTGCCCGGTTTCGCGAGTTGATTGGCGGGAACGATTA
>CANIHR010000459.1 GCA_947467185.1 Bryobacterales bacterium
CCTTTGTCTGGAATGAGCACGAACTTGCCGGTGGGGTCGAAGACGATCTGGTGGGGGTGGGGTCCGGGTTGCTCGACGCGGTGGGGGCCGGGGGTACCTTCGAGGGTTACGAGCTGGGTGAAATCGGCGAGGCCACCATCGGACCGGACCGGGAGAACCGCCACGGTGCCGGAGATGTAGTTCGCCACCAGGAGGAACTTGCCATTGGGACTGATGTTGAGATGCGCACCGTTGTTGCCGCCGGTCGCGCCCTGGTTGAGGACTTTGATGTTGCCGGTGGCCGGGTCGATCGAGTACGCGGTGGCGTACTGTTCATCACCATGGGCGGAGTAGAGGGTGTTCCCGCCGGGGGCCATAACGAGGAATGACGGATTGACCAGTCCGGTGAGGACCTGAGTCTGGGTCCAGGCACCGGAGCGGGGATCGACGCGATAGACGTGGATGCCATCGCCGCGGCCTTTGCGCTGCGGCGTGGTGTAACAACCGACGTAGGCGAACACGGGCCGGGGTTCGCCGGCGGCAAGGCCAGTGAAAGCAGCGGCGGCAGCGCTGACCGTGAACGTCCGGCGGGTCACGAGCTAGCTGGCCTCTTCGTTCCTCAGATTGCGGAGGTATTCGGAAGCGGCGTCGATGCCGTGCGACTTGCGGATCTCGTGGAACTTATCGAGAGTGTTGTTCTTGGAGGCAGTGCGGACATCGGCAGCGGTCTTGCGGCGCTTGGGCTTTTCCACTGCCACGGGCGCGGCCTGGATCTTCTCTTCGATCTCACGGTTCTTGGCGATGCGGGTCGCGAGCCGCTCAGCGGCGTTCATTTCATGGTAGGGTTTAGTCATTCGGTCACTGTGGCGGTGTAACCAGTGTATCGGCTTACCGGGGCTAGAGGGGAAGTAGTGTTCTGTAGTGCTTCATCGCTTCGCGGGCGATGGCGTGCCAGCCGAAGCGGTTTTCAGCGGTTTGGCGTGCGGTTTGGCCCATTTCCCGGCAGCGTTTCGTATCGGTTAATAACGCCGAAATGGCAGCGGCAAATTCCGGGCCGAGTTCGCGAATCAGCAAATCCTCCTCATTTTTCAACTCCAGGCCAGTGCAGCCAACGGGCGTGCTGACGACAGCTCGACCGCAGGCCATCGCCTCCATCAGCTTGATATTCGTACCCGCAGACACCGGCAGCGGGATCACCACCACATCACATTCCTGATAGGCCGGGCGGACGTCGGAGACGAAGCCTTCGATGGTAATGCCCGGGGCTGGTTCCAGGAGCCGGGATTTGTTGGCGAGGTGGGCAGCCTGGGTGTGGTCGGGGCCGGCGATGACGTGGAGGGTGGCGGTGGGGTGTTGCGCGCGGACCGCGGGGAAGATGGTGTCGCGGAGGGTTTCGAAGGCCAGCAGGTTGGGGAGATGGCGGAAGGAACCGGCAAAGAGGACGGCGGGGTTGGGGTTCGTTTTGGGAAGGGGATGGAAGCGAGTGAGATCGACTCCGTTGGGGACGACAAAGGTGTGGTCGCGGTAGGCTCCGTGGGCGATGGCGAGATCTCGGTCCTGGCCGGACATGGTCCAGACGTTGAGGGTAGTTTTCAGCACTCTTTCTTCGAACGCCTGCCAGAGGCGGGCCTCTTCGCGGGCCAACTCGCTCCCGGTGCTTTCGGCGAGTTGGCGGTGGAGAGAAAAAGTGATGTCGTGCTCGACCAGGAGGACGGGGCGATTGGGGGCCCAGACGAGGTACTCGGCCATCTGGGTGTACTCGACCTGGAGGAAGTCGAAGTCTCCACGGAGTGCGATGAGGGCCATCATCGCGGAGTTGCGGTATTCACGAACTTGCCGCGGAACTTTGGGGTCGGCGAATTTTTCGTCGATATCAACCACAAGGACTTCGCGGAAGACCTGATGGAGTTCGTTGTAGTGGACGGTTTCATTGGCTTCGCGAAAACAGGCAAGGATGAAATCAATTTCGGGGGAGAGTTCGCGGCAAAGATTGTAGATGCGGACGGCGCCACCGTGGGAGAGGGGGAACGGGAGGTAGGGAGAGACGACGAGGACGCGGTGCTTACCGCGGAAACCGGGGGAGTCGAGGGAGGTGGCGATGTTGCCGCGGGATAGGGCGGGATGACGCGGTTCGAGGGGTTGGCGGCGGAGGGCGAATTCGACGTCTTCGAGCGCCATGGCGGGTTCCTGCGCGAGGGTTTCAGTACCGCCGAGAACGTAGCTTTTGAGGCCGAAGGCGGCGGCCTGGCGGTAGAGGAGTTCGAGGGCAGCGCCGAAGGTGAAGGCGCGGGGGAGACCGAAGCGGAGGAGGGCGTCGCGGCGGATGACCAGGAGCGAGGAGGCCGGGGAGAGAACTCTGGAGATTTCGCCGGGCTGCAGGATCCGGAAGGGGTGGCGCGTGGTGATGCGTTTGCGCCAACCGGTGTAGGCGGCCTGGCGGGCGAGGGCGAAGGCGTTGGTTTTGGCGGCGGCTTCGAGGAGGGGCAGCACGTCGGCGTTGCACTGGGGGTGGCGGAAGACGACGAAAGTGGCAGTGGAGGCTTCGAGGGCCTGAACGAGGCGCGTCCGACGCCAGCGGCGGTCGGGGGCCGGGAATTCGAGGGCGGTGAGGTCGGGGGCGGGATCGAGATCGAAGGGGTGAGGGTGGGTGCCACCGGCTTTGTTCAGGGCCGCCTTGGCCAGGGGCCAGACGAGGGGTGCGAGGAGGGCCAGAAGGGCCAAGAGGGCGCTCCAGAGGCGGTCGGCGGCGCGGAAGACGAGGGACCAGAGGAGTTTCGCGACGTCGCGGAGGCGCTGCCCAGCGCGGTAGGCGGCCGAGTGAGAGGTTTCGCCGGTGCGGATGGCGGCGGCAACGAGAAAGTCGCGGAAACGGCGGGTCGCGTGGTTGAGGATGGGGCCGGGGCGGCCGGGGAAAAAGCCTCCTGCTTCATTGCGGACGACGACGCGGAACGGGGGCGTGCGGAGGGGGAGGAGTTTCAGAGCAACGGAGCCGGATTTGCCGGGCGCTTTTCCTGACCACGAAACGATGGTGAGGGCGGGCCAGATCCGGCGGAATTCGCGTTTGACCTGGGCGGGTGAGTCGCCGGATTCTTCGCACCAGACGCGGATGGGGAGGTCTGTTCCGGCAGTGTGGGCGTGCGCGAGGCAGGAAGCGGCTTCTTCGCGGGTGACGGCGAGAATGGCTATGACTTTTGGCCGATCGGCTCCGATCAGGCGCTTGAGGGCCCCGGTGATCATCAGCGAAGGTCGATTGTGTAGAGGTCGCCCGTCCAGGTCTTGTCGCCGGGGAGGGGCTTGTAGCCGATGGTGACGGGGCGAGGCTTCTGGGGGCCGCAGTTGAGGTGGCCATCGTTGCCGCGGATCTCCATCTGCTCCGTGGTGACGGCGCGGAAGCGGAGGATTTTGCCGGCGGCGTCGCGAATATCGACGCGGAGTTCCTTGCCGACGCAATCGGCTTTCAGGATGGTGCCATCGACGGTGGCGGAGGCGTGGACATCGTCCCAATCGACCACCTTTTCATCTTTGGTGACTGGTTTGCGGCTGGAGCGGGCTTCGAGGTCGGCGATTTCTTTGCGGGCCTGGGATTTGAGGCGTTCGAGGTCAGCCGCTTTCTCGGCGGCGAGGCGGCGCTTTTC
>CANIHR010000460.1 GCA_947467185.1 Bryobacterales bacterium
GCGTGTCCCCGCCGTCTCCGCCTCGGCTTTCACGGCTGACAAAACCTCAAAGCCCGTCATTCCCGGCATCTGGACGTCCAGCACCAGAACATCGGGGCGAATCTCCTTCACCATCGTCAGCGTGCCTGGGCCATCCGCTACGGAATGGCAGGTCATGCCATCGGAGACCAAAAGCTGCCGGACCAGCGCCGAGACCGTGACATCGTCGTCGGCAATCACCACAATTGGCGCTCTCCCAACGGCCTGATTCGGTCGCCCCGCGCCGGCGACCAGCAGCCTTTCCGCGCGCAACCGGATTTCGTCTTCGGCCGCCGTCTCCAGCATGAAGTCGATATCTCGCCCCGACAGCCCCACCACCTGCTGCTCCAGGTCCGCGCTGGTTCCCACTACCAGCAGCGAGCGCTCCATCCGGCGGCGGGACTTGTCAAACCAGGATGCCGCTATATTCGTGGAGGCCACCATCATGTCGTACTTCACCAGAGCGGTCGACCCGGGGACCGCATCCAGGTCCGGAATACGGCGGCAAAACGCATCCGCCCCATCCAGTGCGGCCACAATTCGTGACGCGACCGCGGCTTCCAGCCCCGCTACTGCAACCCTCTTTCCGCTCAGTACTGACAATTGGTCTCCTGAACACAATATAAAGGCTGTAGATTGGTAGCTGGAGAGCTATCTGATACGGTATCTGCATTCATTACCATTAGCCGTCGTTTTCTGTCTGACTGCGGGCCTGCTGGTTGCCGACGATGTACCCGCCGAGGCGCGCCGTCTTGCAATAGCCGGGAAGCGCGCCGAGGCGCTGCAACTCCTGGTCCGTCGGCTGACTGTTGAACCGGAAGATGTGGATGCCCGCGTCGTCTACGGCACCATCCTCGCCTGGGAGGGCGACTATGTGAAAGCTCGCGCCGAGCTCTCCCGCGCCCTGGTGGACAGCCCGAAAAACGGGGATGCGCAACAGGCTCTGGCGAACGTTGAGCTCTGGACCGAGCATCCGGGAAAAGCGGAGGATCTTCTCCAGCCACTCGTCAAAGCCCGCCCCAACGACACCGACATCCTCTACGCCCACGCCCGCGCCCTGAAAGACCTGAATCGCCGTGCCGAAGCCCTCGCGGTGCTCGACCGTCTGCTGGAGGTTGATCCCGCCCACCACGATGCCTTCAACCTCCGCGCCAGTCTCGGCGAAATGCCGCAGCTCTGGGAAGTCTCGGTTCGCCACTCGCACGAATGGTTCTCCGACGGCATCGGCAATCGGGATGAGACTCAACTGGCACTACGGCGCTCGACGAAAGTCGGCTCCCTGATTGGACGCTACTCCGGTGCCAGCCGCTTCGGTTCCTTCGGCAACCAGCTCGAAGTCGATTTCTACCCAGGCATCCGCAAAGGAACCTACGCCTACGTCAATGTGGGCTTCTCACCCGAAGCCGTCCTTTACCCGCGCTATCGTACCGGCGTGGATCTCTACCAGTCGCTGGGTAAGGGCTTTGAAGCAACCGGCGGCTTCCGCCGACTGGGCTTCACTTCGCCCGTAAATGTCTACACCGTGGCGCTCTCGAAGTACTACGGCGACTGGCTGTTTTCCGGTCGGGGCTACTTTACCCCCGGCACCGCCGGAACCTCAAAGTCGATGCAATTTTCCGGCCGCCGCTACCTGAAGGACGCCCGCAGCTACTTCGATTTCTCTTACGGCCACGGTTCCACACCGAACGAGATCCGCAGCGCTATTGACCTGCAGGTACTCAATTCCAACTCCTGGACGCTCGGCCTCGACAAAGCGGCCGGGAAACGCTGGACACTGGGGGGAAACTTCGGTATTAGTCATGAAGCCCGGCCGAATCGGCCGTCAGTAAACCACACGCTCGCGAATGTGAGTGCCGCCTTCCGGTTCTGAGGCCTGCGCACGACATGGAAACGCCCGTCATTCGCTTAGCCTCCGCCCTGCTGGCCGGTGGACTTGCCTTCCTGGCCTTTACCGGCTTTCCCCCGCCGGGCATTGGCCCGGATGTCGCCCGGCAGGTGGAAGCGACCCGGCAGATGACGGCCGCGGCCCGAACCAATATTGAGCGGGGCGAGTTCGCCCTCGCGCTGCCACCGGCTGAGAAACTCCACAAGCTGTACCCGGAAAATCACATTTACATTGAACAGTTGGCGACCGTCTACAACGGCCTGCATCGCTTTCATGACGAAGGTGAGATGTGGGAACAGTTCCTGCTGCACGCGCCGGTTCCAATTGAGGGCTGCCCCCAGGTCGGTGTCGCCTGGCGCAAAGACGGCCAGACTTCAAAAGCTCTGGACTCCCTGAAGCGCTGTCTTGCCATTGAACCCAACAATCCCGACGTTTTGTATCAACTGGGCTATACGTCAGAGCATGCAGACCCGGCCACCTCGGCGTCATATTATCGCGAGGGCCTGAAGCACCAGCCCACAAACCCGGACCTGATTCTGGGGCTTGGCCGCATCGGACTGAATCAGGGCCGCGCCCGCGAAGCGACTGCCGACGCCTCGCGCGTCCTGTCGCGAAACCCCGATAACCCCGATGCCATGCTTCTCTCCGGCCTGGCACTCTCCCGCCTGGACCGTCTGGCGGAAGCTCGCCAGATCCTGGAGCGCGGGGCGTCTCAGTACCCCGCTTATGTGGACATACTGCTGGCCCTGGCCAACCTCGCCGAGCGCCGACACGACACCACGGCCGCCATCGAATACTACGAAAAGGTCGTCCGCCTCGACGCGGAGAATCGCGAAGCTTCGTTTCATCTGGAACGCCTCCGGAGCCTGAAGAAATGACCCTTCGGACTACCTTCTACCTGGTCAGCCGTCTGCTCTTTGCCGCCTTTACCCTTCTGTCATCGGTTTGGTGCCTCCTCGCGTGGATCCCCTTTACCTGGCAACAGGTGATTAAAGGCCACTTACTGCCACCGCTCTCCGCGTTCGCCGGGCAGGCCCACCTGGTTCACGCGGGCGTCCTCGCACTTCTCGCCGTTCAGCTCTGGATGTCGCAGCCCCGCCTCGCCGGGAAAGTCTTCCTCGGCGTTCAGGCTGCGCTCGCTCTTTACGATCTCGCCAGACCCATCCTTGCTGGTGTTCAGAACGCTCCGTCGAGCGTCATCTGGGCCGCGGTTCTGCTGCTGCCTCTTCCGTGGCTGGGCTTTCTGGACTGTCTCCGGGCACGTCCCAACCTGATCTGGGCGCCTCGGCAGGGCCGCCCGGAAGCTCGGGCTTTTTACGCAGCCTGGCGTGCGGCCGTCTACGTTGCTGCGACGTACTTTTTCCTCGCTCCGGTCAGCCTGCCCGCGTTCCTTTGGACAGCCGCCTCTCACTTCATCCTGTTCGCTGTGGTGTTTCTTGCGATCGCTCTCACCGGCGCGCTTGCTTCCTTTTTCGCCCGGCCCTCTCGCCTGGAATTCGTCCTGACCCACCTGGCACTTGGAATAGCCCTTTTCTTCTTCCTCGTCGCGACCGTATTTCCTGCCATCTCGTTCCAGGGGGGCCTCGCCACAGCGGCGTCCGTAGCCTTTGCCCTCGCGCTGACTCTCTTCTTCACCGGGGTTTCCGCATCTCTGGGCGGGAGGGTTACCACTGGTCTGGACCTTGCGATCTCGCCCCTGA
>CANIHR010000461.1 GCA_947467185.1 Bryobacterales bacterium
AGAACTTCAAAAATACGCCCCGGATTCGGAGCTGCGCCGCCATTGGTTGGACCCATATCTTTTCGATCTTATCTCTTTGTGCTCTTTCGCCCGGTAGGCCCCCGCCCGGTAAACTTATATCTTGCCTCGCTATTGCGATGTCAGTCTGCCGGTCCCGCTCGATCAGCCTTTCACCTACTCGCTGCCCCTGACCCTCCAGCACCGTGTCAAACCCGGTGCCCGAGTCATCGCCCCGTTCGGTACCCGAAAGCTGACTGGCGTTGCGCTGCGCGTTCATGACGACGCGCCGGGCGTCCCCGTCAAAGACCTGTTCCGCCTCCTTGACGAACAGCCCGTCCTGAGCGACGAACTTCTCACTCTTGGCCGCTGGATCTCCGGCTACTACTGCTCCCCACTCGGCGAAGTCCTGCGCTCGATGCTGCCGCTCGCGAACGATGTCCGCTCCGGCAAGGTCTACACGCTCACCGATTCCGGCCGCGACGCAGCCAAACAGCTCTCCATCGCAGCCACGGCCGACGACACCCTCAACCAGGTGATGTCGATGCTGGAAAATCGGTCCCTCTCCCTTCCTCACCTCAAACGCAAACTCCCGCTCGCCGAAAACGCCCTGAAGTCGCTCCTCCGCAAAGGCTGGGTTGCCGTGGAAGAGGTCAATACCGACCGCGACCCCCTCCGCGCCCCCGCCGCGAAACTGCGCATTACCCTCACCGAAACGGCGCCTACCGGCAAACTGCCCAAGGCGGAGCGTGAACTCCTGGCTTTTCTCTCCCTCCACCCCGGCTCGCATAATCTGGCCGAACTGGAAGATCTGGTGAAGAATTCCAGCACCGCTGCCCGCTCTCTCGCTCGCCGCCAGTTGGTCACTCTGACTCCCGAACCGATGGCCATCCGCAGCGCGCCCATTCGAGCCCCGCACG
Source organism: Bryobacterales bacterium (assembly GCA_947467185.1). GTDB lineage: Bacteria > Acidobacteriota > Terriglobia > Bryobacterales > Bryobacteraceae > BOG-234. Next base: position 918 of record CANIHR010000461.1, read on the forward strand.
ATCTCAACGCAAGCCAGCGCAAGGCCTTCGATCTCATCCACGCCGGTATCGAATCCCGCAAATTCTGCACCTTTCTGCTCCACGGCGTCACCGGCTCCGGCAAGACCGAGGTCTATCTCAACGCCATCGATTCCGCCCTCGCTACCGGACGCGGGGCGCTGCTGATGGTGCCCGAAATCGCGCTCACGCCCGCCGTCGCCGGCCAGTTTTACGCCCGCTTTGGTGACCGCGTCGCCATCCTCCACTCGGCCTTCTCCGATTCCGAACGCGCCGACCAGTGGCGTCGCATCCGTGCGGGTGGGGCGCAGGTTATCGTGGGCACCCGCTCCGGCGTCTTCGCCCCCGTGCAAAACCTCGGCCTGATCCTGGTGGACGAAGAGCACGACGGCAGCTACAAGCAGGAGGAAACGCCGCGGTACAACGGCCGCGACGTTGCCATTGTGCGCGCCCAGGCCGCCGGCGCCTGCGTGGTTCTCGGCTCTGCTACCCCCAGCCTCGAAAGTCGTTTCAATGCGGAAAACGGCAAATACACGCTCCTCGAAATGCCCGAGCGCATCGCCGACCGGCCCATGCCCACGGTCCACCTCGTAGACATGCGTCAGGAGTTTCTCGAAACCCGCAAACACGCCATCTTCTCCCGCGCCCTAGTCGAAGCCATCCGCGACCGCCTCGCGAACAATGAACAGGCCATGATCCTGCTCAACCGCCGCGGCTTCTCCAGCTTCGTCACCTGCCGTGCCTGCGGCAAACGCGTCGAGTGCAAGAACTGCGCCGTCACCCTCACCTGGCACCGCCGCGACCGCCGTCTGCTCTGCCACTGCTGCGGTTACGCCGAAAAAGTCCCGCAGGTCTGTCCCGATTGCCAGAGCGACCACATCGCCTTCATGGGCGCAGGCTCCGAACGCGTGGAGGATGAACTGCACACCGAATTCCCCGAAGCGCGCATCGCACGACTCGACCGTGACACCGTTACCGGCAAGCGCCAGTTCGAAGATATCCTGCACAACTTCCGCGAGCGCAACTTCGACATCCTCGTCGGCACACAGATGATCGCGAAGGGCCACGACATCCCGAACGTCACGCTCGTCGGAGTCGTCTCCGCCGACGTCGGCCTCGGCATGCCCGACTTCCGTGCTGCCGAACGGACATTCCAGCTGTTAACGCAGGTTGCCGGCCGAGCCGGACGCGGACACCTCCCCGGCGTGGTCTACATGCAGACCATCAACCCCGACCACTACGCCGTCCGCCTCGCCGGAGCGCAGGACTACGCCGGGTTCTACGAGAAGGAAATCAACTTCCGCCGCTTCATGAAGTACCCGCCCTTCTCCGCCATGGCGAACATCCTGATCCGAGCCCCAAAGCAGGAGGACGCCCTCCGCATGAGCACCGAACTCGGCCACCTCCTCACCCCGGCCCCCGAAAACATGCGGATCATGGGCCCCGCCGAAGCCCCCGTAGTCCGCCTGAAGGACGAATTCCGCTACCAGCTCCTGGTCAAATCCACCAGCCGCAAGGACCTGAACGCCCTCCTCCAAAGAGCCCGCGACTTCGCGAGAAAAGACAAGTGGAACGCCACCGCCCTCGTCATCGACGTGGACCCTATGACCCTGATGTAACGCCGTCCTGATAAACTCCCACAATGACCCGCCGAACTGCGATCGCCCTTGCCGGAGCCGCGCCCCTCGCCGCGCAAACCACCGCCACCCTCCCCGTCAAGCTCGGCATCGACCTCTTCAGCATCCGCAGTTCCGGCTACACACCCTTCCAGTACCTCGACTACTGCGCGGCCCAAAAGGTAACTGTCGTCCACTTCTCCGAAGTCCGCTTCATCGGCAATCTCGAACCCGACAACCTCCGCAAAGTCCGCAAGTACGCCGAAGAAAAAGGCATCGAAGTCGAACTCGGCATGAAGTCCATCTGCCCCACTTCGAAGATGTTCGAAGCCAAAGACGGCACCGCCGAAGAGCAACTCTCCCGCATGATCGTCTCCGCCGGCCTCGTCGGCTCAAAGATTGTCCGCTGTGTCCTTGGAAGTTCCGAAGACCGCAAACCCGGCCCCCTCGCGCAGCACATCGACGCGATGGTCAAAGTCCTCCGCAACATCCGCAGCAAAGCGGTCGACGCCAATATCAAAATCGCCGTCGAAAACCACTCGGGAGACATGCAGGGCTGGCAGCTCAAAGGCCTCATCGAAGCCGCCGGTAAGGACTTCGTCGGAGCCTGCCTCGATTCCGGCAACCCCTGCTGGACCCTCGAAGACCCCCACTCGACCCTCGAACAACTCCACCCCTATGTCCTGACCAGCCACGTCCGCGACTCCGCCGTCTGGCGCACGCCCGATGGCGCAAGTGTCAGCTGGGTCCGCATGGGTGAAGGCAACGTGAATATCGACGAGTACTGCCGCAAATACGCTGCCCTCTGCCCCGGCAAGGCGCTTTCGATGGAGTGCATCGTCACCCCGCCCCGCGCATTCAATTACCGGAAGCCCGAATTCTGGGACGCCTACCGCGATGTCCCCGCCTGGAACTTCGAACGTTTCACCGAGATCGCCGAACGCGGCAAACCCGTGGACTTCCAGCGAACCGACCGAGCCCAGGCCGCACAAAAAGAGCGCGACGACCTGGAAGCCAGCCTCCGCCACACCCGCCAGATTTTCGGCCTGTAACTGCTACGTCCAGAA
>CANIHR010000462.1 GCA_947467185.1 Bryobacterales bacterium
AAGGAACGTGGGCCGTGATGTTGAAGCTGGCAAATGGAGTGCTGCCCGCGGGCCGGCCGATTACCGATAGCCGTCTGCCGGTGAAGTTGTAAGGACTGGAGGTGGAATCGACCAGCCCACCACATAACACCGTGTTCGTGGAGACGCTGTCAACCGCGACCCCGGCAACTCCGGAATGGACGAGCGGCTTGGCCTTGATCCGAACCTTTTGTACATAGGGCGATGGAAGTGCCCATGTCGAGCGGACGACCGGCCCGCCAAAAGTGATCGACGAGGGTGTGTAAGTGTTTCCGGAACCCGCCGTCAATGTACCCGTAGCCTGCGCACAGATGAGGTCCGGCTGAAGCCCGACGAAGAGTGCGTAGCTGCTCAATCCCGCGACGGCAGGCCAGGTGATGTTGTTGAGCGTGAAAGTCCCCGTGGAGGTGGTGCCCGTGCCGACCAGCGCGATATTGGAGGGGGCGGACGGCAGGCCATTCGAATCGATGGCGCAGATCGAGGCCCAAAGAGTACTGTTCGCTGGCAGGGAGCCGCCGGTCGAGTTCTGCGTGATGGTGCCGATTCCCGGTGCGCCCGCGCCCGTCGCACTGAACTCGTTCACGTGCAGTTTGCCGGTCAGGATCAGGCTTGCGAGCGGGCTGCCGTTGGCGAGCGTCGTGTACTCCTGATCGGAATCAAAGGTCCACTCGCCGGGAAAGAGCGCGTCCGTCGAGGCAGCCTGCACCTGATATGGAGCCCAGACGGGCCCGGATGGAATCGGATAGTAAAGCGCAGGCAGCGGAGCCGGGACCACATCCATAGGCTTCGGGCCGACAGTCAGGTCGTACATCGAGGCCGTCACCGTCTGGCCTTCGATCTGGACCGACCAGTCCTGCTTGAGGGTCCACCGCTGGATGCGGAAGCACGTGGTGATGATCTGAAACGCGAGACCTGTGCCGCTCGGCGGAGCCGGGGAGGTCGTGATCGTCGAGCCGTCGCTCGCCACGGCGGTAATCGTCACCTGGGTGCCGCCGATCAGAATCACCTTGTTGATGAGTTCTGTATCGCCAGTCGTGCCTCCGGCATAAGTCCATGAGTCGCCGCTCAACCATGTCGCGGTGTTGCCGGACACGCTGCAGGTACCGTGACGGCCCGGAATGTCCGGGTGGGTCATCGAGACCACCTGGCCGACCTCATTTCCGAGGCCCAATAGCGTCGTCTGCCACACTGCGCTCCGCGCATCGCGCCATTCTTCCGGCGTCACGCCGCCGATCTCCTCGCGCGTCCGGGTTGCCGCGATCCGCAGCGCCTGGCTGAGCGTGGAGCAGCCCACGGAGTGCATCTGCGTGGTGAGGGGCGAGCCCGCGCGGCCGTAATAGGCGGCGTGGCTCTTGTCGCAGTACTCGGCGGTATTGGCCTGATACTGGTAAGCCACATCTGCGTAGGAAAGCACGAGATGTTCGAAACCCGCCTGAATCGGTGTCAGGCGGAGGCTCTGGAGGAGCGAGTTAGCGATGGTGTAGGCATCAACCGAACTCGCGTTGATCCGGCACCCGAGCTTCAGCATGCCGAACTCCCACGTGTAGAAACCGAGGCAGCAGTTCAATACCTCGGTCAGCCAGTCGCGAAATGGCTTCTGGGCGCTGATCACACCCTGAAACTGGAACTGCGTTTCCGTGCCTGTACCAAGGACAGCGGACACCTGCGCCGCCGCAATTTCTGCCGCGCCACTCCCGTCTCCGACGAACAGAGAAGGCAGGACGAAAGCGGCGATTTGGGCAGACGACGATGGGCCGGAGCCGCCAGCCGGATTCGAACCGGTGGAGGGATCGCCATACAACCCCATGGCCCGGAGGAGCATGTTGACGGCGATCCAGAAGGGATTGATGAGCCCTCGCACCGGATTCCGGTTCCCGTACTGGTCCCACGTCCAGCCCCACATCCCGTAGTCGATGGGAACCGTCATCTGGTGCTGGTCGGGCGTGCTCGGCTGAATCGTGGTGGACTTGACGATGCGGATCTCGCACGCCGCCGTGCCAGCCGCGTAAACGTTCGGCTCCCAGACCTGCGGCGAGCCCTGACCGAGCGAGAAGTAATCGGTCGTCGAAACCGCCGGATCGTTGCCAGGGATGTACCGCAGACCGTATCCGGGCTGGTACTTCGTGACGTTCAGGTTGCCATTGACCTGAAGTCCCTGCCAGAGGTAGCCATCGACCATCGGTGCGACCACGTATCGATAGCCGTCCGCATTGGTCACAACCATCGAGGCAGTAAAGCCACCAAGAGGTCCTGCGCCGAGAATACCCAACGAGTCGGCATAGCCCGATTCATCGCGGTAGTCCACCATCAGCGCGCTCGCGACGTACGCGAAGAGCGGGTTGCCGCCGCTGTTGCACCAGATCTCCGGGAGCGCCAGGCCCCAGACCGTATTCGAGATGATCGAAGTGGCCGTGACGGTGTTGCGGCCGAAGCCGAGGAAGCCGGTGGAATCGTCCTTAATAGTGACGCCCTGCGGGTCGGCTTGGTGCCCGCCGAAGTACGGAGCCATGCCGTGAACCTGGCACCCGTTCGGCGATTCGAGGTAATAGTCGCAGCTTGCGGGATCGCCGCCTGCCGCCGTTACCGCTGTGGCGCTGTGGCCTCTCGTGGCCCACGGGCAGTCGACTCCGTCGTTGTACGTCTTCCAGCACTGGCGGCTGACCTGCCGCTCCGGGTACTGGTTCATGATCTGGAAAAAGCCGTCGGAGCAGGTGACCGGGAAGACTGGCGTCCCGTCGCTCGTGAAACTCTGGATCACACCCTTCCAAAGCTGCAACAGGATTCCGGAGTTGACGTGGAATAGGCAGAGGTTGATCCCGGCGTACTTCAGATCAGTATCGTTGCAGAGTTGCGTCATCACGCGATCGGCATTCCCGAAGGTGAGGCGGACGTTGTCGGAGGTGCCTCTGATGTCCTGCGAGATCAGGACATCAGAACCCGGCTCGCCGATCCCGATCAGGCGTGGCAGGTAAAGCTGGCCGCCGACGGTGACGCGCCGGTCGGACAGGTAGATGTCCGGCACCGCGGATTCGCGGACGCGGATGTGAATCAGCGGAACGATCTGCTGGACCTCCGAAAGGAGCGCAGTGGACAGCTTGCTCGATGGGAAGCGGACGCAGGTGGACGTGACGCTGTAGGAGGGTGCTTGCGTCGGGTCCACGACCTCGACGAAGTTCAGGCCCGCTTGGACGGCGCTGCGCAGGTACTCGAACGAGATGGGAGCCTGCTCGAACGTGACCAGAACGCTGCTGGTCGTGCCACCGGGATTCGGTGCGTTGTACGTGAACGCCTTCCACGGACCCTGCATCGATTCCCAGAACGCCTTTAGCTGGTTGGCCTCAGCCCAGCCGAGGTTGGGACGTTTGAACTGAAATTTGCGCGGGCCTATGCCGACGTAATACCGCTGCTCCTGCTTCGCGTCGAGGCTGCCGAATCTGTGAACGACAACCGGGTGCTCGACAGAGAAGCCGAACGGGTATTGCGTGGTCAGCGGGAACGTCTGCCCGGAGTTGACCCCCGAGGGGACGGTGATGCGGCCAATAGTGTCGGGCATATCTCCTCAGTCGAGCGAGAG
>CANIHR010000463.1 GCA_947467185.1 Bryobacterales bacterium
AATCCTGGCCGGTGCCGGGCCCGGACTTCAAACCCGGCGTGCGTCACTCTGTGGCGCGGGTGGGTTCGACCCCCACTGGCTTCCGCCAAACCTTCCCCTCATCAGCCCTATTGCTGCGCCAATCCCTGGTCCTGGAATCATGGCAATTGGGTTACGGTGGGTAGAATTAAAACAAGAATTCGCCGATCCGAATGCTATGCCCCAATTACGGGCCGAAGAACTGACGTACTACGACGAACTGGGCATCGCCCGCAACGCCTCCCCCGATCAGGTGCGTGAGGCTTTTCGTTCCCTCGTTCGCCTCCTGCATCCCGATCAGCATAGTGACGAACAACTCAAAGCAGTCGCCGAACTGCAGATGCGCAAGCTGAATCGCATCTACGCAGTCCTGTCCGACCCCCAGAAACGGCGAAGCTACGACGATCTCCTCGACGAAGAACCCGGCCCCGCCAAACCCCTGATGAGCGAACGGCTCGTCGATCTTAAGTCCAGCCGGACTGTCAGCCGTCTGGCCTGGGTCGGTGCCGTCGCGATCAGCGTCGCGCTGCTCACCTGGCTGGCCTCAGAGGGGCCCGACATGGTGGGATCCCTGACCGGCGACAAGCCCTCCACAACTGCAGCGGCGGCACCGGAAACCGGTGCACGGCCTCCCGATCTCGCCTCCAAACTCGCCCGGACTCGCGCCGACCTCAAGATTGCCCGTTTCGAGCGGGATACCGCCGTCCATGAACTGGAGCGCCTTCGTGGCCGCACCACCGGCCCGGCCCCGACGCCTCCAGTCGAAGGTCGGCACTCCGAACCGCTTCCGGCAAATACCATTGGAACCATGACGGAACTGCCCGCCATTCAGCCCTCGAGTGTCGGCCCCCTCGGCAGTTCCCTTCCCCTGCCCACTGCCACCCATATTCCACCTAAAGCGCTGACTGGATTTTGGTTTTACCTGCGGACGCCGGAAGATAAGAAAAACCCGGGCATGTACCCGCCGGAATTCATTGAAGCCACGATTTCCGAACAGAACGGACAGGTCAAGGGCCGCTATCGCTCGCGGTATCGCATCGTCGACCGCGCCATCTCCCCGGACGTGAATTTCGAATTCAATGGCAAAGTATCCGGCAACCTGATTTCCGCGATCTGGGCCGGTCCCGGCGGTGCCCATGGTGACCTGACCATCCGCCTCCTGAGCGAAAACTCCATGCGAGTGGAATGGTCTGCGGACCAGTTGGGCAGCATTCAGGGTCTGACGTCAGGCACCGCCGCCCTTACCCGCCGCCTCGACTAATCGCCGGCTTAGTGGAAGTCGTGCGAAACCGAGCCTGGCGCGCCCGGTTCGATCCGCTGAAGATCCTGAGCCTGAATGTGGATCACACCTTCCACGTTCTGCACCTTGCCCTCTACCAGCAGCCATTGTTCGGTCAAAATCGTTAGCCTGAATTTTTCGAAGACGTCGGGCATCACGATCACATTGAAAATCCCGGTCTCGTCCTCAATACTCAGAAACAGAATCCCTTTGGCCGTCCCCGGCCGCTGCCGGACCACCACACTTCCGGCCGCACGCACAATCCGGCCATTCCGAAAACGAGCCAGGTCGAAAGCCGTCGTGACGCCCAGACTGCGCATCTTCTCGCGAACGTAAAACATCGGATGGTTGCCGACCGTCAACCCGGTCCCCATGTAGTCCGCCTCCAGGCGTTCCGACGTACTCATCTTCTCTAAGGGAGCCTCGGGGGCGCTCTCCGGCACTTCCTCCAGAAGGGGGCCCGCCGGCCGAGCCACACGACCCGCGCGCCACAATGCATCCCGCCGATGTCCCGCATCCAGAGCCGCCAGGGCCCCCACGGCTGCCAGCATCTCCAGTTCATCCCGGCGCATCACAGGCACCCGCAGCGCCAGTTCATCTACCGTCAGGTAAGGTCGCGCCGCTGCAATCGCCACACCCGCCTCGGCGCGAAGGCCTCGCACGTACCGCAAGCCGAGTCGCAGCACCGGACCCGGCAAATGCTCAATCGTGCACTCCCATTCCGACTGATTGACGTCCACCGGCAGAACCCGCAAGCCATGCCGCTGCGCATCCTTCACCAACACTGCCGGGGAGTAAAATCCCATCGGCTGGTTATTCAGAAGAGCGCAGGTGAACGCCGCCAGATAGTGCACCTTCAACCAGGCGCTGGCATAGGCAAGCAGCGCAAAACTCGCCGCATGGGACTCCGGGAACCCGTACAGCGCGAACGAGGTGACCGACAGCACAATCCGGTCCTGCACCTCGCCGGTGATGCCGTTCTTCTCCATTCCGGCGCGCATACGGCTTTCCAGATCCTTCATCCGCTGCTCGGACCGCTTGAAACCCATTGCCCGCCGCAGTTCTTCGGCCTCGCCCCCGCTGAAATTGGCGGCGATCATGGCCATGCGCAGTAACTGCTCCTGAAAAAGCGGCACACCCAGCGTTCGCGCCAAAACAGGTTCCAGACTGGGATGCAGAGCATCCGCCGGCTCCTTCCCTGCCCTGCGCCGCAGGTACGGATGCACCATCTGGCCCACAATTGGACCCGGCCGAATGAGAGCCACTTCCACCACCAGGTCGTAGAATTTCTCCGGCTTCAGTCGCGGCAACGTCGCCTGCTGCGCACGGCTTTCCACCTGGAACATGCCAATGGTGTCGCCCTTCTGCAGCGTCTTATAGACTGCCGGATCGTCGGCGGGAAGTCGTCCCAAATCGATCTCTTCGCGCCAGTGGGTGCGGATCAGCTTCACACAGTCTTCCAGCACCGCCATCATGCCCAGCCCCAGTAAATCGACTTTGATCAGCCCCAGATCCGCGCAATCTTCCTTGTCCCACTGGACAACCACGCGCCCTGGCATCGATGCCGGTTCCAGCGGTACCACGCGATCCAGTTGCCCCTGGCAGACGATCATTCCGCCCGAATGCTGCCCCAGGTGCCGCGGTAGATCCACCAGCCCTTCCACAATCTCCAGAAACCGCCGGACCCGCAGATTGTTGAAGTCCAGCCCTGCCTCACGAAAACGCCGCTCCGGATCCTGATCCGGCTGGTGCCAGCCCCAAACCGACGTCAGGCTCGAAATCTTGTCGAGCGTCTTCACGTCGAAACCAAGCACCTTACCGGCTTCCCTGGCCGCCAGCCGCCCACGATAAGTGATGACATTCGCCGTCATAGCCGCGCCACGCTCCCCGTAACGCTGGTACACGTACTGGATCGCCCGCTCCCGTTGCTCGCCGCTGGGCAAATCGATATCGATATCGGGCCATTCGCCGCGCTCCTTAGAGAGGAACCGTTCAAACAGCAGATCCATACCGACCGGGTCGACCGCCGTGATACCAAGCGCATAACAGACGGCCGAATTTGCAGCCGACCCACGTCCCTGGCAGAGAATCCCCTGCTCTTTGCAGAACCGGACAATGTCCCAAACGATCAGGAAGTACCCGCCCAGCCCCAGCTTTTCGATCAGCTTGAGTTCGCGCTCAATCTGGTTCCGCGCCCGGTCGTAATACGGCTGGTAGCGCCACCGGGCGCCTTCATCGGTCCGCTTCCAGAGGAACGATGACACGGT
>CANIHR010000464.1 GCA_947467185.1 Bryobacterales bacterium
ACCACCAGCGAATACCCCGGATCGGCCTGCACAGAAGCCAGATTTTCCAGATTCCCCGCGTAGGTCAGCTTGTCAAAATTAATGACCGAATCACCCGCCGCAATCGACTGACGAATGAACTCCGACCCAATAAACCCGGCCCCGCCGGTAACGAATAAACGCATCTAGTCCGCAGCCTTTTCTTCCGCCGCAACGTCAGCGGGAACATCAGTTGGCAGCCCGGCCGACGCCAGAACCTGCTTAATCAGCGTGGCCTTCTTCTCTTTCGGAGGAGGAGCCTGCTCGAAGCGGAAGTCGTGGTCCGAATAACAGGTCTTGCAGCGAACCTTGGCCGGACCGTCGTTCAGGATCGAAACCACCAGGTGATTCATCACCCGCTTGCACTTCACACAATAATCGTCGATGTCGTCGCCGAGCCGAACTGGCATTCAAAACTCTCCTGATTAAACCTGAGCCGCACTGGGCTGTGGCACCGGAGGCGGCGGAACCAAACTCTGCTGCTGCACTTCCGGCAGAATCCACCTGGCCTCTTCAAATCCAACGTACTTGCAGATGCGCAGGTCGCCCGTCGGCGCTTCCAGCAGGTCACCCACGTTCAGTGGCTGCCCCGCCCCGCGCAGCAGATTCCACGCCGCATACTCGCTCTCCGCTTCCACTTCAGCGGCGGCTTCGTAATCCTTCGGCTTCACATTGGCCATGCCGGAAACATGCGGTGCCCAGCGAAAATTCTCGCGCGGCACTTCCTTCATGCGGTGGATTCGGAAGACAGGCATAAAAGTTCCATTGTAGTGGAAGTGAAGCGCCGGATGGGGATCGCTCAAACCGGAGCCGGGAATTCGATAAACTAAGGCCGATGTCGATCCTACCGAACCTCACCCGCCGCCAGATGCTGGCGTCTTCCCTGCCCCTGCTGGCAGCCGCGCCCCACGCCTTTGCAAAGACCCAGCGCCCCATCGGTGTCCAGCTCTACACCGTCCGCGGCACTCTCATGAAGGAGTCCGAAAAGGTCATCAAGGCCATCGCCCAGATCGGCTACAAAGAAATTGAAGGCGCCGGCCGCAAGGACCTCATCACCCTCCTCCCGCTCATCAAACAGAACGGCATGAAGGCCGTCTCCTGCCACGTGGAAACGCCCCTCATCACGCAGGACTGGGAACTCTACGGTATGAAGAAGGTGGAACTCTCGGAAGCCATTGAGAGCGTGAAGACTGCGGGCATTCAGTACTTCACCATGCCCTACGTCCAGCCCAAAGCGCGCGGCAATGCGGATGCCTTCCGCAAGATGGCCGACCAGATGAACCAGGTCGCCTCCGAGTGCCACAAGGCCGGCCTGCAGTTCTGCTATCACAACCACGCTTTTGAATTCGGCGGCAAGCCCGGCGAACGCCCCATCGACATCTTCAAGGAGCGTCTCGATAAGAAGCTCGTCCAGCTCGAAATGGACCTCTTCTGGGTCAGCGTCGCGGGTCACGATCCCGTCGAAATGCTGAAGGAATGGAAAGGCCGCGTCGCCCTCGTCCACCTGAAGGACAAAGCCAAAGACCTGCCCGTGATGTTCGCCGAAAACGTCGACCGCTCTGCTTTCAAGGAAGTCGGCAGCGGCTCCCTCGATTTCGCCGCCATCCTGAAGGCCGCGCCGGGCGCCGGCGTGAAGCACTACTTTGTGGAACAGGACCAGACACCGGGCGATCCGCTCGAAAGCCTGAAAAAGAGCTTCGACTACATCAGTAAGCTGTAGAATTTAATCCCGGGGCGTCAGCCGGATCATGCTCAGCGTGACCGTCAGCTGACGCTCATCGGGAGGGAACTTCCAGGCGGGCGAAACGTCAATCGTCACCTGATAATCGTCCAGTTCCGGCACATCGGCCTCCAGAATAAACAGGCCCGTGCGATCCAGAGCCCACTCCCCCACCCGCGTCCCGTTCACAGTCGCCGTCACCTTCGGAGTGGCATTTTGTTCGAAAAGCTGTTCGCTCGCGTGGCCACGGATCCGCAGGCGCTTCGGACCGGGGTGCGCGGGCTGCAACTGCGCCGTCGCCTGTCCCCCAATCCACCGGTATTTATTCCCGTAGACCCCTTCCAGCGAATACCAGCCAGTCCCCAGCCGCGCCTCATGCCCCGGCAGCGTGAAGTCGATCACGTCCGCGCGGTCGCCCGGGTACAGTTCCTTTTTATCCACCGAACGCAGCAGGTTGTAGACACCGCCCTCATTGGGTGAAGCGTACTCGCACGCCGTGCAGCGCAGCGTTTCTTCCTCGGCCAGCCGCACCGGAGCCCCGCAATCCGGACACCGCAGCCGCGTTTCCCACGAGGAATCATCCCCCGGCGAAGTCCCCGCCTTCCGGCACATAGCCGAAAGCGTGCCCCCCAGACGATGCGCCAGCGTCCACTGCGACTTCGACAACTTGCCGACAATGTTCTCGCCCCACCCGCGCTGTGGCACGAAGATCTCGCTCTCGTACTCCACGAAATGCTTGCGGATCAGTTCATCCCAGTGCCGCAGTTCCATCCGATGGTTCTGCCGGATACCGAAGCTTTCCTCCTGATGCGCCCCAATCACGTCGCGAACCAGATACCCCAGCAGACCCCAGTCATGCAGCTTCCGCTCCCAGGGCTTCATGGTTTCGCGATACGGGCAGCGATACAGCCGCAGCGACAAACCGCGCCGCAGTGGCTCCTCAGCGAAGATAAACACTCCGCCCGGAGCCAGTACGCGCTTCACTTCCAGAAACACGGCCTCAATATCCATGAACTGGCTCAGCATCTGGAACGCAAACACCGTCCGCAGCGACCCATCCCGAAACGGCAGATTCAGCGCATCGCCCGCCACTCGGATCGGAGCCCGCGCCAGTTCCCACGATTCCATCAGCGACACGCCATACCGCAGTGAATCCGCCGAAATATCGAGAGCGAACCCATCGCCGCCGAACTCATTCGCCAGCATGTAGCTCGAGTGCCCGGCGTTCGACCCAATCTCTAAGAACGGGGTAATCTCGCCGATGAACTCGCGATGCTTACGGATCACCGTCCCGCGGCGGGCATTCTCCTCCGCATAAACGCGGCGAGCGCGTTCCGGCTCACCCAGCGAAGCGAAATTATGGAACTCGACCTGGGCGCGCTTTACCGCCAGCGACTGGGCTTCATCTCTGTGGGGCGAAGGAGTAGGCAACTTTCAAGGATACAAACTTCACTCACGGGACCTGGCGTTCAGGAGGGGTGGCCTGTTATACTGATCTTGTTGGTCGCGGACGGGCAGTAGCGGACGCCGACAAACGGCAATCTGTCTGGTGCGGGCTCGTAGCTCAGTTGGTTAGAGCGCTTCCTTGACACGGAAGAGGTCGGAAGTTCGAGTCTTCTCGAGCCCACCATCCCATACAGAAAACCCCTCCTGCACCACCCCCAACCGACCTCGGCTCTTCGCACTTAATGGGGGCAGTCAGCCTCCGAACCAATCCTAAGAACACAATACCTTAACCCTGAGTCTGTAATTCTGGAAGTTTCGGAAGCCATAGGCTTGTCTTTGCAGGACTTCCATTTTGGTATGGAAGCCTTCGGTGATG
>CANIHR010000465.1 GCA_947467185.1 Bryobacterales bacterium
CCGGCTTCCACCTCAAACCGCCCGTTCCCCAGATCCTTGCGAACCCGCGCCAGATCCCGCAGGCCCTTCACGCGAACCCGGCACCCTTCCACGACAGGGATCTGCCTCGGAGCCCCCGTGACCGGCGACTTCACCACCGTCTCCCAGTCCTCGCGCATCTCACGCGCCGCGCGTGTTACTTCCACATGAGCCCGGTCGCCCGCCTTGCGCTGCGTGGAGAGCGATTCCACCTTCGCCACCACATCCTCGGCGCGCTTCCGCCACTCGGTCTGCATCGCATCGAAACGCGCCTGCAATTCCGCCAGCTTTGCGGTTTCCTTGCGTTCCCACTCCACCCGGAACTCGCGCTCGCGCAGCGCCATCCGCCGCTTTTCCGTTTCCAGTTCCGTGCGTTCGCGATTCGCCGATTCCAGGCTTTCATGCAGCCCGGCAATCAGCCGCCCCAGCTCAATTTCCTGCGAACTCAGCGCCGCCCGCGCCCGCTTCAGGATGTCTTCCGGCATCCCCAGCTTGGTCGCAATATCCAGGCCTGCCGACTTCCCCGGAACGCCAATCCGCAGCTTGTAAGTGGGCTGCAGTGTCTCCTCATCGAAGCCCATCGACGCATTCAGCACCGACTTCGTGCTCGCGCCATAAACCTTCAGCGCCGTTAAGTGGGTGGACGCCAAAGTAAACGCCCCAGCCGCGCGGAAATGATCCACCAGCGCGACACCCAGCGCCCCGCCCTCTTCCGGATCGGTCGCAGACCCGATTTCATCCAGCAGCACCAGCGAATCCGGCGTCACATCCAGCGCCATCTCCCGCAGCCGCGCCACGTGCGCCGAAAACGTACTCAGGTTCTGCTCAATTGACTGGTGATCGCCAATGTCCGCCAGCACCTGCTCGAACAGCGGCAACTCCGCCGAGGCGCATGGCACCGGGAACCCGGCCTGCGCCATCAGCGCAATCGTGCCCGCCGTCTTCAGCGTTACCGTTTTGCCGCCTGTGTTGGGACCACTGATCAGCAGCGTCCGGCATTCGCGATCCAGCGTCAGATCGAACGGCACCACCTCTTTGCGGGAACGCTTGAGGACGTCCATCAGCAGCGGGTGCCGTGCCCGCGTCACATGGAAACTCTCGCCAAACTTCGGGATGCAGCAATCGAACTCCACGCCGAACCGCGCCTTCGCGAAAATCAGATCCAGTTCCGCGATCACCAGCGACGCTTCCCGAATGTCATCCACCTGCGTTCGCAATTTCGTGGTGATCTCGCGCAGAATCCGGTAAACTTCGCGCAGCTCTTCTTCCTGGAGCCGCACCAGTTCGTTGTTCAGATCGATGGTCTCCAGCGGTTCCAGAAACAGCGTCTGGCCCGACGAACTCGCCCCGTGAATCACGCCCGGTAACTTCCGCCGTTGGCCCGCAATCACCGGCACCACAAAGCGCTCATTGCGCAGCGTGACGTACTCTTCCTGCAGCACGCCCTCGCCCCGGTTCGCCTTCAGAAACCGTTCCAGGGAATCGGCGATGGACTTTTTCTGCTTCTCCATCTCGCGCCGAATGCGGTGCAGATGGGGACTCGCGCTGTCAGGCACGGAACCATCCGGCAGCACCCGACCCTGCACGGCCTTCAGCAGGTCCCGGAAATCGCCGATGCGGCTGCCCAGCGCGGAGAGAATCGGGAAACGCTCCGGCGCCGAACTCAGCAGCGACCGGGCATCCGCCGCACGATCCAGAAACGCGATCAGGTCGAAGATTTCCTTCGGCTCCAGTTGCGCGCCTTCGATGCGCAGCTTCTGCACCGCCACCGTGATATCAGGCACGCCACCCAGGTTCACGCGAATGGCAGAACCCGAACCTGCCGCCGGGTTGGTCGCCGCTCGCAGATACTGCACGCCCTCCGCCACCTGCGCCAGCGAGGCTTCCACTGCCGCGCGGTCCGAAGACGGCACCACCTCTTCCAGCAACGCCGCCCCCGCCGCTGTCGAGATGAACCGACGCACAAGAGCTACTACCTGAGGGAATGCAAGCGCTTCTGAACTGGAGGACTTCAAGTCTCTATTTTCGCGTGCCGTGCTGTGCAAGCCACTCGAAAGCCTTCCGGATCACCGGAGGCGTACCCTCCGTGATGAGCAGACCGTCCACTTCATCGAGAGGAAACCACTGCGCCCGCGCCGCATCGTCGGCAGCACACAGCTCGCCGCCGGTCGGTACACAAACGTAGTCCAGGAGGATGTAGTGATACTCCACGGCTCCGGCGGCATCACGCGTCACTCGCTCGAATACCTCCACCAGACCGAGGACATCCACCTCAAGGCCCGTCTCTTCCAGGACCTCGCGGCACAGCGCCCCTTCCAGCGTCTCGCCAGTTTCCATCGCACCGCCGGGCAGCGACCAATACCCCTTCAGCGGTTCCTTCGCGCGCTCCACCAGCAGGACACAGCCGTCCTGAATAATCAGCGCACCAACGCCGGGAATGGGATGCGAAGGATAGCGTCGGGCACTAATACTGAACCGAACCTTTGACGCCAAGCCGGATCTTGTACACCGCCTTGCGGCCACTCGCGTACAACGTTTCCATGTCGGGATCGCCAAAAGTGCAGTTGGTAATTACCTCGGTCGGCAGGAATGTGTGCACCAGTTTGCCCTCACGGGTATAGACGCCCAAACCCTTCGCGGCGATGTAAAACCGACCATTGACGTCGGTCCGCAGGCCACCAGGAACTCCGACAATCTTGCCGAAAACATCCCGCTGATTGCTCGCCGCACCCTTGCCGTCCAGATCAAACGCTACGAGCGTCCGCCGGTCGGAATCGGTCACATAGAGGTTCTTGCCATCCGCGGAAACCGTAATGCCGTTGGGCCGCGTCGTCCACTTCGCCACCAGTTCCACTTCGCCTTTCGGCGCAATGCGGTAGATGCCGTTGTAGTCCAGTTCGCGGCTTTCCGTAGCGGAACCAAACGACGGATCAGTGAAGTAAGCGTTCCCGTCTTTGCGAACGGTGATGTCATTCGGCCCGTTCAGCTTCTTACCCTGATACGCCTCGACCAGAACCTCAGCCTTGCCGCGCTTGTCCATCCGCGCTACACGGTGCATCGATGGCTCACACAGATAAAGCCGGGATTGCCCGTCGTAAACCAGGCCCTGCGCCCCGTTGCGATTTTCTTCCGTCGGCTTCGGGGGGCCAACCGGATCCAGTCGGTAAACCGTCTTCCGCAGAACATCGGAAAAGACCAGAAACCCGTCGCGCGACCACGTCAGGCCGTCCACATAGAGGAGGCCGGTGGCCACCCTCTCCGACATGATGTTCTCAAAGTCCTGTGCGGCCAGCGGCAACGCGCAGGCGACACAAAGAAGCCAACCAAGCCTCACGGCTTTTCGATGGTGATCTGGTTCACGACGCTCTTCACGCCACTCACCTTTTTCGTGAGCCGCTCGGCCTTGTCCTTCTGCTTCTGCTCCTGGACTTTGCCCTTCAGCGTGACCACGCCGTCCTTCACCTGCACGTCAATGTTGCCACCCTTGACGAGCGAATCCGCCGCCAG
>CANIHR010000466.1 GCA_947467185.1 Bryobacterales bacterium
CGGAACCTGTTGGGGGCGCGATCATCTGCGGGAGAGCAGGGAGAGCGAGCGCGAAAAGGGGCAGTGCAAAACGGAACCGCATGATCGCTTTGATTTTAGTCCATACCAAAGCCTGGTTGACAGAGCTTTTTGCGAATGATATTGTCGGTCCCGCTGTTGTAAAAAAGGGCGTTTGCTCTGGCCGGTCCAGGCCAGTAAAAACGGAAACGCATCAGGGGAGTAACTCGAATGAAAAAAATCTTTGGCGGCAGCTGCGCCGCTGCACTGCTTCGTTGCGGAATTTGCGTGCTGCTTCCGGCAGCGGTGATGGCCCAGGTGCAATCGGGGCGTATTGTGGGAACGGTTTATGACCCGCAACATGCGGCAATACCAGGAGCGACGGTAACAGTGACCGAGCCCGCGACGAATGTTGCCCGCAAGGTGACGGCCGATGCGTCGGGCGGCTATGTGGTGACGCCGCTGCTACCGGGAACTTACAGCGTGAGCGCGAGTTCCCAGGGTTTCCAGACTACGGTGCGGAACGGAGTTGAACTGACGGTGGCGCAGGCGGCTCGTGTGGATATGGAACTGCGCATCGGTGAGACGACAACGCAGGTTGAGGTGACCACGGAAGTGGCTCTGCTATCCACGGAATCAGCTACTCTCGGACAGGTGATTTCCACGCAGCAGATTACCGACCTGCCCCTGAATGGCCGCAAATTTACGGAATTGGGTCGTATGACGCCCGGCGTTACGCTGCTGCCGGCCACCGGCAATGTGCAGCGTGTTCGTCCAGAGCAGGTGAACGGCAATGTGATCAGCGGCGTGCCGGGATCGCAAACCACCTTTCTTCTGGACGGCGTGGACGTGACGGAGCAGCATCAGGGTGGGACCTGGATCCAGACGTCTGTGGATGCGCTTCAGGAATTCAGCGTGATGCAGAACGCCTTCTCGGCCGAGTTCGCCAGAGCCGGCGGGTCGTTCAATATTTCGACCAAGGGTGGCGGTAACAGGCTGACAGGCAATGTGTTTGAGTTTTTGAGGAACGGCAAACTGGACGCACGGGATTTTTTTGCGCCTTCGCGCACAGTCCTGAAGCGGAATCAGTTTGGCGGGACGCTGGGGGGACCGGTATGGATCCCGAAGGTTTACAACGGACGCAATCGGACCTTCTTCTTTGTCAGCTATGAGGGTGAGCGAACGCGACAGGGTCTGATCCAGAATTCGGTGGTAGCGACGGCGGCACAGAGGGCGGGGGACTTCAGCGCACCTGGTTTGGCGCGCATCTACGACCCGCTTTCGAGCGTCGGGACCACGAATGCCCGCGTTCAGTTCCCGGGCAATATTATTCCCGTGAACCGCCTGGCGCCGACGGCCATTTATTTCAACAAGTACATTCCGCTGGCGAACTCGGCCGGAGGGACGGCCATTTTCACCCCGTCGTATGCGTATAACCAGGATCAGTGGACAATGCGCGGCGATCAGGAACTGACGAGCAACCACAAGCTGTTCGTCCGCGTGAGCCTGGTGCGCAACTCGGACTCCACGCCTGGAGCTTTCCCGGCGCTGGGATCAACTCAACTGACGGGCCCGGCACGCAATATTGCCGGGGCGTTGACCAGTAACCTGCGGGCCAACATGATTCACGAGTTCCGGTTCAGCATGTTGTACGGAGAGTACCGTTCCAACGCCTACTTTCAGGGGCAGGGCGCGACTTTCAACAAGGAGGCCGGCCTGACCGGCCTGGAATCCAATCAGGACGCCTCGATTTCGAGTTTGCCGGCATTCTCGTGGTCGGGTCTGGCAGGTTTTTCCGGCAATGCGGGCGACGGGCGGCCCAAGTGGCAAAACCGGTCGGCGAATGAAGTGACGGACACGCTGACGTGGATCAAGGGCAAGCACATTGTGAAAGTGGGAACGAGGATTCACTACTACAAGCCGCTGTTCACGGATTCACGAACGCACAACGGCTCCTATAGCTTTACCGGGATCGGCACTGAGAATCCGGCTTCAACGGCGGGTACCGGCGACGCCTTCGCAGACTGGATGCTGGGCTATCCCGCGAACGGGTCCCGCTCAAACCCGGCGACATGGTGGGGTGGCGAGGGCACGTACTGGCACTTTTTTGTGCAGGATGACGTAAAGATCAGCAACCGGCTGACGCTCAATATTGGTCTGCGCTATGAGTACACGCCCTGGCTGAATGGCTATAAGGGCCAGGTTGCAACGTTTGATCCGAAGAGAGCGAAGCCGATTATTGTGGCGAGTGCAACGGATCAGATTCAGCTGGACGCGCAGCCACTCGCAAAGGTGGGATATGAGCTCTACAAGGATCTGATCCAGACCAGCAGCCAGGCCGGATTGCCGCTCAGCATTACGGAGCAGACGAAGGCGAACTGGGCTCCGCGCCTGGGGCTCGCGTGGCGGCCGTTTGGCGACCGAACCGTGATTCGCGGCGGTTATGGACTTTTCTATGAATCGGAAGGCACCAGCGGACGGCTGAACTTCAACTTCCTGCCGTTCAACGTTTCCGAGACGGTGAATGCCGACCGTGGCGTGCGCCCGACCCGGACGCTGGCGAACTTCTTCCTGGGAGCCGCGTTTGGCTCCGCCGTCACGAACGCCGCGTGGATACCGGTTCCAACCAAAGTCCGCATGCCCTATGACCAGCACTGGAGCCTGGGTATTCAGCATCAGCTCCTGCCGAAATTGCTGGTCGAACTGGATTATGTCGGAAACCGGGGCCTTTTCCTGCCGGGCACCGATAACATCAACTTCCCCGAAGCCGGAGCCGGAGCCATTCAGGCGCGCCGGCCCTATCCGCGATTCGGCACGATTGCCTATAACACCCAGGATTCGGCGAGCATTTATCACTCGCTGCAAGCCAAGGTGGAAAAACGCTTATCGGCAGGCTTTTGGACAATGTTGGCTTACACGTACTCGAAGAGCATCACGTTTGCGGCGACTCCCGCTGTCGGCGGCAATTACGGTTGGGAACGTGCGCTGACAGGTTTTGATGTCCCGCAGAACGTAGCGATCAGCTTTGGATATGACCTGCCGTTCGGCAAGGGCCGCCAGTTCCTGCACTCGAATGCGATTGCCGACAAGGTGATTGGCGGCTGGCAGATGCAGGGCATCTGGAACTACCGGAACGGAACGCCGTATACGCCGACCGTTTCTCGCGATGTGGCGAATAACGGCGTGGGCGGTCAGAGACCGAACCGGATAGGGTCCGGTGTGCTGGCGCACCCGACGCTCGACCTGGCATTTGACAAAGCGGCATTCACGGTGCCCGCCAACTTCACCTACGGCAACTCGGGCGGAAACATTCTGCGCCGGGACTACGCAGCGAACATGGACTTCTCCATCTTCAAAGTCTTCACGATCACGGAGAAGACGAAACTGCAGTTCCGCGCAGAGGCCTTCAACCTGCCCAACACGCCCTATTTCAGCGCTCCAAACACGAACGTGGATGTGGCGGCCGGCGGGAAGATCACCAGCACGCAGAACTCTCCACGGCAGATGCAGGTGGCACTGAAG
>CANIHR010000467.1 GCA_947467185.1 Bryobacterales bacterium
ACACCGGAACATTCCACGCCGCGCTCAGCACATGCAGCTGCATGCCCGCGTCGATATTGTCATGGTCCGACAACGACACCAGCGCCTTCAGCCCCAGCGTATTCTCGATCTGTCCGGCCTCCAGTTCCCACGCCTGACGCGGCGACACTGGCGGCGTCCACCAGCCCCGCCGCAGATCCAGTTCCTGCCCCTTCAGCCGGCGATATCGGTTCTCCTGTCGCCGGATCACGCCGGACAGCCACGGCACTCCCTTCATCGCGCGCTGAATAAAGTCCAGCGACTCGCGCGACATCAATGTATGACTATGCAGCGACACGCCAGTGGTGAAACCCGACGGCGTATTATTCTGCCAAAGGAAGTGAACGCGCGACCTTTTCAAGCTGTCCATGCCTGAGCGTAGCTGTCAATTCTTACAGGGATACGACAATCTGGTTGGATTTTGTTTCACGTCCGAAGGCATTTCCTGGTGTCGACCAAACAGCTCCCGATTTCTCCCCGGTCCGTCGCCCGGTAGTAACTTCATGGATCTCGCGATATAACTCCAAAAACCTCGCCGCAGCCGCCTGCCACCGGAATCTCTCCGCCGTCCTCCGGGCCTCGATCATCCGCACCCGCACCTCTGTGCCGCCCTCTCGAATCGACCGCACAGCCCCCGCAAACGCCTCGCCCGTCGCTTCCGTCAGCCACGCATTCGTCGCGTTCGCATACTCCGTCACGCCACCCGAATTCGGAGCCACCAGAGCCAGTCCGCTTGCCATCGCCTCCAGCGGAGCAATCCCAAAAGGTTCCCGCGGATTCGGATGCAAGAAAACATCCGCATTGGCGTAAAGCGAGGCCAAACTCCCCTTATCGCCAACATGCCCCAGGAAGCTAACATTCGCAACCCCGCGCGCCCCAAACGCCGCCGATAACTCCGCCCGGCACTGCCCGTCACCCGCAATCGCCAGCCAATAACTCTCCGCGCCCAGGCGCACCATCGTTTCCACCAGCAACTTCAGGTTCTTTTCCCGAGCCAGCCGCCCCACGTATAACAGCAGCGTCGCCCCGGCAGGCGCGCCCAGCTGCGACCGCAACGCCTCCCCCGAAGTCTCACACCGCAGCGTCGGAGTAAATCTCTCGCATTCCACGCCCATCGGAGCGGTCCAGATTCCCCGCCGCACCTTATGCCCTTTCGACGCCTCCACCAGTTCCCCCGCCACATGCGGCGACACCGTTACATGGTGGTCAAACATCGGGAAGTAAATCCACTTGATGTACCACGAACAAAACTCGCGCCCCCACTTGCTGTGAGTCAAATAGACCGCCAGATTCTCATCCATGCGCTCACAACTCAGCCCCACCACCGTCGGCCGGAATCGCACCCCCGGTAACCGCCCTGTTCGCAGCAGCCCCGCAAAGTAAGGCATCGTGTACTTCTCGCAGACCTCCACTAAGTCAGGCCGCTCGTCGTTCAGGATTCGCTGCAGTGCCGTCCCCGGCAATAAGTACCGCTGCGGATAAATCACCCGGTAACTCGGATTCAACGGAGCCTGCGGAGCCTCTATGTAATTGATCCGTCCAAACGCCCCCACCTCTTCCGTCCGCGTCGTGTCTCCCGGCACCACCAGACGCATCTCATGGCCCGTCCGGTTCGCCTCCTCCAGCACTGCCCGATAGAACGTGCTGATCCCGCCCGAAGCCGCATGCCACGAATTCGTCAGATGCAATGTCTTCACGCAAGCCCCCGCCGCAAACTGCGGACTATCTGCATCGGAACCGCCAGCACAAACCCGCCAATCACGCGAGGCATGGCTTTCATATCAGCCCCAAACGACTGTGTCCCCTCACCCACCACCATCGTGCCCCGACGCATCGCATACACGTTGAACAGCGTGGATATCACCGTAAACAAAATCGAGGAGATGATGCTCGTCTTCAGCCGCGCCGTCCCGCGCGCGTAATGCAGCCCGAACTCCAGCGAATGGGAAATCAGCGGCAACAAAACCATCGCCATCAGCGACCCTTGCCACGCAGGTTCCACCTCGCCCATCGTCTGCGTAATCGCCCCGTAGAATCCCGACGTCAGCGCCCGGAAAATCCACTCTGCCGTCATTGCTCCCACCGCCGCTCGCCATCCCGCCGTCAGGTTGGCAAGCAGGAAGATCAGGCCTCGAGTCAGCGAACTTGTCAGCGCCGACTTCCAGTTCCACCGCCTCACCACATACTTGCCGGGCTCGCGGACCAGTCTGCGCAGGGCGGCGCGCAATGTCAGTGTGGGTGAGGTCAATCGCCAGCCTCGGACCCTGTTTCCAGGATACTCATGTATCCGTCATAAACCCTGCGGAAGACCATGTCCCAGCTCTCCCCCGCCGCTTGCTTAACCGCCGCCGCCCCCATCCGCGCGCGCAGGTCCGCGTCTCGCAGCAACTCCACAGTCAGCGCGATGAAGTGCTCTTCGCTCGATGCCACGAACCCCGACTTCCCGTCGCGAACAATGAACTTCGGCCCGCCCCCGTCCGTCACCACGGCCGGAATGCCCGAAGCGAACGCTTCCTGCACAACATTCCCAAACGTATCCGTCCGCGAAGGGAACACAAATACGTCCATATTCGCGTAGTCTTCGGCCAGATCCGCCCCCCGCCGAATCCCCGGCACATCCGCGCTCCGCAACTCCCGCTGCAACCACTCCCGCTCGCTCCCGTCCCCAATAATGAGGAAGCGAAACGGAGGCACGCGGGCCGCCAGCAGACCCTCTTCCAGCTTCTTCAGAAACCGGACACTCTTCTCCGGAGTAATCCGCCCGACATATCCCAGCCGAAGGATCCCGTCGTTAACTGTCCTGTTCTGCGGGCGAAACATCGCCGTATCGATCCCCCGCTTCATCAGGTACACGGGCTTCCCCGTGCCTTTCTCAAGCAGTTCCACTAACTCATCGTTCGGCGCGTAAAGAACATCGCTCAATGTGTAGAACTTGAGACAAGCCGCCAGAATCGAAGCCTCCGTTCCCCGCACCATGGGTCCCCGAACCGAGTCCGGCAACCACCCCATACTCCGGTCCAGCCGCCGCGCCCCAAATTCATGCAGATTGGTGTGCCACGACATCGCCATCGGTAGCTGGTTCTCCTTCTTCGCCAGCCACAACCCGAGCGTGCTGATGTCACCGGGACTCACCACATGCACCATGTCCGGTCCGAACCTCGCCAGTTCCCGCCGCACGAGTCCCACATGCCGCATCATTCCGGGGTCATACAGTAATCCTTTGTCCAGCGTCACCGAGAACATCCCCCGCTTCAACTGGACATGCGTGACAGATCCGTCCTGACAGACCTCGGTCGTATCCCCCTGCCGTACCACCAGAAACGGGAGCTCGTGCCGCCGGGCATACTCCACAAACATCCGGCTCGTGAGAGCAACGCCATTGATCTGTTGAAACGTATCGGTGAAAAAAGCAATGCGGGGTACGGGCACTGCCGCGAGAGTAGCGGGTAATCGGTTACTACCCCATTACGGTTTGCCGAATGTTTGCTGACAACTCCCCG
>CANIHR010000468.1 GCA_947467185.1 Bryobacterales bacterium
ATTGGCAAGGAAACGCGCTTCCCGTCGCTGGAACTGGGCATGGAAGATGCGCGGCAGGCGGGCGATTGCGACTCGGGTTACTCGTGCGCTTACACGAACAATCTGGCATGGCGCAGTGAATCGCAGCCGCTGCCCCCGGTGCTGGATCCGCGCGCGCTGTTTGAGCGCATGTTCGGGTCGGGACAGCCGATGACGCCGGAAGAGAGGATGCGGCAGGCGAAGTATCGCCGGAGCATTCTGGATTTCGTCACGGACGACACACACAAACTGCAGTCAACGCTGGGACCGACCGATAAGCGCAAGCTGGACGAGTACCTCTCGGCGATTCGCGAAGTGGAGCGCCAGATTGAGCGCGCCGAGAAGGACAACGCGCAGATCGATCCGAAGATGGACAAGCCGTATGGCGTCCCGTCCGATTTCGCTGAGCACTTCAAGATGATGTCGAACATGATGGCGATTGCGTTCCAGGCCGATCAGACGCGAATCATTACGTTCCTGATGACCCATGAAGGTTCGTCTCGTCCGTATCGTGAACTCGGCATTCCCGACGGACACCACCCCCTGACGCACCACCGGAATCAGGCAGACCTGATGGAAAAAGTCCGGCTGATCAACCAGTATCATGTGCAGCAGTTCGCCGGCTTCGTGGAAAAGATGAAGACGACGCAGGAAGGCGACGGCAATTTGCTGGACAACTGCATGCTGATCTACGGCGCGGGCCTGAGCGATCCGAACGCTCACCTGCATGAAGATCTGCCGACGATCATGGTCGGCAAAGGCGGCAACCACTTCAAGACGGGTCGGCGCGTGATGGCTCGCAAGGAGACGCCGATGTGCAATCTGTTCCTCACCATGATGGACCGGATGGGTGTGCCGGTGGACGACTTCGGCGATTCGAATGGCAGGCTGGCAGGCTTGGATCTGCCGGGTCTGGAACTGGCCTAAGCGCGTATGCAGTTTGGACGAGGGAAACCCGCGCCGGGCGCGTTTTTTGATAGTGATTTTGAGTCTGTAGACACTCTGCTGGCGGTCTCGCTGCTGCATGCATTGCAGGGCAAAGGCGAGTGCCGTGTCGCGATTGTGACGGTGAGCCGGAACAGTTTGAAGGTGGCTGGCTTCGTGGATATGGTGGAGCGATTCTACCGTGGTCCCGCAGCTGTGTTCGCCCAGGTTCCGCCTCCGGGCATGATCACGAAGGGTGAAGCCGGGACGATCTCTCCGGGCCTGACCGAGCCGTTCACGAAGAAGAAAGCGGATGGTTCGCCGCTGTTCGTGAACAAGGTGGAGCGGGTTCTGGATACGGGTGACCCGAGCACGCTGATCCGTAATTACCTGCAGGCGCAGTACGAGAAGAGCAGTTATTTCGTACTGGCCGGACGGGCCACGAACCTGGCCGCAGCACTGGCTTTCAAGGGCGTTTTGGACCTGGTGAAGGAACGGTCGTCGCATCTGGTGATAGCGGGCGTGGATAGCTTCAGCAGCGATCCGGCGGCAGCACGGAAGGTCCTGGCGGAATGGCCAATGCCGATCTCGTTTGTTCCGGGGTCCGTTGGGAAGTCGATTCTCTTCCCTGCTTCAGCGGTGGAGAAGGAATTTCACGCGAATTCGCCGGACCATCCGGTGGCTGCGGCTTATACGGCGTGGCAGAAGATGCCCTACGACGCGCCAACGACTGCGATGGCGGCTGCGCTCTATGCGGCCCGACCGAAGGAGCCGTTCTTCAAGACGGAGACCGGGACGGTGACGATTGGGGCGGACGGTAAGGTATCGTTCTCCGCTTCTGGTTCGGGTAAGCACACTCAGGTGAGCATTGATCCGTCACAGAAGGACAAGGCCCTGGCGGCTTACGTGGAACTGGCGACAGCGAAGGTTGTACCTCCGCAGCGCAGAGGACCGCCACCAGCCGCGGCAGCGGATCCGGTTAAGCTTCCCCCGAAGCCGTAGTTAGACGGGACAAACCGGGAATCAAGCGCGATACCCGGGGAGATGCGGGGCCTCACCCGGGCTACCGCCTCCGATCCTGCCTACTTGCGTCTCGGCCGTCGAAGCAGACCCGCGACGAGCAGAAAGCCCCCGGCAGCCAACACGATCGACGTGGGTTCCGGAACGCCGACATCCGAACCGGCGATGCTCAGATACGATCCGCGTCCCTGGGTATCCTCAATTGCGGCGAGCGAGCCGCCACCGTAATTAGCGGTAGCCGGGAAGACGAAGCTCACATAGTGTTGGTTCGCGTCGATGCTGGATTGCAGCAGGGACGTCACATCAAAGCCTACCCACCCCGTAGTACCGTCGAGAGTGGGGATGTACGTTCCGCCCGCGTTCGCGTATCCGGCGGTAACCGCTGCGCCACCGGCGTTCGCGTATTGCAGTTGCACGCCATTGAAGCCGTAGGAGAAAAAATCGTATGTCGCACTCCCTGCAGCCAGTGTGGTGCCCCAAAGACTCGAGATATCGAAGATAACCGCCCCCCGTAACAATTGACGATTGCCACCGTTATGCCAGGAGGCAACGGTGGCGCCGCCATTGTCCAACCAGTAGTAAGCGCCCGAATACCAGTCCCGTCCTCCCGAGCCGTCATCCGTCGGCTGCAATATCCCGGCAACTGCGCCAGGCGCGGCGAGGAATGTAGCAAATGCCAAGGTAACTATGGCCCTGCTGATTCGTATAACGAACATTTGTTTCCTGTCCTTTCTTTCTGCAAACACCTTCCGCCCGGAACTTTAACGGGTTGAGGGCTCAGGGTTCAGAGGGACCTCCGGCAGGCGGCCATGAGAGACCGCACGCGAGGCTGCGCGCATTCACGTGTTGGTGCGACTAAACGCCTGTGTGAGGCTCCAGAATTGTCCGCGGGGCAACAGAAAAGTCGCGGCGGAATTTACGTCCCCGGCAGGAGTGGTGTTCCACGCCAGCCTTCGCTTGAAGCCCCCGGGCCATCACGAATGGTGGCTGGTGGCTTCAGGCCCTCGCTATTCGCGACGACAGTTTTCGCAGTGCCGCCGTGGTCGCGCAAGAAAATACCGGTGTTGTTTCTAAGCCGGTCAGCTGCCTGCTCTTTGAATAAGCATGTGCAACTCCTCCAAAGCCGAGATGTGCACGAGTGGGGCCGTTTTTACTTATTCTTTATCTGGCACTTCCAGCGGCGTTTTGGGTGGGTGCGCAAAATGACACCAAACTTGCGCGAAAGGACGCCACTTCTGAGTGGAACCGCGCTTACGACCTGGATCATCCGGTGGCAACGACATGGCAAGGCCGCAGCGGCGGATCCGGTGAAACTCCCCGCGAAGCCGTAATGGTCACTAGTTAAAATCGGGCCGGTGAGCCTGTTCAATGATGAGAAACTCCGTCTGCTGAGTGCCCGGCCAGGCGGATGGCGCACGTCAGCAGCAGGATCAGCGAGCCGACCGCCGGCAGGTTCATGCTTATTCGGGATTCGGCGCTTCGTCGAGCGACTCCGCCAGACCCGTGGGGTGATGAAGCGCCGTGATAGCCATTTCCTGCCGAAAATCCTC
>CANIHR010000469.1 GCA_947467185.1 Bryobacterales bacterium
AGAACCAGCCACTAAAGCCGTTTCGAGCCGCCATGTTAGCATCAAATTGAGTGCAAATTTAGCGCAGAGGTTGCCCATGCTCGACATCACTACAGATATTCGTTCCCTAAGCGACTTCAAGCGCAACACGACTGACTTCCTCGACCAGATGCGCGGAAACGGACACCCCGTTGTACTGACCATCAATGGCAAAGCGGAACTCGTCGTTCAGGATGCCATCTCCTACCAAAGGCTGCTGGATCGGGTCGATGAATTAGAGGCACTGGGAGGCATTAGGAAGGGACTTTCCGATATTGAAGCTGGTCGCGTCACCCCGCTGAGACAATTCGAAGCAGAGTTCCGAAAGACTCGTGGCCTGGCAAGTCGTCCTCGCTAATAGTGCTAAAGCCGACGCTGGCGCCATCTACGATTGGGTGGTGGCCAAGTCGCCAGTCAATGGGCCAGCTTGGTTCGAGGAACTCATCGACTGCCTGTACTCTCTCGAAGAGATGCCCTTTCGCTGTTCACTCGCACGTGAGGCAAGCGAAGCACGCCGCGAAATCCGATGTCTCCGTTTCGGCAGGCGCCAGCACGTCTATCGAATCCTCTACCAGATTGAGGAACCTCGCAAAATGGTCTGGATACTCCACATTCGCCACGGAGCCCTTCGCGATCTCACAGCAGACGAACTGAGTGTCCCCGGCACATCGTCGCCGGCGGAAATGTGAAACGTGGCCGGCAAACCCGGGCAGTTCACGCTATGAAAATTTATTTCCCAAATATAATCAACAACATACCGAATCCACCGCCCGTTCCTGCAAACCCCGTCTGCTAACTCTCAAACCAGGGAGACCAATATCCACGCTCCCCGGAAAGAGAGCAACGAATGTCAAAGCAGCCGACCACCGACGCCCCCGCGTCCAACATCTCCGAGGCCAAACTCCTCGCCAACATAGCCAACTCGCTCCTCTCCACCGGTCCGCGCACCGAAGCCGGCAAAGCCCGAGCCTCCATGAACGCCCGCCGCCACGGCCTCACTGGCCAGTTCTACGTCATGAATGAGGACGACCGCCGCGCCTACGAAGAATTCGAAAAGGGCATTCTCTCCGCCCTCCAGCCCGTCGGCCCCTACGAAACCCAGTACGCCGTCACCATCTCGCAGGACCACTGGCGTCTCAACCGCTCCCGCGCCATCGAGTACAACACCTACGGCCTCGGCCACAACGACCACGCGGACGACTACGACACCGACTCCGCCGAAACCGAAGCCGCCGTCGCGCAGGCCAAAACCTGGCAGGACGCGCACCGCTCTTTCACCAACATCACCCTCTACGAAGCCCGCGTCCGTCGAGCCATCGCCCAAAATGAAAAGCGCCTCGATGATCTCCAGCAGGTACGCAGGAGTCTCGAGGCGCAGGCCCGTGAAGAGGCCGAGCTTCTATTACGTCAATCTGTTATGAACGGCGAGGATCTCAGTGAAGACAGTCCCATCGTCATTGAAACCGTGGATCACAATGGCCTGATCCGTGCCGACCACCCGTTGCAGCATGAAATCGAGGTCAGTGGCTTCGTTTTTTCACCCACCGAACTCATCGCCGCCATCAAGCGCCGCGAAGCCCTCGAATCCGCCCGGTTCTATGAATTGCACAACTGGGACAGCTCGTTACGGTGGGGCGGAGCCTTCCATTTCCCGCCCGTAGCCCCACGTTCCCTGTCCAAAGCCGCCTAAACCACGTCGGAAGCAGCGATGCCTACCATCACTTACGCTCGAAGTGTCTTATCGCCCCCGAGGAGCCGCAGCCGGAACAGCCTTCGGACCCGGAGCAGCCGCCGCGCCAGCCGGAGCTGCCTGCGGACCACCATTCGCCGCTTCCCGAATCAAACCGAGCGCCTTACGCAGCTCCGTCTCAATCGTCTGCCGCGTATCCGTGTTGTCCTTCAGGAACTGCCGCGCATTCTCACGACCCTGGCCGATCCGCTCGCCCTTATAGCTCAGCCACGACCCCGACTTCTCGATGATGCTGTGCATCACACCCAGGTCGATCAGATCGCCCTCGCGCGACACGCCCTCACCGTACACAATGTCGAATTCCGCTTCCCGGAACGGCGGTGCCAGCTTGTTCTTCACAACCTTCACCTTCGTGCGGTTGCCAACCACCTGGTCGCCATCTTTAATCGCCGCAATCCGCCGGATATCCAACCGTACCGACGCGTAGAACTTCAGCGCACGCCCACCTGTCGTCGTTTC
Organism: Bryobacterales bacterium; assembly: GCA_947467185.1. Lineage (GTDB taxonomy): Bacteria > Acidobacteriota > Terriglobia > Bryobacterales > Bryobacteraceae > BOG-234. Next base: position 2,228 of record CANIHR010000469.1, read on the forward strand.
CGGACTGCCGAACATCACGCCAATTTTCTCGCGAATCTGGTTGATGAAGATGATGCAGGTCTTCGATTTCGACACGATACCGGTAAGTTTCCGCAGCGCCTGCGACATCAGCCGCGCCTGCAGCCCCACGTGAGAATCGCCCATCTCGCCTTCGAGTTCGGCCTTCGGCACCAGTGCCGCCACCGAGTCGACCACGATTACATCCAGACTCCCCGATGCGATCAGCGCCGCCGTAATTTCCAGCGCCTGTTCGCCATAATCGGGCTGCGACACCAGCAGGTTGTCCACATCCACGCCCAGCTTCCGGGCATAGGCAGGGTCCAGCGCGTGTTCCACGTCGATGAACGCAGCCATTCCGCCCTTCTTCTGGGCTTCGGCAATCACCTGCAACGCAATAGTAGTCTTACCCGAGGATTCCGGTCCGAAGATCTCCACCACTCTCCCCCGAGGTACCCCGCCCGTGCCTAATGCGGCATCGAGCGAGATCGACCCGGTGGATATGACTGCGATAGGGAGAATCGCGTCCTTCGATCCCAGTCTGACGACTGAGCCTTTTCCAAACTGTTTCTCGATCTGGCCGAGGGTTACTTCCAATACTCGTGAGCGCTCTTTATCGTCCATTGCGAAAACTCCTGAACCCCTCAACCGTCAAAACTCAAAAGGCGAAAGAAAGGCGAAAGTCGAGTATAGCACCACCAGTGAATCCTGGCTACTACTCAATCCGATAATTCGGCGCTTCCTTCGTGATGATCACGTCGTGCACATGGCTTTCCCGCAGCCCGGCCGGCGAAACCCGCACAAATGTGGCCTTTTCGTGCATCTCTTCCAGCGTCCGGCACCCGCAATACCCCATGCCCGACTTCAAACCGCCCACCAGCTGGTACACCAGATCCGACAGCGGACCCTTCGATGCCACCCGGCCTTCAATGCCCTCAGGCACCAACTTCTGGTTCGGATCCAGACCATAACGGTCCGTCCGTCCCGTCGACATCGCGCCCAGCGAACCCATGCCGCGGTAGCTCTTGAACGTGCGGCCCTGATACAGAATCGTCTCGCCCGGGCTCTCGTCTGTGCCGGCCAGCAGACTGCCAATCATCACGGTATTCGCGCCCGCCGCGATCGCCTTCGTCACGTCGCCCGAGAACTTAATGCCGCCATCGGCAATCAGCGGAATCCCCGCCTCACGGGCCGCCCGGCTGCATTCCTTGATCGCGGTCAGCTGCGGCACACCCGCGCCCGACACAATCCGCGTCGTGCAGATCGAACCCGGCCC
>CANIHR010000470.1 GCA_947467185.1 Bryobacterales bacterium
CGCTGCTGCCGGTTCAGATGAAAAAGGGTCGCCCGGGCGTGATTCTGCAGGTGATCGCTCATCCGCAGCAGCGTGAAGCGCTGGCAGCACTGATTTTCCGCGAGACGTCCACCCTGGGGCTGCGGTTTTACAGCGCGGAGCGGCGCGTTCAAGCCCGTGAGTTTACCGATGTGGCGACGAAGTACGGTGTCGTAAAAGTGAAGTCAGGCGCGGAAGGTTTCGCGCCTGAGTATGAAGATGCGCGCCGCCTGGCGGTGGAAGCCCAGGTCCCGCTGCGGACGGTGTTAGCCGAAGCAGCACATGAGTATCTAAAATCCCGATGAAATATTACCTCACAACGCCGATTTACTACGTGAATGCGGCCCCGCATATCGGCCACACCTATACGACGCTGGCGGCCGATTCGATTAAGCGTTTGCGCCGGATGCAGGGCTTTGAGGCCGTGTTGACGACCGGCACCGACGAGCACGGCCAGAAAGTAGAGCGCTCGGCGCAGGCCATGGGGTTAACGCCGGAAGCGTTCACCAACATCGTTTCGAATGAATACCGCACGCTGTGGGATCGGCTGGGCATTCAGTACGACCACTTCATCCGGACCACGGAACCGCGCCATCACGAGACGGTGCGCTGGCTGTTTGAGCGCTGCAAAGCGAACGGGTTTGTCTACAAGGGCAGCTACACGGGCCAGTATTGCGTGTCCGATGAGTTCTACGTGAACGACGCGAAGCCGGGGGATAACTGCCCGACCTGTGGTCGCCTGACCGAGACCATCACGGAAGAGAACTACTTCTTTAAGCTCTCTGCGTTCGCCGAGCGGCTGATGGCGCACTACGAAGCGAATCCGGATTTCATTCAGCCCGAATCGCGACGCAATGAAGTGATGAGCTTTGTCCGTGGCGGACTGCAGGATCTGTCGATCTCGCGCACGACGCTCAAGTGGGGCATTCCGCTGGAAGGTGACCACGTGGCGTACGTCTGGTTCGACGCCCTCACCAACTACATCTCCGCTGTCCGCGATCAGGAGGGCATGTGGCCCGCCGATCTGCATCTGGTGGGCAAGGAAATTCTGCGGTTCCACGCCGTCTTCTGGCCCGCGTTCCTGATGGCCGCCGAACTGCCGCTGCCGAAGAAGATCTTCGCCCACGGCTGGCTGCTGTTTGAGAACGACAAGATGAGTAAGTCGCGCGGGAACATTGTTCGTACCGACCCGATCCGCGAGGTGGTGGGGCTGGAAGCGCTGCGCTACTTCCTGTTCCGCGAAGTGGTTTTTGGCCAGGATGGCAGCTTCAGTTACGACGCGCTGGTGAACCGGTACAACTCGGAACTGGCGAATGGCCTCGGTAACCTGGCCAGCCGGACGCTGACGATGATCCGGCAGTACCGCGATGGCGTGATTCCGACTCCTTCGGAAACGTCGTCACTGAGCGAACCTGCGGCGCTGGCGATTGAGCAGGCGCTGAAGTCGTTCGACGCGTTTGAATTCTCGAAGGGCCTGGAAGCGATCTGGGGCCTACTCTCGGCGGTGGATAAGTTTATCGTGGAGCAGGCACCGTGGAAGCTGGCGAAGAACCCCGATGCCCAGCAGCAATTGAATGACGCCCTGTATGCGTCGGCGGAAACGCTGCGTATTGCCGTGGCACTGCTGCACCCGATTCTGCCGGAATCAACGGTGAAGATCTGGGAGCAGCTGGGCATGACAACGCCGCTGGAAACGCTCGAAATCCAGGGTCTGAAGTGGGGGCAACTGGCCGCCGGACAGAGCATTGGCGTGATTGGCCCGGTGTTCCCCCGCATAGAAGCAGCTGCAGCGATCGAAAGGATGCGCGCATTGGAAGAAGTGGAATCGGCACGGCAGGCAAAGCTGCTGGGCAAGGAACCCGTGGTGGTGGAAGAGGCGAAGCCCGAACTCAAGGTGGATCCGCCGTCTCCGAAGATCGAGTTCGACGATTTCGCGAAGGTCGATCTGCGTGTCGGTCTGGTGCTTTCGGCCGAAAAGGTGAAGGGTTCGGATAAGCTGCTGCACCTGAAGGTAGATATCGGAGAACCGGAACCGCGCACGATTGTGGCGGGGATTGCGCTGGTGTATCAGCCGGAGCAGATGGTGAACCGCAAGGTGGCCATCGTGGCGAATCTGCAGCCGCGGAAACTGCGCGGCATTGAATCGAACGGCATGATTGTGGCGGCGTCGCTGGAAGGCGGATCGCCGGTGCTGGCCGGGTTCCTGGAAGACGTGCCGGTCGGCGCTCGCCTGAAATAATGCAGCTGGTTGATTCGCACTGCCATCTGGATGGCGCGAAGTTTGAGGCGGATCGGGACGCCGTGCTGGGGCGGGCGTTCGATGCCGGGGTAACCCGGCTGCTCGCGATTGGCACGGGGGACGGTCCGCCGGAACTGGACTGCGCGATCCGGCTGGCGGAGAAGTATCCGCAGATGCTGGCCACGGTCGGCGTGCATCCACATGAGGCGTCCAAGGTGGAGCCGCGAACATTTGATGATCTGCGGGCGCTGGGGCGGCATCAGAAGGTTGTGGCGTTCGGAGAGATTGGTCTCGACTACCATTACGACTTTTCGCCCCGGGAACTGCAGCGGGACGTATTTGTGGAACAGCTGCGCATTGCTCGCGAACTGGAACTGCCGATCACGATCCATACAAGGGAAGCCTGGTCGGATACGGTGGCTGTGTTGAAGGAACATTGGTCCGGGCCGGGCGTTATGCACTGTTTCACCGGCACTCCCGAAGAAGCGCAGGAGGCTCTGGATATGGGCTTTTACCTGGGCTTTGGAGGCGTGTTGACGTTCCGGACGGCGGAGAACGTTCGGGCCTCCGCCTTGCTGACGCCCGACGACCGGCTTCTGGTGGAGACGGATGCGCCCTATCTGGCGCCGATTCCGTGGCGCGGGAAGCGCAATGAACCGTCGTTCATGCTGGAGACGGTAAAACGGCTGGCGGAAGTGCGCGGCACCACGCCGGAGCACATTGCGGCTATCACGACGGCCAACTTCGAAAGGCTGTGTTTGCAGCCACGAAATGTGAACCGTTACACTGGGGTTTCCGATGGAAATTGAAGGCGCAGGTCCGGTTTTGACGGCCGCGGAGATTTTCGAGCTGGTTCGCGAAGATTTGCGGGGTGTCGAGAAGGCTATCGACGTGGAGTCGGTTGCCTCGGTCGATACGGTCACCACAATCGGCAAATATCTTCAGCAGAGTGGCGGCAAGAGATTGCGGCCGGCGCTGCTGCTTTTGTGCGCCCGTTTTTCGGGTGGTGGCGGCAAGATGGCAATCCAGTTGGGCGCGGTGGTGGAGATGATCCACGCGGCGACGCTGGTGCATGACGACGTGATTGACGTGGCGCAGACGCGGCGCGGGCGGCCTTCGGCCAACGTGCAGTGGGGCAACCACATATGTGTTCTGGCGGGCGACTGGCTCTACATGCAGGCCTTCCAGGTGGCGCTGCGGGAACGTAACTTCCATGTGCTGGACCTGCTGATTTC
>CANIHR010000471.1 GCA_947467185.1 Bryobacterales bacterium
ACTCTCGCCGGTGTGCGAGTCCTGATCAACAATACGCCCGCGTTCCTCAGCTTTGTGAGCCCCACGCAGATCAACGCCCAAGTGCCGGATGGTGTGGTCGCCGGATCCGCCAAACTGGAAGTCACCACCGCCGCGGCGAACACCGAGAGTTGGGTGCTGACCACCGCCGCCCGCGCCCCGGGACTGCAGTCGCCGCCCGCCTTCTCCGTCAACGGCCGGCAATACGTTGCCGCGCTGCACGCCGATGGCGCCTTTGTCGGACCGGTCAACCTCATTCCCGGCGCTGCCTTCCGTCCGGCGCGCACCGGAGACCGCGTGCTGCTGTACGGCACCGGCTTTGGCGCCACCAATCCCACGGCTGCCGCGGGTCAGGTGGTGGCAGGCGCACTGCGGGGCCTGCCCAATGCCGCCGTTACCATCGGAGGGCAGTCCGCCAATGTCGAGTTCGCGGGTCTGGCTCCCGGACTCGTGGGACTCTATCAGTTCAACATCGTTGTTCCTCCGGGCGTGACCCGTGGCGACGCCGCTCTGGTTGTCACGGTGGACGGGGTGCGCGCATCGCAAGATCTGGTTCTGACCGTGGAATAGGCGTGCCGATTCGCGACCGCCCGCTTTGCGTGCCGGGCGGTCGCAAGCCGGCGTGTATCAGCGTATCGCCCAGTTCCTCCTCCCCCAAGGAAGTGCGCATCAACAGCAGCCTGGAGCATCTCCCCGCCGGAACAGGAACCGAACTCGGCGACGCCCTGGTCAAGAAACGAAGAAACAACGACGGAACAGCCAGCGAGCTCTGGTGCATCGCCCCCATCGGCTCCCGCAAACTCTTCTACGGGCCCATGAACCAGGTACTCCCCGCCAGCACCGCCAGCCGCTGGGTGGAGTCTTTGGCGAAGGTACCCAACGCCACCGAAACCCTCGTCCGCCTGGCCCAAAAGACCGGTAACGTCACCCTCGACGTCAACGCCCAAACCACCAGCCTGGTCCGCAAACTCATCGGCAACGATTCCGACCTGGAAGCCCTCCTCAGCGGCGAAGCCCAATCCGACTTCGACCGCGTCTTCGGCGAAGAACTCCCCGGTGGGTTGGTGCTGGAAAACAGTTAGTAAACTCAGGAAGGTCTCGAACGTACCATCCGATAGACACTTTGCGCCTCTATCATGCAAATCTTGTACCCGGTGTCTGGGTCCGTTGCCAAGCCGACAAGATCATTCGCTGCCGCCTCATTGGAAACGATCTGCCCGTGATAGAACCAGACCGCTCGTTTGGCGACGTCCATCCTGGGGATTAGCATAGTTCGGTCTTCGTCCAAGTGAGCGATGAACTTATCTCGATATCGTTTCATTACAGTAATTGAGCCCTGAAACTCCTCGCCGGACAGCCCCAGATGCGTTAGCAGTCGCGTCTCAAACGTGGCTGAATCCTCAATCACCTTGCCCCAATAATGTTTGCCGCCTTTGTCTACAAACAGTCTGCACCACTCCAGAACACACATATCGAGAAAGTTGTTGTTTGCCACTCGCCAGAAATCTGTTCCCGCCCGTAGGGCTTCCGTGTCCTGCCCAGCGCGATAGTAGGCCAAGTTCTTCGCAAACGAGCAGCACAGAATGACAGCACGCCTAAGTCTATCTCTCGGCGTTAGGGAAGCAGCTTGGGCTTGCGGATTATGCCCCATATCTGATTAAACTCCGGTAGACGTTCCCGGATCATGTGTGATCCATGATCCATTCGAAGAGGATTAGAATCGCAAAAGAGTCCGCGGTGTTGCCACACTCAATCTAGCATCGTCCCTGGTCACCCTGACCCGCCCTAAGCTGCCGTCGTAACTTCCACTTCCCCAGCCAAACTGGATGGTTCAGGTACCGGATCCCCAAACGCCCGCAACGTTTCCAGGTGCCCTTCAATTGCTTCGCGGATGTTCACTTTCGTCTCTTCTAGTGTTCGCCCCGTAGACATGCATCCTGGCAGATCCGGTACATACGCCGCCCAGTTACTCTGCGCCCGCTCAAAAATGACCGCGTATTTCAAACTCATACCTTCCTCTCTAAGCCAGCCGCCCTCAGAATTGCTCGTAACGTCCCTATTGGGACATCATCTCCGGCACTCCCGGGCACCGTCACAACGTTTGGCTTGTCCGAATGCTTGAAATGACGATGGCTGCCCGTCGTGCGAACATGCCGCCAGCCGTCAGATTCCACGAGTCGGATCAGTTCCCTGACCTTCATCAATCACAGTCTAGCGCTTATCAGCAAGAACCGAGTCCCTCTCCCGCTTCGATCCAATCCGTCTACCCCCGCCCCGACTTCCCATCCGGCGCCCGCAATAACCGGCTCCGCCTGCCATCAACTCCGGCAAGCAGCGCGCCGGATCGTGGTCTCCCTGCTCACTGCTCCCCGTTCTCAAAGGCAGGAACATCGCCGTTTCCGGAGAGGCCCAGTCGCGAGAAATCCCAGTCCTGCAGCACCCGAAGAACTCGGTCAGCTCCACCCCGGTCCACGAACGTCCGGTAGAGGTCATCGAACGCATCGTCCATTCCTGCGTCGTCCTGCAGTTCGCCCATCGCGGCATTTCGCGCCTCTGTGGTGGCCGGTACGTCAGAATGGAACAAAATGGCGGCTGCCTGTCAAAGTAGTTCCGCGTGATCAGCAAGGCCGAGCTGGCGGAACGCGCCGACCGTTTCCAGGTAGTAATCTGCAGGCGAGTTATAGAAGAAAGCAGGAAATCCACCGTTGTCAACCATAGCTGGATAGCTCCACAGAACGAAGAACACTCGGTCGTGCTCGGCCAGGCTGGCCAGCCCGCTGGAGAATGCCTGGTCGATCACACGCTTTGCGATGGGCTGCAGTTTTGCGACATCCAACATAGCCGTCAGAGTATCAGGTCAATCCTCTTCGCGACCCGGCGCCGAAGAATTGCATGTGGACCCGAATGAACATGGGTGGCCGGAAGGCAATCCATTGGCAACCTTACTCCGGTGGCTCGATCCTACGCGATGATTTACGGTGCCCTGGATTCCCTGCCTGCCGCCGCGGTAGCCCTCCGTGGTTTGAATCTAGATCTTGCCCGGCAGTAAGCAAGGCCCAAACGATTCGGCGCCGCCCGGCCGGTTCAATCCGATCGGTCGACGGGCCGGCGTCATGATAAGCATTCACTCCATTGCGCTCGCGAGAAATGGGCTCTCCCGCCACCCTGCCACGTGACAATGTGCTGTTCGAAAAACTCCAATCACAAATTGAACGCAGCTACCAGCCTGATCAGCAAATGGGAACGCGGCGAAAAGAAGCCCTCCGGAGCATCCCTGAAACTCCTATCTCTGGTCAAGCGGAAGGGCCTCGACGCAGTCGCCTGATCCCCAATTAACCCCGCGCCACTCGCGAACCGGAATCGATTCACCCGGAAAGCACCGCCCTCACTCCCCGTCTGCCGACGATGACCCCAGTTCCGCCTCAATCTCCTCAATCGATGGCAAGCTTCCCTTCAACTCTGC
>CANIHR010000472.1 GCA_947467185.1 Bryobacterales bacterium
CGCTACAATGGAAGTTCCCCGTGTATCACATTCTGGAAAAAACCATTCAGTCGGCCTTCCGTGAAAAGGTGCGCTCCACCTTTGGCTCCGACGCAGACATTACTTTGGAACAGCCCCGCCAGACCAGCTTTGGCGAAGTCGCGCTCCCGATCGCCTTTCAGCTGGCCCGTGCCCTGAAGCAGAACCCGAAAAAGATCGCTGCCGATCTGGTGGAGGCCGTCGGCCCCATTCCGGGCGTCGCCGCCATGGAAATTGCCGGCAACGGCTACATCAACATTCGTTTTGACCGTGGCGCGTACGGTGCTGCGTTGCTGAACAGTGTCGCCGCTGAAGCCGTCGATTCCGACGAGAAGATCATCGTCGAGCACACCAACATCAACCCGAACAAGGCCGCCCATATCGGCCACCTCCGGAACGCAGTGCTCGGTGACACATTCGTCCGCATGCTGCGCGCGGTTGGCAACAAGGTGGAAGTGCAGAACTACATCGACAACACCGGCGTACAGGTTGCCGACGTTGTGGTTGGTTTCCACTTCCTGGAGCACAAGACACCTGCTGAAGTCGCCGCGCTCATCGCCGAAAACCGCTTCGACTACCTCTGCTGGGATCTCTACGCCCGCACCTCGCAGTACTACAAAGACAATCCCGAAGCCCTTAAGTGGCGTGCCGAAACCCTGCACTCCATCGAAGCCGGACACGGCGCGCTCTCCGAACTCGGCCACCTGGTCGCCAACGCCATCGTGAAGGCGCACCTCGCCACCATGCTGCGCCTCGGCATCGAGTACGACGTTCTGCCTCGCGAAAGTGAAATCCTTCACCTGAAGTTCTGGGCGTCCGCCTTCGAACTTCTCAAGGAACGCAAGGCCATCTACTTCGAAGAAGAAGGCAAGAACAAGGGTTGCTGGGTCATGCCAGCCTCCGCCTTCCGCGGTTCCGATGAAGCTAACGAAGACAGTAAAGTCATCGTCCGCTCTAATGGCACCGTCACTTACGTCGGCAAGGACATCGCCTATCAGTTGTGGAAGTTCGGCCTCCTCGGCAAGGACTTCTACTACGAACCGCACACCACCTACGCTGATGGTCACCAGGTCTGGGCCTCCACTGCGGTCCCGCAGGCTGGCCCCACGCCGAAGTTCGGCGGTGGCGCCACCGTCTACAACGTCATCGACGTGCGCCAGTCGTATCTGCAGGATGTCGTCGTCGCTGGCCTGAACGCCCTCGGTTACAACCACCAGGCCGACCAGTCCATCCACTTCTCTTACGAAATGGTGGCGCTCTCCAAACGCTGCTGCGCCGATCTCGGCATCCCCCTCACGCCGGAGGACATGGAAAAGCCTTACGTGGAAGTCTCCGGACGCAAGGGGCTGGGCGTGAAAGCCGACGACCTGATGGACCAGCTGATCGACACGGCCCTCCGCGAAGTTGCGTCTCGACACGCCGAAGATACGCCCGAACAGCAGCGAGCCATCGCCACCGAAATCGCCATGGGTGCCCTCCGTTACTTCCTGCTGAAGTTCACCCGCACCACTGTCATCGCCTTCGATTTCCAGGAAGCCCTCAGCTTCGAAGGCGAAACCGGCCCCTACATTCAGTACGCCACCGTCCGCGCCCGCAACATTCTGCGCAAGCTCACCGAACGCGGCGAAGCGATCCCCGATTTCGGTGCCGAACTGAACGCCGAAGCCATGGCCGCCCAGCTCGGCGATGAGGACGCGTGGCAGATTCTGCTGGCCGCCTCCAAGGCCGAAGCCGCTGTGGAGCGAGCCATCGCCTCAGGCGAGCCTGCCCACGTGGCCCGCTATGCCTTCCAGCTGGCCCAGTCATTCAACAACTTCTACCACCAATTCCCGATCCTGATCGAACCGGATCGCAACCGCAAAGTGTTCCTACTCTGGATGACCTCGTTCTTTGCCCGCCAGCTGGAACGTACGCTCGCCATCCTGGGCATTGCGGCTCCGGCATACATGTAAGGTCACGGTCCCCCAAATTATGCTTCTCGCCCTCGACGCCGGGAATACCAACATCACCGTCGGCATCTTCCGTGATGGCAAGCTTGCCGACCATCGCCGCCTCCGCACCGTCCGCGAACAGACTTCCGACGAACTCGGGATTCTGATGAGCAGCCTGCTGCGGTACGCCTCGCTTGATCCCGCCGATGTCAACGGGATCATCGTGTCGTCCGTGGTGCCTCCGCTGAACACCGCCATTGCCGAAATGGCTAGCCGTTACTTCCGGACCGACGCAATGTTCGTTACGGCGAAAACCGACACCGGCCTGACGATCCTCTATGAAAACCCTGCCGAAGTGGGTGCGGACCGGATCGTCAACTCCGTTGCCGCCCTGCACACCTATGGCGGACCCTGCGTGATCGTTGACCTCGGAACGGCCATCACCTTTGACGCTGTTTCCGCCAAAGCCGAATACATGGGAGGCATCATCGCGGCCGGCATCGGCATCTCCGCCGAAGCCCTCTTCAGCCGGACCGCCCGTCTGCCCCTGGTCGATTTCCGCAAGCCGAAATCGCTCATAGGCGTCAACACCGTCTCCAGCATGCAGTCCGGCCTCTACTTCGGTGCCATCGGTGCCATCGACGGCATCATCGAGCGTCTCATCGCCGAACTTGGCCCGGATACCAAAACCATCGCCACCGGTGGCCAGGCCAGCCTGATCTCTGAAGGTTCCCGCTACATCCGCCACGTCGACGAAAACCTGACCCTCGAAGGCCTGCGTATCATCTGGGAGAGAGCGCACCCAGGCAAGCGGCAGTGAGCGAACCTCTCAACTACTTCAACTACTTCACCGAGATCGAGGAACATTTCCAGCGAGCTCGGGGAACCAGCCTTTTTCTGCTCTCCCCCCTCGACTGGGCCCTGATTGAATCCTGGAAAACCTCGGGCGTGCCCCTCGAAGCCGTCCTCCGGGGCATAGACGCCGCCTTCGAAAAGTGGCGCGCCAAACGCTCCCGCACCCAGATGGTGAACTCCCTGGCCTTCTGTGTGCAGGCCATTCTCACCGAAACCCAGCGAATGGCGGACGCCGGCAGCAATGCCCCCGCCGCCGAAAAAGCTGAGGCCTCCCCCTTCCCTGAAGACGAAATCCGTGCATATTTGGAGCGAAATTCTGTCAGCATTATGGCAAACCAAATTACCGAATTTGTCCCTGTCGCCGAGTCGCTGACCGCTCTCGCCCAGTCCCTCCCGCCCGATCTGGAGGCACTGGAGCAGCAATTAACCGCCCTCGAACAAAAACTAATAGCCCTCGCGCGCATCCGGCAGACTGATGAACAGGGCCTCAACGCGCGCCGCGACCTCGATAATTACCTGCGCCCGTACCGCGGGAAAATGACCGCACCGCAACTTTCCATGCTCGAAACCCAGTTCATGGATCGGGCCGTTCTTGATGCGTTTCAACTACCGCGCCTCAGCCTTTTCCACCTTCGATAGCACCCAACCTCA
>CANIHR010000473.1 GCA_947467185.1 Bryobacterales bacterium
CGAACCCGGCCCGATGCCCACTTTAATGCCATCCACGCCCATGTCGATCAGGCCCTTCGCGGCTTCATACGTGCCGATATTGCCCGCAATCAGCTGCACGCCCGGCATGGCCTTCTTCACGGCCTTAACCGCTTCAAACACCCGGATGCTGTGCGCATGCGCCGTATCGATGGCGATGATATCCACCTTGCGTCGCACCAGTTCCTGCGCGCGCTCCAGGAAGTCGCCCGTGGCGCCAATCGCCGCGCCCACCCGCAACCGGCCCTGATCGTCCTTGGCCGAATTCGGGTATTTCAGCTTCTTCTGAATGTCCTTGACCGTAATCAGGCCCTTCAGCGTGTAATTCTCGTCCACCACCAGCAGCTTTTCCACGCGATGCCGGTGCAGAATCTCTTCCGCCTGATCGAGCGTTGTGCCAACCGGAACCGTGATGAGATCGTCCTTCGTCATCACGTCGGCGATCGGCATGTCATACCGGTTTTCAAACCGCAGATCGCGGTTCGTCAGGATGCCCACCAGCTTGCCGCTGGCCTCCGTCACCGGCACGCCCGAGATGCGGTACCGCTCCATCAGCGCCAGTGCGTCGGAGATCTTTTCCGTCGGCCGAATCGTGATCGGATCTACAATCATGCCGCTTTCACTGCGCTTCACACGGTCGACCTCTTCGGCCTGCCGCTCGATGGTCATGTTGCGGTGAATGAAACCAAGGCCGCCCTGTTGGGCCAGCGCAATCGCGAGATGCGACTCCGTCACAGTGTCCATCGCAGCACTCACGATGGGAATATTCAGCGGAATCGACTTGGTTAGCTGAGTTCGGGTGTCGGCTTCCGTGGGGAGCAGATCGCTCCACGCGGGAACCAGAAGTACGTCGTCAAATGTGAGTCCCTCAGGGATGGCGTGCGGCGTCATCGGATGTTCTCCCAGTGTAGCGGAGGGTCAAATGCGCAAAAACAGCCGCCGTTCGTGCATCCACCACAAAATCACCCAGTAGATCCCCAGCACCACCCCGCCCAGGAACACCGGTTCATAGGCGTCACCGAACATTTTGAAGAAGTTAGCGCCCAGATGGGTCTGTAAGGAGCTTGTAATGAATTTCTCAAACAAATGCGCAATCAGGTACGCTGCAATCGAATTCATCCCGACCACGGTCAGCCGGAATGCCCACCGTTTCCACTCCCGGACCTCGATCACCCAGCTGAACCCCGCCAGCAACAGGAAACACGCCCCGCCGCTGAAAATTGTCCATGCCGGCGTCCAGATCCGCTTCACCACCGGGCACACCCCCGTGAAGTGCAGCAGCGCACCCAGCGCAAGGCCCGCCGCGCCGTACACCACAAACCGCCGCACCGGAACCGCGGGACTCGCCGCCTTCAGCCATCGCCCGGCGATCAGTCCCAGAATCATCGTGCCCAGCGTCGGAATGAAGCTCAGCGTCAGATACCCGCCACCATTTGCCACAAACGGTTTGGGGCGGGGAAAGACGTTCAGGAACCATACGTCAAACGCGTGCCCCAGATTCGCGTTCTTCGCCCAGTGTGCCCCGAAGTCGCCCGGCACCGGATACAGCGCCCACGCAACCCAGTACACGAACAGAATCGCCCCGAATGCGCTCCACTGCACCCGTTCGGACCGGAACCCCAGCAGGAACAGAAACGTGTATCCCAGCCCGATCTGCGTCAGCGTGTCTTCAAACGTGAAGTTCGTCCGCGGCTTGTCAATCGACCGGAGGAATATCCCAAGGGCTGTCAACAAAAAAGCCCGCCAGAGCGTGTGCCCCAGCATCCGCCCGAACGTCGCGCCCTTCGCCTGCCGGCTCGCAATCGACCACGGCAGCGCCACGCCCACCAGAAACGAAAATGAGGGCTGGATCAGGTCATGCAGCGAGCACCCCGCCCATTCCACATGCGTCTGGTTCCACGCCAGCACCTGCCAGAACCAGTTCCCCGGCAGCGCCTTCGCCACCCGCGACAGCCGCAAAACCTCGCCCATCATCAGCAGCATCACGAAGCCGCGATATGCGTCCACCGCGATATTGCGCACGGGTGGCTTCACAACAAAAAACTCCGGCTTTGCAGGCATGGAATCACGAGGATTCCACTCCACAAAGCCGGAGTCAAGCGTAGTAGTGGTCGAAGGCTTAGAGGACTTCTTCGGACCAGTTTTCGAGGATCGACTTCACTTTGGCCGTGAACTGATCGCCCAGCGCGCCGTCAATCAGGCGGTGGTCGAACGTCAGCGCCAGGTAACACTGGCTGCGGATGGCGATACCGTCATCCACCACCGCTGCGACCTTTTCCACGGTACCGACACCCAGAATTGCCACCTGCGGCTGGTTGATGACCGGCGTCGCGAAGACGCTGCCAAAACTGCCGAAGTTGGTGATCGAGAACGTGCCACCCTGGATTTCATCGGGCTTCAGCTGCTTGGAGCGGGCGCGGGCCGCCAGATCCACAATCGAACGCTGCATGCCGACCACGTTCTTTTCGTCCGCATTGCGGATCACCGGAACGATCAGGCCGCCATCCAGAGCCACCGCGATGCCAATGTTGACTTCGTTGTGGAAGATGATGTTGTTGCCGTCGATCGACGCGTTCAGCGTCGGGAAGTGGCGCAGCGCTTCCGCTGCGGCGCGAACCACGAACGGCAGGAACGTAAGCGACATGCCGTGGCGTGCGGCGAATTCGTCCTTGTTCTTCGCGCGGGCCTTCGCCACCTTCGTCATATCGACGCGGTGCACCGTGGTCACGTGAGCGGAAACGCGCTTGCTCATCACCATGTGCTCGGCGATCTTGATGCGCATGTTGCTCATCGGTTCCACGCGGGTCTTCGCGGTCGGAGCAGGCGAAGAGACCGGAGGCACCGAAACAGGAGCGGCGGGACGCGGGGCAGCGACAGGAGCCGCGGCAACCGGAGCCGGAGCGGCAGCCACAGGAGCAGCGCCCTTCAGGTAACCTTCTACGTCGTCCTTCGTGATCCGGCCACCAGCGCCGGTACCCGTGACGCGGGTCAGGTCCACATTGCTTTCGCGGGCGATCTTCCGCACCAGCGGAGACAGCGGACCGGTGTACTCCACCGAAGCCGCAGCCACAGGAGCGGGCGCAGCAGCAACGGGCGCGGCGGCGACAGGAGCAGCCGGAGCCGCTTCCACGGGAGCCGGAGCCGCCACAGGAGCTGCAGCAGCAGGTGCCGCGCCCTCAGCCGCAATCCGAGCCACGATCGAATTGACCGCAACCGTATTGCCTTCCGCAACCAGGATCTCCGCCAATACGCCCGAAATGGGAGCCGGGATTTCCGTGTCCACCTTATCGGTCGAAATCTCGAACAGGGGCTCGTCGCGGACCACCGCTTCGCCCGCCTTCTTCAGCCAGCGCGTCAGAGTTCCTTCAACGATGCTTTCGCCCATCTGGGGCATTACGACGTCAGTCATTTACTGTTCTCCGTAA
>CANIHR010000474.1 GCA_947467185.1 Bryobacterales bacterium
GCCCGTTCCCGCAAATGCTCCGGTGTCCGCTCTCCTGCCAGATCGATCTGGTACGGCACCGAGTATTCGCTGAACACATCCGCCAGCCGTTCAATCTCGCCCGTCGAGGGCGCGAAAAACGCCAGCCGCGACCCATTCTCCAGCAGCGTCTTTGCTTCCTTGATGGCGATCTGCAGATTGCCGTGGAACGCCATCGACGGTCTTGTCGAGATCTCGAACGACTCGCCGCTCATGTCCAGCTGCCGGACTTCCAGAACTCCGACCTTGGCCGCGCGCTCCACAAACTCGTCCCACGTAAACAGGAAGTCTCCGGCCTTCACCACCTCAATCGCGGGCGACGTCTCCAGCCGAGTAAAGAACCGCTCCGCGGCCGCCTTCGTCTGCTCCGGTTCATCCACCAAAACCATCGCGCGGGAGTAGAAGTCCAGCAGCGAACCCTCGCGCGGACGCACCGCCGTAGCCAGCAACTCCCAGCCCGCGAACGTACTGCCATCCATCGGCAAATGCGTCCCATCGAGCGACGTGCCCCGCAGCGCCTCAGCCAGCCGCGACAGCATCGTCCGCGACCTTTGGAATTCCGTCAGAGGCTGCAGCACAACCTCCGTCAGCTTGTGAATGGACCTCTGCGTCTCCGGGTCAAAGCGGCGAATCTCTTCAATCTCATCGCCGAAAAACTCCACGCGGACCGGCTGTGGCTGATCGGCCGGGAACACGTCCAGAATGCCGCCGCGAATCGAGTATTCGCCCGCCATTTCCACCGGATCGCGCTTCTCGTATCCCGTGCTTTCCAGATGCAGCGCCAGATCGTCCAGCGAAATCTCATCCCGCACCTGCAGCCGCAAAGTCAGTTGCCGGTAGTAACCGGGCGATTCAAACTTAGCGATAGCCGAAGCCACCGGAGCCACCACAATGCCGCACTGATTCCGCGCCAGAGCCTCCAGAGTTGCCGCGCGAGTCGTCAGAATATCGCCGTGCGGAGACATCCCCTGGCCGGGCAGGGAATCGAACGCGGGCAGCAGTTGAGGCACCGTTCCCACTTCGAACAGCGAGCAGAACGTCCGCAGGAGAGGATACAAAGCCTCCGCCTGCTTATTGCCATCGGTAACGATCAGGAAAGGACGCCGAGTCTCGCGGTAGAGCAGCGCGACATAAACTGCCTTGGCCGCCAGTGTCAGCCCGGAAAGACGAACCGTCTCCCCAACGACCTCAGACGCAACACGGGTAACCACGCCCTGAAATCCAGGGGCATGCGAAAGACCCGAAAACAGCTCTTCGAAATGCGGATTCCTCATCCGCCCTCACTAAGACGTTACGGCCTGGAACTTGGAGCCTTCGCGTACCACCGTCTGCGTCCGCTCCGGACCCGTCGAAATGCACCCGGCTTCCACGCCGGTATGCTTTTCCAAAAACTCAACGTAATCCCGCGCAGCCTGCGGCAACTTCTTCCAGTTCGAGATACCCTCGGTCGAACTCTGCCAGCCCGGCATCGTTTCCCAAACCGGCTTCGCATCCGCCAGATCCCGCACCGTCGCCGGCATCTCGGTCGTGACTTTCCCACGAACCTCGTATGCCACGCAAACCGGAATCTGCTTCAGCTCATCCAGCACGTCCAGCTTGGTAACCACCATCGACTCGAACCCGTTCAGCATGGCCGAGTACTTCAGCAGTGGAACATCGAACCAGCCACAGCGCCGCGGACGCCCTGTCACCGAGCCAAACTCATGCCCGCGTTTCCGAATCAGATCGCCCTGGTCATCCAGAGCTTCCGTCGGGAACGGTCCACCGCCAACGCGGGTAATATACGCCTTCGAAATGCCAATCACCGCCGAGATCTTCGTCGGAGGAACACCCGTACCGGTCGAAGCACCACCAGCGCACGCGCTCGAAGACGTCACAAACGGATACGTCCCGTTGTCCAGATCCAGCATCGTGCCCTGCGCGCCTTCAAACAGCAGATTCTTGCCGGAATCCATCGCGTTCTTCAGCAGCACGGCCGTGTCACAAACCAGCGGTCGCAGCTTCTCCGCCGCGTCCGAGTACTTCGCCACAATCTCATCGGCGTCGATCACGTCGTTCAGGCCAAACGCCCTGGCGCGCGTCACGTGGTCAGCAATCACCTGCCGCACAGCTTCGCCAAAATACTCCCGGTCCAGCAGATCCGCCATCCGGATACCGCGCCGTCCCGCCTTGTCCTCATACGTGGGCCCGATGCCCCGCAGCGTCGTGCCGATCGCCACGCGTCCCGGAATCGCTTCCGAGATCTTCTCCACCAGACGGTGCGTCGGCAGAATCACGTGCGCCCGGTTGCTGATCCGCAACTGGTTCTCCACGTCGATTCCGGCTGCCCGCAGCTGTTCGCTCTCTTCCAGCAGCGCCAGCGGATCAATCACCAGGCCATTGCCGATAACGGCAGTTTTGCCCGGGTGCAGGATCCCGCTCGGCACCAGCCGAAGGACGAATTTGCGGTCGCCAATAAGAATCGTGTGGCCCGCGTTGTGGCCACCCTGGTAGCGGACGATCAGGTCGAAACGATCGGCAAGCATGTCAACAAGTTTGCCCTTGCCTTCGTCGCCCCACTGCGCCCCGAGAATTACAATATTGCTCATTGTGTTTAGTTGGTTTTCGGGCGTGGCGACATTCGCCTGATTTTCGCCCAAAAAGCTTATTGTAGCCCACTGTGTTACGCTGACTTCTTATGCAGCTATCCGACGTGTTTCTGCAGCTCGGAGAAGAGCGCCTGCGGCAACTCGTGCGCGGTATTTCCATTGGTAAACTTCGGACCTACCAGCTATACGACCGCTTCAAAACGCGGACGCATCTTCCCAAAGTCAATACAGAGAACCTGAAAAAGGCCGTTCCGCGCTTCATCCAGCGCCTCGAAGGCAAAGATCAGGAATTTGCGACCGACCTCGCGCAGGCCATTCTCATCGCCCACATGGACATGATCCAGGCGGTGCTGAATTACCTCGGCATTCCCAACCAGGAAGGCTTTTTCGAGAAGGATGTCGACGCGAAGGCCGTCCTCACCGATGGCTGGGAGTTGCGTGCCTGGGAACAGTTCAAAGGCTCCAACGACCACGCAATCCTGCTTTTCTACATCAACCACCTCGCCTGGGAACTCTCCGGCGCGAAGGTTGCCTTCATCCCTGCCGAGTAGGTACCAATGCAGGATTTAGTCGATAGCGCCCTGGGGCGCATAAACTCGTCTGCCACCGCAGCCGATCTCGAAGCCGTTCGTGTCGATGTCCTCGGGCGCAAGGGCGTTCTCTCCCAGCTCTCGAAGGATATGGGCAAGCTCACGCCCGACGAGCGCGTCGCCCGCGGCAAGTTCATCAACGCCGCGAAGTTGGCGCTCGAAGGTGCCTGGGAGACGCTGAAGAACCGCTTCGAAAGTGAAGCCCTGGCCGCCAGGCTGAACTCCGAATGGCTCGACCTCAC
>CANIHR010000475.1 GCA_947467185.1 Bryobacterales bacterium
AGGGAGATCGTGACCGATGCCTTCGGAGTAACAGCGCCCCAGTTGGTGATCAGGTTTGTCGCATCCACCGTGCCGAGGCCTGTGACCTGATCGTAGCCCGGGCCCGCGTCGTAACCGATGTTGGCGGACGTGCAATTACTCACGCTTCTGGAACAGGGGTTTACCCGGTTGTGGCCGGTGGTGACGTCGTGAAAGGCCCCGGGGGTGCTGGCAGCCATCGCGTAAAGCCGGGGATTGATATTGCCCATGCCTTCAGCGGTCTGGAGGCCGTTCACCAGCTGATACTGATTCAGCAGGGCGACGATTCCCGCGAAGGCGGGTGTCCCGGCTGAGGTTCCCCCGATGACCAGCAGGTTGCCGTTCTGATAGACCAGATAACCGTCGTGTGCGGCAGAGGCGGACATCGCCAGATCAGGCACGTCGCGGGCGCCATCATTCGGGACTCCGATGCCGGTCTGCCACGCGGGCTTGGCGAACACCGAACTGGCACCGCCGCCAGAGGACGCCGGGCTGAAGGTATTGGAGTCATTCCAGGCCGTCTCGGGGATATAAGAAAGCACTGAGGCTTTGTTGGCGTCGTTGAGAGCATTCCAGTAAGACCCGCTGCCTTCTGTAAACGTGGTGCCACCGACGCCGGTGACTTCCGGGATACTGGCTGGCAAATCGACAGCGAGTTGCGCAACTGCCGTGGAGTTGCTGGAAAAGCAGTCGGCAGCGCCGAAGTCGCCGGAGGCTGCGAGCCAGGTGATGCCCTGAGCGGCGGCCCGCTGGGCGTAGGTCCGAAGCAGCGAGAGATCGCTGGCCGTGATATCGCCTTCGCACACGCCATAACTCATGCTGATGACGGGCGCGAGGTTCTGGTCGATGACCCAAAACAGGGCGTCGCTCACATCGACCGAGTAGTAGTAGAGGATCGAGGCGTTACGTGCGATAGCGCCTGCCCACTCGATGTCGAGGAGCGCCTCGCCGAGGTCACGGGTGATGATGCCTGGGTCTTTGCCGACGAGGGTGATCTGTGGATCGTTGGGCGGCAACCCGAAGCTCGAGCGGAAAAGCTGGATATCAGCGAGTGTGACCTGGGACTGGCCGACGACAGCGAGTTTCTGGCCACTCCCGTCTATGTCCTGCGCGTAGAGCGGCTTCAGGTTGTAAAGAGTCGCGTAGTCATCCGGAGCGAGGTAGTGGTTGCCGAGGGCCGACGTATAGCGGGGGTGGTGCATCCGGAAGTCATGGAGACCGCGGATGGACGCAATCTTCCCTTCCAGTTCGGCTCCCACGGAGGGCGCGGAGACGTTGGCGAAGTGGGTTTCGCCGTTCTTCAGAAAGCGGTGGAGTTGGGTGCCGAAGGCGGCTTCAGTCTGGCGGACGGTGCCCTTAAAGGTAATGGCGGTGCGGCCCCTCGCGATCGAATCGACCTGAAGGCCCTGACTTTCCAGCCAGCTGACGGCGGTGTTGATGTCCGAGTCGGAGGCACCGAAGCGGTCGGCGAAGGTTTCGGGCGTAAGCCACCGGTGGTAGTTCGGCGAGGCCGGGTCCTGCTGGCTGGCGAGAAGCTTGTCGAGTTCGGCCTGTCGTTCGGCGGAGAGAGCGAAGACCAGTTGGAGGCCGGTGAGAGGTGCATCCGGGGCTCGACCGAGATCCGTAGCGGTGCGCAGGGCGGGTTGAAGGTGGCCCCGGAGTGGGCTGCGGCGCGCCTGTCCGGGGGCGAGACAACTGAATAAGACGGCCGCTACGACGACACCCGAAATACGGCGCATGGTGATCGCCTACAGTTGCATCTTCGCGAGGAGTTCCGGGTAGCGGGGATCGCCGCGAAGCGAGTCGAAGATGGGGTTGGACTTCAGGCCGAGGATGTTGGGATCGCGGTCGGTGATGGCCTGATCG
This sequence comes from Bryobacterales bacterium, assembly GCA_947467185.1. Classification (GTDB taxonomy): domain Bacteria; phylum Acidobacteriota; class Terriglobia; order Bryobacterales; family Bryobacteraceae; genus BOG-234. The sequence continues at coordinate 1,885 of CANIHR010000475.1, forward strand.
AGGAGTTCGAAGGCGCTTTCGAGGTCGCCAAACGCGGTGTAGACGTAGGCGATGCTGACGGGCGAAATGTAGTCGTCGGAGGCGCGGCGCTCGATGGTTTGCAGCAGCGGTCGGGCACCGGTGAGGTCGCCGGACGCGGCGAGCGTCATGGCTTCGAGCGAGGCGACGAACTTGCTGTTGGCGTCGGCCAGACGGGCTCGGGCGTAGCAGCCGGCGGCTTCGGCGAAGTGACCGGATTGCGTGTAAACCTGCCCCATCATGGCGTGCGCCAGATAATACTGCGGGTTCATGTCCAGTACCTTGCGGAACTGAGCGATTGCGAGTTCGAAGTTCCTCTGCAGATAGTGCAGGAAGCCGAGATGGACGCGGAACAGGATCGACAGAGGGTCGAGCGAGAGCGCGTTCTGGATCTGTTTGATGGCCTCGTCGAGCTGGCCGGTGGGGCGCAGGTAGAAGAACGAGTACATGTCGCGCGCGACGGGGGACGCGCCGTTGAGTTCGATGGAGCGCAGGAGTTCGCGTTCGGCTCCGGCCCAGTCCCAGTCGTAGAGGGCGAGGATGGCACCGAGGGTGGCGTGGGCTTCGGCGACGGTGTCGTCGAGGTCGAGCGCTTTGCGTACGGCGGCTTTAGCCTTCGGCATCACTTCGCGAGGCGGGGCGAAGCCGAGGAAACCTTCGGAGAACCAGGCGGATGCGAGGCCATCGTGGGCAAGGGCGTAGGAGGGGTCCAGACGCAGCGCTTCTTCGAAGAGATGGCGGGCGATATCGAGGCCTTCGCGCGTCATCTTGTATAGCTCGAAGCGGCCACGGAGGTAGAGATCGTAGGCTTCGACGTTTTCGGTGAAGCGGCGGACGGCCATGACGGCGGGAGCGCCACCGACGACGGGCTGGCTGATTTCGTTGGTCAGGCGAGTCTTGAGGTGGCCGACGATGGCTCCGGAGATTTCGTCCTGAATCTCGAAAACGTCGGTCATTTCACGGTCATAGCGCTCGGACCAGAGGTTGCTGCCGTCGGCGATGCTGATGAGCTGGACGCTGATGCGGACGCGGTTGCCGGACTTGCGGACACTGCCTTCGAGAACGTTGGCGACGTTGAGGGTTTCGCCGATTTTGCGGACGTCCTGCTGCGCTCCGCGGAAGACGAAGGCGGAGGTGCGGGCTGTGACGCGGAGGTTCTCCACGTGGGTGAGGGCGTTGATGATTTCCTCGGCCAGGCCGTCGCTGAAATACTCGTTCTCCTTATCGGAACTCATGTTGATGAAGGGCAGGACGGCGATGGAGGGGGCCTGTTTCACCGGGGCCTGACGGGCCCAGACACCCGAGGCGAGGCTCATAACGCCGGACCGGGTGGCGAAGTAGATCTCTTCGAGCGCAGCTTTGACGTCGGACATCGACTGGTAGCGCTGGTCGGGGTCCTTCTTCATGCAGCGGGCGAGGACGGCCTGGAGTTCGGCAGGGGCGTCGGCACCGGCTTCGTTGAGCGGCTTCGGGTCGTCACGGAGAACGGCGGCGAGGGTTTCGAGACCGG
>CANIHR010000476.1 GCA_947467185.1 Bryobacterales bacterium
GGTGCCATGGCCATGTACCTCTGTGTCCTCGGCATCTCGGTCATCAATATCGGTATGCTCTTCATCTGGAGCACCCCGGACTGGCGTCCCCTTCTCACAGGCCTTCTCGGCATTGCCCTCCAGGGCGGGTGCCTCCTGGCTATCGGTACCTTCATTTCCACCACCACAAAGAACCAGATCATCGCTGGCGGTGCAACATTTGCCGTTTCGCTTTTGCTCTGGGTTCTCAGCTGGGTCACGTCCTATAACGAAGCGCCCTGGGCTCAGGTCATCGCGTACCTCGCGATCCCGACCCACTATGAACCCTTCGCTAAAGGCGTCCTTGATACGAAAGATCTCATCTATTACCTCTCCGTTATCTTCTTCGGCTTATTCATGACGAAACGGTCACTCGAATCTCTGAGGTGGAGGGCATAATGGCATCCCGTCAGGCTAAACAGGGCGCCCAGGCCGGCGTCTACGTCCTCGTTGTCATCGGCATCCTCGGTGTCGGCAACTGGCTCGCGAAGGACTTCAACAAGACTCTCGACGTCACGTCCAATAAGCGCTTCACGCTTTCCGACCAAACAAAGAAAGTGGTCGGCGGTCTTACCAAAGACATCAACGTCTACTACTTCGAAAAGTCTGACCGCTACGAGCAGGCTCGCGATATCTTCGACCGCTACCGCAACATCAACTCGAAGTTCGTCGTCAACTACGTCGATCCCGATAAGAAGCCCGACGTCGCCCGCATCGAAGGCATGCGCAATTTCGGCGACATCATCATCGATTCCGGCGTCAAGAAGGAATCCGCCAAGGCGCTCACCGAAGAGGAACTGACCGGCGCGCTCATCCGCGCCCTGAAGACCGGCACCCGCACCGTCTGTTTTGTCGAAGGATCCGGCGAACACCGTGTCAGCGAAGTCGCCCGCGAAGGTTACTCCACCTTCAAGGAAGCGCTCGAACGCAACAACTACAAGACTCAGGTCATCTCGCTCATCGAGAAGCCCGACGTCCCGAAGGAATGCAACATCGTCATCGTCGGTGGCCCGAAGCGCGACTATCTGCAGCCAGCCGCCGACGCCCTGAAGACCTATGTAGCCGGTGGTGGCAACGTCGTCATTAACTTCGACGCCGTGCTCGATCTCCCCGACCAGAAGCTCGGCGACACCCCCAACCTGTCCGCGCTCGTCGCGCAGTGGGGCATCACCATGAAGGGTGACGTTCTGATTGACCTCGGGTCCGCCAGCCGTCTCTTCGGCCAGTTGTCCCCGGTCGTTGGTTCCTATGAAGCTCACCCCATCACCCGCGTGATGACCGACAATGCCAGCGTTCTCCCGCTCGCCCGATCGCTCGAAGTGAAGGCGCCCGCCGAGAAGCTCTTCTCGACGTCCGAAGGCAGCTACTCCCTCACGAATCCGAAGCTCCCCATGAAGGAAGCGGATCTCGATAAGGGTGCCAAAGGCCCCTTTGCCGTCGGCGCAGCCGCGAAGATCGGCTCCGGAAAAGAAGCTGGCCGCGTCGTGGTCGTCGGCAGCTCCAATTGGCTGGCCAATTTCATTATGGGAGCGCCCATCGCGAACCGCGATCTCGCGCTCAACGTCATGAACTGGCTCACCTCCGATGAAGAGCTTATCTCCATCCGCCCGAAGGAACCCGAAGATCGCCGCCTGTCCGTCACCGGTGGCGGCCTCCGCATGATGTTTTTCGTCAGCATCATTGGTCTGCCGCTCTTCGTTATCCTTTCCGGCATATCCGTTTGGTGGAGGCGCAGGTAGCAATGAAACCAACCGGACTTCTGGTCGCCTGTGTAGTGCTCCTGGGTCTGGGCGGCCTGGTGTGGTGGACGAAGGAAAATCCGAAGAAACCGGAATCCTCCACTCCGGATGCTCCCAAGGTACTGGCTCTCGGTGAAGACCAGATTGAAGAGGTTCACCTCTCCAGGCCTGGCTCCGAGCCAATCGTTCTGAAGAAGGCCGGCGACAAGTGGCAGATTGCCGCTCCGCAGGCTCTTCCCGCCGATCAGGAAGCCGTGAAAGGGCTGGTGAGTTCCCTCGCCAGCCTGCCTTCTGACCGTCTGATCGATCCGAAACCTGCGGATCTCGCTGTTTTTGGGCTTACCGAGCCGAAGGCCGAGATCGACATCACCGTGAAGGGTGGCACAGTCAATAAGCTCTTGCTGGGCGGGGAAAACCCCTCCGGCAGCGCCACCTACGCCAAACTGGCCGCGAACCCCGCTGTTTACACGCTTCTGAGCGCAACCCGCAGCAATCTGGAAAAGTCGCTGACCGACCTTCGGGACAAACGGATGTTCACCTTCGACCGGGACAAGGTGACGGCCATCAACGTGACCCCCGCCAAAGGCTCGGCCTTCGAGTTTGGCCGCAGCAGCGGGCAGAATGAATGGCAGATCACGAAGCCCCGGGTGCTCCGCGCCGACTCCGGTCAGGTGGATGACCTCCTCCGCCGTCTGGTGGACGCGAAGATGGACCTGAACGGTGAGCAGGACGAGAAGTCCAACTCCGCTGCCTTCACCGCCGGAACCCAGGTCGCCACCGTTAGTGTGAGGGATGCTGCCGGCGCGCAGGCAATCACGATCCACAAGAGTAAAGAGGGTTCTTTCTACGGACGCAGTTCCGCCGTGGAAGGTACGTACAAACTGACCGCCGACCTCCCGGACGGTATCAAAGACAAGGAACTCGACAGCTTCCGCAACAAGAAGCTCTTCGCGTTCGGTTTCGACGACCCGACGAAGGTGGAAATCAACGGTGGCGCGTACGTCAAGTCCGCCGACCAGTGGCGCGGCCCGGCCGGTCAAACCGACCCCGCCAGCGTTCAGGCCGTCATCGACAAACTGCGGGACCTTGCCGCCTCGAAGTTTGCCGAAAAGCCCGCCACCGGAGCCGCCACCCTCACCATCGTGGTCACATCCGGTGCTAAAAACAGGCTCGAAAAGATCGCCGCTGTCAAGGTCGGTGACTCCTGGAGCGTGCAACGCGAAGGGGACGCGGAAGGCTACATCCTCGATTCAAAAGCGGTGGAAGAACTGCAATCGACTATTGCCGGTATCAAGCCGTTTCAGGCGCCCAAACCAGAAAAGAAATAGTTTTGAACGGCCTTCTCACCGATTTATACGAACTCACCATGGCGGCGGGCTACTTCGCCGCCGGGAAGCAAAATGACACCGGAACCTTCGAATTAACTGTTCGAAGGTTACCCCGCAATCGCGATTTTGTCGTGATGGCGGGGCTGCACCGGGTCATCGATTACCTCCTGAACCTGGCGTTTACTGGCGACGAAATCTCGTACCTCCGGGGCCTGCCGAACTTCCGGAACGCAGATCCCGGTTTCTGGGAATACCTGGCCGAGTTTAGCTTCTCTGGCAATCTGTTCGCCGTCCCGGA
>CANIHR010000477.1 GCA_947467185.1 Bryobacterales bacterium
CATATTTCGCTGATTTCGGGGAAGCCGATCTCGTTTATTAGCGAGCTGTATGACCCGAAGTTTATTCGGCGGGAGAGTGCGGAACTGCCGGAGGATCAGGCTGTGGCTCCGGTGTTGTACAAGGCGGCTATGGCGGCACCTCCTCCTCCACCGGCACCGGTTTCGCCGCGCGCTATGGCAATGCGGCCGAATGCGGGAATGGCGGGCGGGGTGATGGGCGGCCTTCTGTCAACCGAAATGTCTATGCAGGTTCAGTCGGACTCTGCGGCACCGAGTTCAGTGGTGGTAACTGGTTCGGCATCGGAAGTAGCCGATCTGTTCGAGTATTCGGTGAAAGATGCGGTCACAGTGAAGAAGAACGAGTCGGCGATGTTGCCGTTCTTGCAGCAGAAGATTTCGGTGCGGAAGCTGGTGGTTTATTCGGATCAGAGCCGTCCGAATCCTTTGAACGCGGCGGAACTGACGAACACGGCGGGGCGGACGCTGGATGGGGGTCCGATTACGGTTTATGACTCGGGCGCTTATGTGGGCGAGGCTCTGGTGGAGACGGTGAAGAGCGGGGATAAGCGGCTGATCAGTTATGGCGTGGATCTGGGGACGAGGATTTCGACGGTGATGAGTCCGTGGAGCTCGGATGTCCGGGAGGTGCATGCGCATAACGGGATGCTGGTGACGAAGTATTCTCGGGTGCAGAAGAAGATCTATTCGATTCGGAATGTGGATGCGAAGGCGAAGACGCTGATTATTGAGCATCCGATCACGCAGGGTTATGCGCTGGTGGGGACAGCGAAGCCGCTGGAGACGACGTCGAAGGCGTACCGGTTTGAGGTGGCTTTGGCGGCGAATGCGTCGGTTGAGTTCCCGGTGAGCGAGGAGAATATCTACGACCAGCAGACGTCGGTAAGTTCGATGACCCCGGACACGCTGGTGGTTTGGATGAAGAACAAGGCGGTGTCGGACGCGGCCAGGCGGCAGTTGCAGCAGATCGGCGATTTGAAGATGCAGATTGCGGCGAACGATGCGGAGAAGCGGCGGATTGATGTGGATGTGCAGAATGTGACGCGGGATGAGGAGCGGAACCGGCAAAATATTGCGAGTCTGGGCGCGGTGAGCGGGCAGCAGCAGGTGGTGCAGGATTATGCGCGGAAGCTGACGGAGCAGGAGACGCAGATTGCGAAACTGCGGGACAGGCAGGGGGCGCTGGAGACGCAGCGGGGCGTGTTGCAGGAGCGGGTGAATGGGTTGATTGAGAAGCTGGAGTTTTAGCGCCTGGAGGCTTCGAGCATCGCCGATACCACTACGTCGGAAACGCCGGCTTTCCTGAGTACAATCAGGTCGCTGGTTTCAAGGGAGAATTTCGCGGGAGACGACCGAATCTTGTCGATCAGAAGCTGGTCACTCAGGCCGGCTTGCTTTAGGGACATGATGTCGCGATTTGTGAGCGGGTTGCCGGTCAGCCTTGTATTCTGATCGGCCGGGATACCGGCGGGCGCTGGTTTATCACTTGTGCCCTTTGGCTTGTCGAGCGATTCCTGGACCCGCTTCCGCAGATCGCCCGCGTCATTGTTCGCAATGCCGCTGAACGCCGTCTGAACCTGTAGTTCACAGGAATTGCCTTTTGCGTTGAGGACAAGGGAGTTGATTCTTTTCCCTGTGGCGAGGACGCGACCGACGATACCTGCAGGGGCGACAACGGCCATATTGCCTCCCATGTTGTAAGAGGCTGTCATTTCGGTGTTATCGATCCCGATGATGCCGTACTTTCCGGAATTCCTGAGAGTGTCTTTGACCGCGGGCCAGAGAACAGCACAAGGAAGGTCAAATATCTCTTTGTGCGTCTTCGCGTATCCCGGTGTGGCGATGAGAATTGGCAGCAGTAGCGTCACTAAGCTCTTCACGGCTAACTCCTGGATTTGCAGGTGACCCAACCGTACCAAACATCTGCGTCCGCTTCAAGCCGGGCCACCTGTGCAGAGCAAAAGGAGAACGGCGGCATCCTCAAGGGGTGCCGCCGCTTTTTTACTGCAGGTTGTGTCGTGGTTTAGCGCTGGTCGAAGCGGTCGAGGCTCATGACCTTCGCCCAGGCTTCCACGAAGTCCTGAACGAAGAGGTCTTTGCCGTCGGCTGCGGCGTAGACTTCGGCGACGGCCCGGAGTTCAGCGCTGGAACCGAACATCAGGTCGACCGGGGTTGCGGTCCAGCGGACTTTGCCGGTGGTGCGATCGATGCCTTCGTAGATGCCTTCGGAAGTGGACGATTTATCCCACTTCGTGGACATGTCGAGCAGGTTCACAAAGAAGTCACTGGTGAGAGTGCCGGGACGTTCCGTGAAAATTCCGGTGGAGGTTTGTCCGGCGTTGGCGTTGAGGGCGCGGAGGCCCCCGACGAGAACTGTCATTTCCGGAACCGACAGAGTGAGGAGTTTTGCGCGGTCGATCAGCATGTCCACGGGCGACGTGGTCTGACCGGGTCCGAAGTAATTGCGGAAGCCATCGGCTTTCGGTTCGAGGTACGCGAAGGATGCGGCGTCGGTCTGGGCTTCGGTGGCATCGGCGCGACCCGGGCGGAAGGGGACGACTACGGTTTGTCCCGCCTTTTTTGCGGCCTGTTCGATGGCGGCGTTGCCACCGAGAACGATCAGGTCGGCGAGGGATACCTGCTTGCCGCCGGTGTGAGCTTTGTTGAAGTCTGTCTGAATGGCTTCCAGGCGAGGCAGCACTTTGGCGAGTTCTGCCGGATTGTTGACAGCCCAGTCCTTTTGGGGTGCCAGACGGATGCGGGCTCCATTGGCTCCGCCTCGCATGTCGGTGGTGCGGAAGGAGGCGGCGGAACCCCAGGCTGTGCGGATCAGTTCGGGACCGGTGAGACCGGAGGCCAGGAGCTTTGCTTTGAGAGCGGCGATATCCTTCGCGTCGACCAGAGGGTGGGTGACTTTGGGGAGGGGATCCTGCCAGATCAGCTGTTCGCGGGGAACTTCTTTGCCGAGGTAGCGCGAGCTGGGGCCCATGTCGCGGTGGGTGAGCTTGAACCAGGCTTTGGCGAAGGCGAGTTCGAATTCGGCGGGGTTGGCTTTGAAGCGCTGGGCGATCTTGTTGTAGGCGGGATCGGCTTTGAGCGCGATGTCAGTGGTGAACATGATGGGCGCGTGGCGCTTTGCGGGGTCGTGGGCATCGGGGACGGAGTTGGCGGCCTGACCGTTGGCGGGAATCCACTGGGTGGCGCCGGCGGGGCTTTTCGTCTTGACCCATTCATAGGCGAAGAGGTTGTTGAGGTATTCCATGCTCCACACGGTTGGAGTGGCTGACCAGGCACCTTCGAGGCCACTGGTGATGGTGTCGCCGGCGTTGCCTTTGCCGCAGGAGTTGTTCCAGC
>CANIHR010000478.1 GCA_947467185.1 Bryobacterales bacterium
ACCCGAAATGGCCTGGAAATTTCCCGCTCCACCGCTGGCATAGATGACTCCGCCAGGGTACACATCGCCGCTGGCCACCAGCTTGAGGGCCATGGTGGGGTTGGAGTCCATTAAGAAAAAGTACTGGGCTCCCGGATTCAGGGTGAGGCTGTTGTCGAAGGTCCAGACGTTATTAACGACGGTGTTGGTGAAACCGAGGTAGCCGGCTACTGAGCTATTCAGGTTGGACGGCCTGCCTGTGTAGGCCTGCGAGAGGACATAGAGGCCGCCGGAGGCGTGCTTGTCGCCGTTGTAGTCGATGAAGTTGAAACCGATGTTGTTCCAGGGTCCACCACCGGGTGTGGTCACGGATTCACCGTAGGAAACGCCGTAGTAATCACCGCTACCGGCCGGATTTGTATAGGACGCGATGGTACCGGCGCTGGCGGACACTGTAATTCCGAGGAGTAGAGCGGTGAAGATGAGCTTGTTCATTTGTTCTGATTTTGTCCTTCAGTCCTGAAGGGGCGAGGAGGGGGACGGATTGCGCAAAAGAAATCGAAAGTCTTTTTAGTAAGATCGCAGGGGGGAGATGCCACTGAAACCAAACGCTTTCAGCGCGGAGACAATTGCACGGCTCATGCGCGATTTGCGAGTGGGGAGTCCGGTGGCGAAGCAGGAACTGGTCCGGTTGCTTTACCCGGAACTGCGGCGGATTGCGGCCGGCAAAATGAAGCGCGAGCGGATTAACCACACGCTGCAGCCGACGGCGATTGTGAATGAACTGTACCTGGAGCTACTGAAGATTCGCGAATTGCCGGACCGGGGGTATGCGGATTCGGAGGAGAGGGCGGCGTTTCTGGGGCTGGTGGGCAAGTTGATGGACCGGCTGCTCGTACACCATGCGCGGCGTCTGCCCAACCGTGTGGAGCGGGTGGAACTGGACGAAAGTGACGATTATTCGGAGCTGGATCCGGAGGCGCTGCAGAGGGTAGAGGATGCGCTGGTGAAGCTGGAGGCCATTAGTCCGCGGCTGCGGGCGGTGGTGGAGATGAAGGTATTTGAGGGCCTGACGGGCGAAGAAATTGCGGAGCTACTGGGGTGCTCTGCGAGAACCGTGGTGGCCACATGGACCTTCGCGCGGCAGTGGCTGCAGGCGAACTGGGCGGATCGTGGGTCCGCATGAGTTCCGCGAGATGGCAGGCGGCGTGGGAGATTTTTGAGGCCGCCCGCGAGTTACCGGCTGAGCAGCAACGGGAGTTTGTGGAGTTTCGGAGTGGCAACCCGGAGCTCGCTTGCCAGGTGTTCGAACTGCTGGAGTCACTGGCGGAAGAGGAAAGTCAGCCTGTTGAGGAGTTGGCGAGCAGCCGCATCGGGACGCAGGTGGGCAAGTACCGCATTGAGGGTTTGCTGGGCCGGGGTGGGATGGGGGAAGTATATGCGGCTCGCGACACCGATCTGGACCGGCTGACGGCACTGAAGTTTCTGCGGCCTGAGAGCATTGGCGATCCGGCGGCAGTGGAACGGTTTGTGCGCGAAGCACGGGCGGCGTCGGCACTAAATCACCCGAATATTGTCACGATTCACGAAGTGATTGGCGACTCCGTAGCCGGACTGGCGATCGCGATGGAACTGGTGGACGGCGAGAGTCTGCGGCGGCTGCGGGCCGACGGGCAGACAGTGTCGTGGGTGATCCGGGTGGGAGAGCAGATCGCCCGGGCACTGGCAGCAGCGCATGAGGCGGGGATCATGCACCGGGATATCAAGCCCGAGAACATTCTTGTGCGCCGCGACGGGTACGTGAAGCTGGTGGACTTTGGGCTGGCGCAAAGGGTGGCGGTTGCGGGCGATGGCGTGGTGGTGGGGACGGTTCGCTACATGTCGCCGGAGCATCTGCGGGGGGAAACGACGTCGGCAGCAAGCGATATCTATTCGTTGGGTCTGGTGCTGCGTGAACTGATGACCGGAAGTGCGGAACTGGACGGCCTGATCGGGCGGATGGTGGCACCGGACGCGGGGGCGCGACCGTCCGCAGCAGAAGTAGCGCGGACGCTGGCGGAACTGGAGCGGGCTCCGGGCGTGCGGGCGGCGAGACGGCGCGCGGGTCTGTGGGCAGCGGCCGCGGTTGTGCTGGTTGCGGGAAGTTTTGGCGTGTGGGCGTGGTCGCGGCCTGGGACCGCAGCGAAGGAGCCCTCGTTCCGGCAGGTGACGACACTCGCGGTCGAGAACCGGGCGACGGCCGCGGCGATCGCTCCGGGCGGGAAGTGGACTGCGTACGCGAATGTGGACGGCGTCTTTGTGCGACCAACGGAAACGGATACGCCGAAGCGGCTGCAGTCGCCGGCGGGGCTTCTGGTGGATCGACTGGTGTGGTCGGGGAACGAGACGAACCTGCTGGCCAGCGGGTTTTCGACGGTGGGAAATGAGCCGGAAGTCTGGATGATTTCGGTCAAGGGCGAAGCTCCGCGAAAGGTTCGGATGGGGGCACGGCATGCGTCGTGGTCACCGGATGAGACGAAGATCTCGTTTATACGCGCGGACCGGTCTGAGATCTGGACTATGGCTGCGGACGGCACGGGAGCACGAAGAGTCCTGGGTGGTCCGGAGGAGTTATTTCTGTTGGTTTTCTGGTCGCCCGACGGGAAGCGGCTGGCCTATCAGCGGCGTCGGGTATCGGCTGAAACAGACCCGCCAAATGTGGAAACCGATGCGGAGTATGTGTGGCGGTATGAAGTGGCGGACGCAGGTACGGGGCGCGTTCTGGCCAAGGCGCCGGGGATGCCGATGGGAACCGCGACACCTTTGCCAGATGGCCGGATCCTGTTCGTGCGTGTGGACCATGCGTACCTCAACTCGGGCCGGGCGGTGTGGGAGGTGCGGACGGAGGCCACGACAGGAGCGTTTGCAGAACAGCCCCGAAAGATCGCGGAGATGCCGGAGAGCGGGGCGGCGTTGCTGAGCCTGAGCGCGACGGCGGACGGAAAGCGAATTCTGGCGATCAAAAGGAGCGACCAGACGACGGTTTTTGCGGCGGATTTTGCGCAGGGGCCACCGCGGCTGGCGAACATTCACCGGATTGTGTTTGACGAGAAGGTAAATTACCCGCATGCCTGGACGCCGGACAGCCGGGCGGTGATTTTCGAGTCGAATCGGAACGGGAATTATGATCTGTTCCGGCAGGATCTGGGCCAGAGAACAGCCGAAACGATTGTTGCCACCAGGCAGGATGAGGTGCTGGAGCAACTGGCGCCCGATGGGCGGACGGTGTTGTATGCGCTGCGTCCGGATCCGGCGAAACGGCGGGAGTTTGAGCTGATGCGGGTGCCGCTGGCGGGGGGAACACCGGAGGC
>CANIHR010000479.1 GCA_947467185.1 Bryobacterales bacterium
CAAAGGTCGGAGCCCCCAGCTTCAGCCGCGCCACATCCTCTTCATCCACATCCACGCGGACGCGGAGGCGGTCCACATTGCCGACGCTCAGAATCGGGTCAGCCGTACGGGAAATACTCTCACCCGCCCGATGCCGCTTGCGCAGAATGATCCCGTTAATCGGCGACCGGATAACCGTCTTGGCATAGAGCGCTTCGGTCTCCTGTACGCGCGCCGTTGCCGATTCAATCTCAGCTTCCACCCGGCGAACGTCTTCGATTCGAGTCTCATCCACCACCACGGCGGTCCGTTCGCGAGCGGCATCGAGTCGGGCTTCGGCCACTTTCACTTCACGCGCCGTCACTTCGTATTCACTGCGAGATATCGCGCCGCGATCAAGCGCCGACCGCCGCCGCGCCTCTTCCGCCCGGGCGTTGGCCAGCACCGCTTCGGCCTCGCGGACGGTTGCCGCCGCCTCCCGGCGCTCTTCATGCCGAGACCCGGCCTTCAGCCTCTCCAGAGACGCTTCGCGTTCCCGCACCTGCGCCTTCGCCAGTGCAATCCGCGCCACCGTCTCGGAATTTTCCAGTTCGGCGACGATCTGCCCGGCCTTCACGTGGTCCCCTTCTTCCACCGGAACCCGGCGGAGGCGTCCGTCGAACTCGGACCCAATGAGGATCTCTTCCGACGCCGGCTCCACGCGCCCCGACCCGACAATGGTCCGGTTCGCCGGAACCACGGGCTTCACTTCCGCCCCATGCGCCGCTTCCGGTGGCCGCGCCATCCACCACATCGCGCCGGCCACTCCTGCCAGCACCAAAACTCCCAGCCATGTCTTTCTCACGCAGCCTCCTTCTCTGACTCAATGCGTCCATCCGCGATGTGAATAATCCGCCGTGCGTACGGCAGAACTCGCGGGTCATGCGTTACCACCACTACTGCCCTGCCCTGCTCCCGGGCGAGGCCACTTAACAGCTCAATCACGAGCTTGCCGCTTGTCGAATCCAGCGCCGCCGTGGGTTCGTCGGCCAGGACGATGGGCGGATTGCCGGCCAGCGCCCGGGCGATCGCCACCCGCTGCTTCTGGCCACCGCTCAGGTCGGCTGGTTTGGCCCGCAGCTTGTCCGCCAGGCCCACCTGTTCCAGCAGCTTCGCCGCCGCACCCCGGTCGCGGATGCCCTGCAATTCCAGCCCGATCTCCACGTTCTCCTGCACGCTGAGCGCGGGGAAGAGATTGAAGCCCTGAAAAACGAACCCAATCTCCTGCAGCCGCAGTTTCGAGAGGGCCTTCGGCTTCATGCCGACCACCTCCCGGCCCGCGATCTGCACGCTGCCCTTCGTCGCCGAAAGAATGCCGCCCATTATGGAGAGCAAGGTCGTTTTGCCCGAACCCGATGGCCCCATCAGCATAGTGACTTCCCCGGCGTTGATGTCCAGATCCACATGCTCCAGTGCGTGCACCGCATTTGCGCCTTCGCCGTAGGTCTTGGTTAAACCTCTGATCTGAATGAGTGCGCTCATGCGTTATCCCTTGAACACCAGCGCCGGGTCGATGGTGGTGGCTTTGCGGATCGAGATCATCGACGCGATCACGCACATACCGACCGAAAGGAACAGGACCCCGACGACGACCTCTTTGGGGACGAGAATAATCGCGCCACCGGACGCGCTGGCCCGGGCCACCCACATGCCGGTGATGATTGCCGCGACATACCCCGCCACCGCCGCCATTACTGCCTGCTGGATGATTACTTTGTAGATGTAGCTATTGGGGGCACCCATGGCTTTCAGGGTGCCGAATTCGCGGATGTGATCCATGGTGGAGGCGTAGGTGGTCTGCGCCACCACCACCATGCCGACCAGCAGCCCCAGCGCTGCGCCCATCAGCGTCGTGATGCCCGCGCCGGTACTGAACAGCCAGTAGTATTGGGTTTGTTTTTGCATTTCCGAGCTGAGCAGGACGTCCAGGCTTGAGATCTTCGTCTTCAGCGCCGCACGAACGTCGGCAACACCGAAACCCTTCGCCACCCGGATGAGGATGAACGAAGTCCGGTCGACCGGGAACTTCATGTAGTTCTGGGCATTCTTGACCGACATGAAGACGTACGGCGAGGTGGTGAAGGACCGGATCCCCGTGGTGTAGCCCACCACCCGAGCCCGGCGGCCATTGATCTCGAAGGTCTGCCCGAGGTGCGTGACGCCCAGCTTTTCCTTGTACAACTCGTCCACCAGCACGGTATCGACGTTGTAGAGGTCGCCCAGATCACCCGCCGAGACCCGGATCGGAGCGCCGATGCCGCTGGCGAGGTCATAGCCCACCACTTGCACTGACTCACTCGCGCCCGTCGGCAGCTTCCACTGAGCGAACTGCAGGATGAACTTTTCCGCCCGCTCCACGCCCGGCACTTCCAGCGCCAGGTAGCGCCATTTCTCGGGGATCGGCGTGGCCGCATTCACATACGGCAGCTTCGGAGACGCCACCCAGATATCGGCTTTGCTATCGACGACGATGTTCGCCGTCGTATCCAGAAACCCCAGAAACAGCCCCAGCTGGACCAGCACAAGCACCAGCGCAAACACTACCCCGACCAGCGTCACCACCAGCCGCGTCTTGTCGTGGATCAGATTTTTCCACGCCAGATTTGCCATCCACAGACCTCCAGACTTAACAACGAACTTTCATTGAACACTGTTCATTTTAGTTCGAGGAGAGTTCCGCTGCAACCCATTTGGCTTCGTTTTTTCAATTTCTAACGATTATTTCGCCGAGGCCGCGCATGATCATCTCCACATGACCGTTGACGAGCGCGTCAGTGTCCGGCCAGCCGGTCGCATCGTACTCCCGCATGGTGATGATGCCGGCGGTCAAACCATGCAGCGCGAGCCAGGTGTTGAAGGCCTTCAGCACCGGGTCGCCCGGTTCGATAACTCCCGCTTCCATGGCCGCGCCAATCCCCTGCCCCAGGCAATCGAGGGCCGTAAACCCAGCCTGATGGATGGCGACGCAGATGGGGTGGTCCGGGGTGAGTTCCGGCGTGGGGACACTGAGGAAGGCGACCTGGTAGCGAGTCGGGTTTTGCAGGGCGAAGTCGATGTAACAGCGAAGTCCGGCCCGGAGAGACTCGGCGGGGTCGGGAGTATTCTCGCGGATCTGGTTCAGACGCTCCAGCAGATCTTCGAAGAACCGGATGCAGATGCCGGCCAGAATCGCGTGTTTGTCCTCGAAGTAGAGGTAGATGGTGGAAGGGGCGTACTCGATCTTCTCCGCGATCTTGCGGATCGACAGGTTCTGCGGACCCTCTTTGACGATGAGCTCACTCGCCGCGTCCAGAATCGCTTC
>CANIHR010000480.1 GCA_947467185.1 Bryobacterales bacterium
GAATATCGTTGGCGTAGATGACGAGTTGCTGTTCACCGCTGGGGACCCCGGTGGGAATGCGGATGTTGATCTGGGCCAGCCCAACAGTGCGGGGAGTATAGCCGGTAAAGAGGACGGGAGCGTCCCGACCGGCGATGGTAGCGGTGAAGCGGGCGACCGCGCGGGAGAGCGGCGAGTCGGGGGCGGGGGTGCCGGCGGCTACCGGATTATCGACGGCTCCGATGCCGGTGAGATAGGCCACGATGGCGGTCCCGATGCGCGCGGGATTCGAGCTTGCGTTCAGGGCGAAATCCTGATTCTGGATGACGCCTCGCGCGCTGTTGGCGTAGGTAAAGATGCCAGGCAGGGCCGAGGCAACATCGACGGCGACGGGAGGGCTGGCCGAGCCATTGGCTTCGATACGGATGGTGGCGGTGCCGAGAGACAGATTCAGTGGAATCTGGCCGTTGATCTGCTGCTGGCTGACCAGGAAGAGCGGAATGCGAACGCCGTTGATGAGGACGGAAACTCCGGCGCGGGTGACGGGAAGGGGGATAACTGAGGTCGCTTCCGTGGAGGGGGCGAGGTTTTCGCCGAAGATGGAGAAAATTGAGCCAGGGACAACAACGCCCGTGATGTAACTGGCACCGTTGGTGACGCCGTTGCGAACAGTAAAAGGCACCTGATCCCCAACCAGGAAAGTGACAGGAATGGTGACGGGCGGGATGGTGACGTCCGGGGGCTGGACGAAGATTTCACCAGTGTAGGAGCCACGGGCCAAACCGGCGGGATTCGCTCGAACAGTGACAACACCGGGTGTGACGCCGCTGCCGAGAGGTGTGGCAGTGAGCCAATTCGTGCCGTCAGCCGTGGTGACGCGGACCACGTTATAGGAGATCTGGCCGCTGCTGGCGGCGAGGGCGACAGTCTGCGCGGCGGGCGCGACAGGCGCCGTGCCAGGAGCGCGGAACAGAAGAGAGACGGGGCTGGCGGTGAGGGATTGCCTTAAAGCTCCATTGCGAACAGCGAATAGAAGTCGGCCGGGGATGGAAGTATTCAACGAACGCCGCACCAGACCGTTGACTGAAGAATCGAGCAGGGCGCCCGGGATGCCGGAGCCGGGCAGTTCAAAGGCAGTATCGGGAGCGAGAGTGCCGTTGGTATAACCGACGCCGGCGGAACGACCACCGAGACCGTTGGCATTCCCACCGCTGGCCTCACCGGTCTCCCAGAGGATGCGTTCGTAGTTGAACTCAATATCGAAGTTGCCGACGCCGGTATCGGTTCTGTCGATGAGCACGGCCTGGAAGCTGTTGAGGCGGTCGCCATGGTCATAAAAGGCGACGTTGACGTAGTTGGCACAGAAGGCGCGCCGCCCATCGACCGTCATGGTGCCGTAGGTGACGAGGTTGGAGAGCACAGGACGAGTGTCGACATCGCCCCAGAAGGGAGCAATCATTTCGCGGCGGATGGAACTGATGGGGCTGGGGGTGTAGGAGGTGAGGGCCGCGTCAAAGGTCATATTGCCGTTGTTATTGACATAGACGGCGGAACGGGTTTTGCCGAAGAGATTCACGGTAAAACCGAGATTGACGAGACCGCTGGACCCGTCGTCATTCCGTGCGATGGACCGTGCGCGGCAACCGGCGTCACTGCGGATAGCCTGGGCGAAGCAGGCACCGGAGGCAAGGACGGCACACAGCAGGGTACGAACGGGCAGCGTTGAAAATCGATGCATCAGTGGTTCCTTTGGTCAGAGTGGAGGGCTGGACAAGCCCATGCCGCTACATGGCGATCGGAACAGGAGTATTACCAAAAACTTTAAGGGGAAGGGCAACTCCGGCGAGGGAGTAAATTGGAAGGTTGGAAAACGAAACCAAATTCAATCGCCGAAGTGAAATCTGGTTCAATGACCCGGCCGAACCAGGAGAGACCGCCGTTTATCTGGAGCGCTACCCGACGTGGGGTCTGACGCGGGGTGAACTGCAATCCGGGAAGCCGATTATTGGCATTGCACAGTCGGGGAGCGAACTGACGCCCTGCAACCGGATTCACCTGTCCCTGGTGGACCGGGTGAAAGACGGGATTCGCGATGCGGGCGGGATTCCGATTGAGTTCCCGATCCATCCGATACAGGAAAGCTGCCGGCGGCCAACCGCGGCGCTGGACCGCAATCTGGCGTATCTGGGGCTGGTGGAAATTCTGGTGGGGTATCCGTTTGACGGCGTGGTGCTGACGACCGCCTGCGACAAAACGACTCCGGCCGCGCTGATGGCTGCGGCGACGGTGAATATGCCGGCTATTGTGCTTTCGGGCGGCCCGATGATCGACAGCTACTACAACGGGAAGCTGGCGGGGTCTGGGATGGCGCTTTGGGAAGCGCGGCGGCAGCTGGCGGCGGGCAACATTACGGATTCCGAGCTGATCGACATCACGATGGCGTCGGCGCCGAGCCCGGGGCACTGCAACACGATGGGAACGGCGCTCTCGATGAACTCGATGGCCGAGGCACTGGGGATGTCGCTGCCGGGTTGCGCGGCGATTCCGGCTCCTTACGGGGAACGTGGCCGGATGGCGTATGAAACCGGGCGGCGGATTGTGGCGATGGCGAATGAGGATCTGACGCCTTCGAAAGTCCTGACGCGCGAGGCGTTTGAGAACGCGATTGTGGCGAACTCGGCGATTGGCGGGTCCACAAATTGCGCTCCTCACCTGATTGCGATTGCGCGCCATATGGGCGTGGATGTGGATATTCAGGACTTTGAGGACATCGGGTCGGATATTCCGCTGCTGGCGAATGTGCAGCCGGCGGGCGAGCATCTGGGTGAAGGCTTCCATCGCGCGGGCGGCGTGCCGGCGATTATGGGCGAGTTGCTGGGGGCGGGCAAGCTGAACGGCGGCGCGCTGACGGTGACGGGTAAGACGGTGGCCGAGAATTACGGCAAGTGGAAGAGTCTGGATGAGAAGGTGATCCGGAAGTTCGAAACTCCGCTGAAGGAAAAGGCCGGGTTCCTGGTGCTGCGGGGGAATCTGTTCGATTCGGCGATTGTGAAGATGTCGGTGGTGAGTCCGGAGTTCCGTGCGCGGTTCCTGTCGACTCCGGGCGCGGAGAATTGCTTCACGTCGCGCGTGATTGTGTTTGACGGGCCGGAAGATTACCGGCGCCGGATTGAAGACCCTTCGCTGAATATCGACGAGAACTGCATGCTGGTGGTGCGGGGCACGGGTCCGATTGGATATCCGGGGTCGGCGGAAGTGGTAAATATGGCGCCTCCCGGGGCTTTGGTGAAGAAGGGCTTCCGCATGTTGCCGTGTATGGGTGACGGGCGGCAGA
>CANIHR010000481.1 GCA_947467185.1 Bryobacterales bacterium
AGTCTTCATCGTCGACGACAACTTCATCGGCAACTCCAAAAACGCCCTCGCCCTCACCCTGGAACTCGAAGCCTGGAGCCTTAAAAACGACCGCCCCTTCTCCTTCTACACCGAAGCTTCCATCGACCTCGCCGACCGCCCCGAACTCCTCGCCGCCATGGTCCGCGCCAACTTCATGTACGTCTTCATCGGCATCGAGACCCCCTCCTCCGACGCCCTGAAGGAATCAAAGAAATTCCAGAACCTCCGCAAGGACTCCCTCTCCCAGGTCCGCGTCATTCAGGAAGGCGGCCTCTGGGTCCTCGCCGGCTTCATCGTCGGCTTCGATTCCGACGACGAGACCATCTTCGAGCGCCAGCGTGACTTCATCGAGGCCACCAACATCACCTGGGCCATGGCCGGAGTCCTCCAGGCCCCGCCCACCACCGCGCTCTGGGATCGCATGAAGCGCGAAGGCCGCCTCTACGAAAACAGCGAAGCCATCACCAACTTCAGCGCCCCCAACTTCCGCACCAACCTGCCCACCCCAATCCTCCTCGGTGGCCTGAGCCAATTGCTCTTCTGGCTCTATGACCCGAAGGCCTTCTTCGACCGGGCCCTGCGCTCTCTCGACACCTGGCACACCAGCCCCACCCAGAAACCACCCGACATGGGAATCGCCTACAACCTGAAGGTCCTCGCCG
The DNA here is from genome assembly GCA_947467185.1 of Bryobacterales bacterium. Taxonomy (GTDB): domain Bacteria; phylum Acidobacteriota; class Terriglobia; order Bryobacterales; family Bryobacteraceae; genus BOG-234. The sequence goes on from CANIHR010000481.1 coordinate 684, forward strand.
CCTCCGTCTGGACCCAGGGCCTACGCAGTACCTACCGAAAGCCCTACTGGCAATACCTCGCCAATCTCCTGAGGACCCACGCCGGCAACCAAACCAAGCTCTGGATGGGTTTCACCGTCCTCCTCTCCGCCCACCACTTCCTCATCTATGCAAGACAAGTGGCCGACGAACTCGAACAGGACGTGCGAAAGCTGGAGCAACAAGCCCCGACCGAATCAGTCGTTACAGCTGACCTGGCATACTCAGAGCGCTAGCCCGACGGAAGAGCAGGCCAGACGCAGTAAAGAGCGCCACATAGACGCCATGCCCGATGGCCATATTCCGCGCCAGGTAGGGTGGTGCGCCCGAGGGCAGCAGCACGGAAATCAGCGCCAGTATCGCCGCCATCGCAAATAGCGTGCGAGCCAACCCTCGTGCCTCCAGTCGCGCCAGCCCCGCTCCAACCACTCCGACCGCGAGCACGCTGAAGTAAATCAGGTTCGCCGGATTCTCCGAGTCCGCCACGTGGACCATGTTGGACCAACCCAGGGCGAACCCGGCGACCAGCGCCACCCCGACTCCCGCTTTATACGACCACGCGCCCATCCTCCGCGCAATCAGCACATACGCCATTCCGGTCGCGAAAAACAGGACATACGTGAACACGAACGCCCCCGGAGGCCAGTTCCACCCCTCCACCACCTGCGACGCCACCAGCGGCACCATCAACATCGCCAGCGCACCCAGCGCCACCCGCACCACGGTCTTTCTCATTTCCGACATATGAGTTGTGTTCTCCCGAACGATCCCCACCGCAGTCTCCAGGTAAATCCAAAGCACCAGCCCAAACAGTCCCCGTCCATCGGCTGACTGCTCCCGACAGAGATCCTGAAACGTCTGCGTCATCCCTGAGCCAAACCGCTCCCGGAACGCCTCCGGATACAGCCGAAGCAGCCGCGAATACCCGCGCCCGTACCGCCCGCCGACACCGTTACTGGCCATGGACCAACCGCCCTTCCGCGACAGCCACCACCCCGCGATACCGAGCCAGTTCCGCCTCCAGCGCCGCCCGCCCCGCACCCGTCAGCTCGTAATAGATCCGCCGCTCGTCGTCCATCTCCGGATCGACCCGCTTATCGGCCTCCCGAATCAGCCCGGCCTCCATCATCCGCCCCATCGACCCATACAAAGTCCCAGGCCCCATCTTCGCCTTCCCCTGAGAGTCCGCCTGAACCTGCTTCATAATTCCGTACCCATGCCGCTCCCCCGAAGCCAAAGCCAGCAGGATATGCAGCACCGCCGGAGTCAAAGGAGCCGACGCCGTGCTTTTCGTCGCCATGTCTGGAGTATGTATCCGTCACGGATATATGTCAAGGGTGGTCGGGTCGCTTCAGCATTGTGCAGATTGTGCCTTTGCGACCTGCAATTGCAAGTTCAGCAAGATTGCCCAAAGAGCTGGGTTACGCGCTCTTCTGAGATTAGATACTCATCCAGTTTGCGACAGGACGAGGGGGCAGATTCAACTTCATCGCGGGAAATCAAAAAGACTCGAGACCTATCCAAAAGCACCTCGCGGCCCACAAATACCAACTTCACAACCGCCAAGACATGGTAAAGAGCTTGCCCTCGCGGCTTCTTGTAGCTGTAATTCACCGTCGAGCGGACCGACACGGCGCGGAATGTGGCCCCTTTGACCGCGATTAGGTCATTTCCAGAATCTTTGATCGGAGGTGCGGCCTGTACGCCGTACTGAAGCAGCCGAGCTTGCACCAACAATTCGCCAATGGTACCTGTGTTTACCTTATCCGTGATTTGATTCACTTGTCCTCCCAATTGAGGAGTGCGTTTGACCGTCTGATGCCTTGGGGCCACCGTTGCGAGCGGGACGTTCGCCTTCGCCCGCGTTGAGATTGTACGAGCCTCCAAACCAACGCATTGATCGATGCGAAACCGGAGTGAGCTACTCCTTGTCTACTGACGGGGCCACGGTTTGTCAGGCTCAACTTGAGGTTGCCACCTGTCAGGGCGTGGACTCTCTCTTTCCTCCCTCAGTGGGCGGGGATGTTCCGGCCTCCTGTCCGGTGGCTGTGCAGGGGGACTGGGACGAGGTGGCTCAGGAGTCTTTCCGCTCTGCCACATCTGCGGGCAAATATTTCCCGCGTCATTACGATTAGCTTGCATTATCATTCTCCCGGAATATAGAAGGATCCCGCAGGTAATTCTCGGAGGATCTCTCTCTCACACTCAGATTTGACTTTCGCATTCTCACGAGTCTCAGGGGTTTTACCAACGAGTATCTTCTCTCGGTCCATAGCTCGCTTAAGCTCTGATTGAAGTGGCGCATCATACTTTCTTCTTCGCTCAATGTGCGTCTTGATCTCCATGAGATCGTACTCAAGAGTGCGATAGCCAGTCAGGACACTCTCATAGTCTTTTATGCGCTTAGTTAGTCCCAGGAGGGGTTTCATGACCGCCGCAACCGCCGCAACGACTCCGAGAACCTGCCAGATATGCTGTCCCCAATAAGTATCCCAAAACCAAAGGCCGGCAACCGCAGATGACGGTGCACTCGCAGCCAAGACGAACTCAAGGCATAAGTTCCTGGTCTCGACGGCAGATAACCTCCGACCGTAGTACTTTACATTTAACC
>CANIHR010000482.1 GCA_947467185.1 Bryobacterales bacterium
AAGCAACACATGCGCGGCGACGGTATCGGGCAGCAGATTGTACAGAAGAGTGGAAAGCAACAGCCCCACCAGGGTACCGGCAACGCGGAGAATGCCCCGGCTGACGGTTCCGACGAAATCGGGCTTCAGCACGATGGCGACTGTCATCGGAAGCCAGTAGGGTCGAGCAAGTTCCATTCCGTGGCCGATGGCCCCGGCAAGACCCACGCAGATCGCCAGCCGGATGGCATGGCGGAAGGCGGTTGACTGGAACGATAGATTCGCCACGAGCCGTGCCCGGCGGCCAAGAACATCCTGCCGGGGACCCGCAATGACGCGAGGTTCGGAGGGAACGCTGCCTGCGGACGTGAGGCGAGCTGCGGACCGAAGCTGACCAGCCAGAATTTGGAGCAGACGGCGGGCATCACGGAGCAGGGCGGCCGTGACGGGCGACGGGGACGTCCAGGGTTGGGCTAGAAACGTCTCCACTTCACGGGCGAAAGGTTTCAAATCGTCTTCGGCCAAAGCGGCCGAGTAGTTCTTCGTCTCGACACGGCTGGCGATGAGGCGCAGTGCGATACCGATCAGATCGAGGATGCGGCGAAGGCTTTCCGCGGCCGGTTGGCTCTGCTCGTTCCGGGACAGGCGGCGGGTGAGGCGGCGCAGCGTCAGGATGGAGAGGCGGAGCCGCTCACCCTGGGTTAGCAGGAAAAGGAGTCGCTCGGCATCGAGTGATCGGTCTGTTTCGAGCGAGGTCAGCGCTTCGTTGGCGTGCACAACCTCAGCCGTGGCGGGTGGCGCGCTGGTAGAACCGGCAGGGGAAGTCGCAATTTCTGAGAGCGTTCGGTAGAGCTCGGCGATGACATCGCGCTCCGGACCATAGGGCCGGACCGGCCAGATCATGACCGATAGTGCGGTCTGGACGACGCCACCTGCGACGGCAAGCAGCCCGGAGGTGATCGCCTCGTTCACGCTGAGGCGTTTAGCGGCAAAGACGACGAGCGTGACCAGGGTGACCGTGCCAAGGTCTGCGGCACGTTGCCCAAGGACGATCAACATACCCGCACAGAAAGCCCAGAGCATGGCCGCAATGGTTGCTGTGGTTGTGGTTTGGGCCGACAGAGCCCCCACAGCCACCGCGATGCCAACCAGCAAGCTGGCGCGCAGCATCCGGGCACCGCGAACGGCATAAGCCTCCCGGCTATCTGAATAACAGACGTTCAGCGCACCGAGCGCGACCACGGCTCCCGCCGCAGGGTTTCCCGTTACAACGCCAAGAAAAAGGGGCGCGACAAGACCGAGCGTGTTCCGAACCGCGATCTCCGGTGTGAGCCGAGCCGCATCGATCCGAAACACTGTTTGCCAGAAAGCGTTGGCCATCCCGGTCCTGTCAGCGCCCCCCGAGGTTACTTCGTGACGCCGAGACCGTCGATCTGTACTTCCAGAAGGTGGTTCACGCGCGCGCCCCAGATACCGTCGGTCTTCAGACCGGCGCTCTTCGGGGAGCTGTTCACTACGGTGCCATTGATGACGAAATCAGTCTTGTCGGCGCCGACGCGGACTTCCAGCGTGTTGGTCGATTTGCCGTCCGCACCGGGCTTCTGCACCGCATCATTCGGGGTGCGGGCAACCACGTTGCTGGTACCAGCGCCATCGCGGCTCTTGATCAGCCAGGAGCCGTTCTGGGCAACGAGGAAGTAGAGGTACTTCTGTTCTGCACCTTCCAGAGCACTGCCACCGAAGACAAGGCCGTAGTAATTCGCGTGGCCACTGGGCTTCTGCAGAACGAAAGTGCCTTTCAGCGTGTAGTTGCCGGTAGCGGTGTTGGCCGGGTTCCAGTAGACGGCGGCGGAGGGGTTGGTCGCCAGCAGGGAACTGCCCTTTGTGACGAGCTTAGTTTCGCCGGCACCGTCCGGGTCAGAAGCTTCCATGCTGCGGTCGACCCGCATCTTCCAGCCTTTCGGAGCCTGGGCGGCGAGGGTCAGGCAGGTAGCCAGAGCGAGTGTTGCGATTGTGAATTTGCGCATAAAATGTGGGTTCTTTCGGTAAGGTCCGGTGACGATTATATCGGGATTCTTATGCTTCGGCCTGGGCCAGTTCACGCGAGGTGGCTGGCTTCGTTCTTGCCGGAGCGAGTTTTTCCAGATAGAGGTAAACGACCGGGGTGATGTAGAGGGTCAGCAACTGTGAAACCAGCAAACCACCAACTACGGCGAGGCCCAGTGGCTGCCGCGATTCGCCGCCGGCACCGTAGCCGAGGGCGATAGGAAGGGTGCCGAGCAGGGCGCACATGGTGGTCATCATGATGGGCCGGAATCGCTGCAGGCAACCTTCGAAGATGGCTTCTTCGGCCGGCATGCCGTCGCGGCGGGCCATGATGGCGAAATCGACCATCATGATGGCGTTCTTCTTAACGATACCGATGAGCAGGATGATACCGACGAACGAATAGAGGTTCAGGTCGTCGTGGAAGATCAGCAGCGTGATGAGCGCTCCCAGACCCGCCGCGGGGAGGCCAGAGAGGATGGTGATGGGGTGGATGAAGCTCTCGTAGAGGACTCCCAGCACCAGGTAGATGACAACGATGGCAACCAGCAGCAGCACGGCAAGGCCACCGAGTGACTTCTGAAAGGCCTGAGCCGTCCCCTGGTAGGTGAAGGAAGTGGTGTCGGGTAGTCCGATTTCACGTGCCGCTTCGTCCACTTGGCGGGTCACTTCGCTGAGCGAGACACCCCGCTTGCCATTGAACTGCAAGTTCACGGCGGGCAACTGGCCGATGTGATTCACGGAGAGCGGTGCCACGCCCTGTATCCCCTTCGCGACGGCTGAGAGCGGGATCAGTTTGTTGTTCGACGACCGGATGTAGAGCCTCGAGAGCGACGACGGATCACGCTGGTACTGTGGCAGGACTTCGAGGATTACATCGTAGTCATTGGCTGCGGTCGTGATGGTGGAGACGCGACGGTTGCCGTAGGCGTCGTAAAGGGTATTGGCGATCTGCTCGGGCGTGATACCCAGAGCAAGTGCGCGATCCCGATCGATATCCACGTCCACGCGCGGACTGCTCAACTGGAGATCGGAGTACACGGTTTCGATGCCCGGAGCCTGGCGAAGTTTGGCTTCGAGGCGCGGTGCCCATTTGTAGAGGACTGCGGTGTCGGGGTCCTGCAGGGCGACTGAGTACTGGTAGCGGGATTCGTTCTGGCCCAGGGTCAGCAGGGGCGGTAGCTGCAGGAAGACTGAGAAGCCCGGAATATTGGCGAATTCTTTCTGCAACTGGGCAATGATCTCG
>CANIHR010000483.1 GCA_947467185.1 Bryobacterales bacterium
AGAAAGGAACCGGTTCCAGTCCCCAGCAATACGGAAACTGTGTCCAGGTTAGCCGTAGCCAGATCCTGTTTGCCATCCCCGTTGAAGTCCGCCATCACAAGCGAATCAGGACTGGTCCCCACTGCCACCGGACTACCGGCTGCGGTCACGAAACCGCCAGCCCCATTGCCCAGCAGGACCGTCACGCTGTTGGTCGTCTGGCTGGTGCCTGCCAGATCCGGTTTGCCATCTCCATTGAAATCACCCACCACCAGAGAACCCAGCAGAGAACCGACGTTAAAGGGCGTTCCCGCCGCCGCCGAAAACCCGCCCGCACCGTTGCCAAGCAGTATCGATACCGTCTTGTCATCGTAGGAATACGCTATATCGACCCGCCCGTCACGATTGAAGTCACCGGTAACCAGCGCTCGGGGCAACCTGGTCAGGTTAATCGGACTACCTGAGCTCTCGGTAAAGCCACCGGAACCGTTAGCGAGACGAATGGACAGCTTAAAGCTTCCTTCTTCCGACAAAATGTCCGGGCGGCCGTCACCATTGAAATCTGCCACTTTCACGGATCCGTTGCCCTGGCTACTCCCAAACGGACTCCCCGGTGCCGGACCAAACTGCGCCATCGCCAGAACCGGCAGCAGCAGTAAACCCAAACCCGCACGCCAAATCCACCGCCGAAGGTGGTCTGTCACAGAGATACAGCTGGAGTGTCGTCTGATTGCCGGTGAGTTCAAAATGGATTCCTTTGGAGTGGACCGCGTCTGTCTTGTGAAGCGTCAACCTCCGCCCAAAGGGGACACCCAAAATGCACACCAACCGAAAACCTGAGAAAATGGGGTGCGAGCCACCCCATGCCCTCGAAACCACGCAAGCCGAAGAAGTTCAACGCTGCCACCGAAGTGCGTGCCATCGCCCGCGAGCGGCTCGGTCGCGTCAAGCCCGCCATCGTCATCATCCCGAAGGCTGAGCGCAAGCCCAAATACCCACCCAATCCCCACGCTGAAGAATAGTCGCAAAACTGCCGATAGAAAGGCACGGGCGATATACTGGTGAGTTCTCCCCGCTTCTTCAGAACAGCATCAGAACACCCGAAAGGACCGAATTCACTTGCGTAAAAAAATCACAGTAGTCGGCGCCGGCAACGTTGGCGCGAATTGTGCCGTCTGGGCCGCCAAAAAGGAACTGGGCGACGTCGTCCTGGTTGACCTCGCCGAAGGCATCCCCCAGGGCAAGGGCCTCGACCTGCTCCAGGCTGGCCCCGTTGAAGGCTTTGACGTCACCGTCACGGGCACCAACGACTACGCCCCCACCGCCAACTCCGACGTTGTCATCATCACCGCAGGCATCGCCCGCAAGCCCGGCATGACCCGTGACGACCTCCTGATCACCAATTACAACGTGATCAAGTCCGTCACCGAACAGGTTGTCAAGCTCTCGCCCAACGCGATCCTGATCCTCGTCACCAACCCCCTCGACGCCATGGCGCAGGTCGCCCTGATGGTTTCGAACTTCCCCAAGAACCGCGTGATCGGCATGGCCGGCGTCCTCGACACCGCCCGCTTCCGCACCTTCATCGCACAGGAACTGAACGTCGCCGTCACCAACGTCACGGCCGTCGTCCTCGGTGGCCACGGCGACACCATGGTGCCGCTCGTGCGCCTCTCGTCCGTTTCCGGCATCCCGCTCACCGAACTCATCTCCGAAGAGCGCCTCGCTGCCATCGTTGACCGCACCCGCAAGGGCGGTGCAGAAATCGTCAGCTACCTCAAGACCGGCAGTGCCTACTACGCACCCGCCGCGTCCGCCGTCGAGATGGCCGATTCCATCCTGCGCGATAAGAAGAAGGTTCTGCCCTGCGCCGCGTACCTCGAAGGCGAATACGGCATCAACGGCCTCTTCGTCGGCGTGCCCTGCAAACTGGGCGCGAACGGTATCGAACAGATCTATGAAATCAAGCTGACTGAACAGGAAACCGCTGAACTCCACAAGAGCGCGGCCGCCGTTCAGGAACTCGTGGACGTCATCAAAGCCAAGATGTCAGAAGCGTAGACAACCCGGTCGGCCCCGGCAGGTTCGCTCTTGTGCGACCTGCCGGGGCCTGCTAAAACATAAATAAGGAGAATTGTCATCGTCAGGTTTTGCGTGCTGGCCAGCGGCAGTGCGGGAAACTCAGCCTTCCTGGCCACGTCGAAAACCCGCATCCTCATTGATGCCGGGCTTAGCGTGAAGGAACTGACGCGGCGTCTTGCCGAAATCGGCGAGTCGCCCGAAGACCTCGATGCCGTTCTCATCACCCACGAACACTCCGATCACGTTGCTGGCCTCCCCCGCCTCATCCGCTTCCGTGATCGCAAAAAAAAGCCCATCCCCGTCTATCTCTCCCGTCTGACCGCCCCCGCCATCGAGTGGACGAACCCCAACGGCGAAAAGACGGCTATTCCCCCGTCCGTGGAGAAATTCCAGGCTGGCTCCGGCTGGATGATCGGCAACATCGCCGTCCAGAGCTTTACCATTCCCCACGACGCCATCGACCCCGTTGGCTATACCTTCGTGGCCGAAGGTGTGAAAGTCGGCGTCGCCACCGACCTTGGCTACGTCACCGAATCCCTGCGCCAGCACCTCCGCCGCGTCCAGATGCTGCTCCTCGAATCGAACCACGATCTCGACATGCTCAAAGTCGGACCCTACCCGTGGAGCGTGAAGCAGCGCGTGATGGGCCGCAACGGCCATCTTTCGAACGACAGTACCTGCGATTTTCTGCAAAATGATCTCGACTCCGGCGTGCAAACCCTGATCCTGGGTCACCTGAGCGAACACAACAACCACCCCGAGATCGTCCGGGTCGGAGCCGGCCAGACGCTGGAAAAGCGCGGCCTCACCCCCAATCTGGTCATCGCCGAACAAAAACAAAAGACTGAGGTTTTCACCGCTTGATAGCTCGTTATACCCGTCCCGTTATGGGCGCCGTCTGGACCGACCAGAACAGATTCCAGCAGTGGCTCGAAGTGGAGCTCGCCGCCTCCGAAGCCCTCGCCGAAATGGGCGTGGTGCCCGTTGAGGACGCGCGACTCCTCCGTCAGCACGCCGGTTTCAGCGTCGAGCGTTGCCTCGAAATTGAAAAGATCACGCGCCACGACGTGATCGCCTTCACCACCGCCGTCGCCGAATCGATGGCCGCTGCCGGACACGCGCAGGCCTCCCGCTGGTTCCACTACGGCATGACGTCGAACGACGTTGTCGATACGGGCCAGGCCCTGCAGATCCGCCA
>CANIHR010000484.1 GCA_947467185.1 Bryobacterales bacterium
AAAAACTGGATCATTACGCCGGGTCGTGCGTGTCGGGCAGTATTTACGGCGAGCGGGTACCTCGGTTTGAGAACCACGTCCGCATCAATAAAGAAGTGAAGGACGCCTGGGGTATTCCGGTGCTGCACATCGACGTCAAAGACAGCGACAACGAGCTGAACATGGCGAAGGATTCGGCCGACACGATGGAAGAGCTGTTTAAGACGGCGGGCTGGGAAGTGATTTCCAAAACCGACAAGTTCTATCCGCCGGGGTACAGCATCCATGAGGTGGGGACGGCGCGGATGGGCGACAACCCGAAGACCAGCGTGCTCAACAAGTGGTGCCAGAGCCACGACATCAAGAATCTGCTCGTAGTGGATGGTGCCAGCTTCGTCACCTGTGGCTGGCAGAACCCGACCATGACGATTCTGGCACTCTCGATGAGAGCATCGGAGCATCTGGTGGACGAGATGAAAAAGGGTAACGTTTAGCAGTACGGTTCCGTACGACGTGCCAAATCGGAACATTTTGGCGTTACACTGTGGCTGCGTGGATGCGCTAGCATGGCCTTGAGGGCATGCGCGTTCATTTTCCACTGGCGATCTTCGGTCTGGCTTCGGCAGCCTTGATTGCCGCACCGGTTGTAAATAATCCGGTGCTGGGCGTAGTCAGCAGCAGAGGGGCCTTTGCGCTCAGCCGTGTGGACACACGGCCGGAAGCAGGGCCGTTACCAGTAGTGGATGGGGACGATGTAGCAGCGGGCGGGGCTCCGGTGCTGTTTCGTCTCACGGGGCCCAATCGCGTCGTTCTGGGCGGAAACTCCCGGGCGCTGATCCGACCCATTCACGATGCGGGCCGTTATTTCTATCTCTCCAAAGGCTCCATTCAGTTTGATGCGATGAAGGAGCCGCTCGCGATCTGTGCGGCGGGTCGCCTGTATGTGCCTCTCGTTCCTGCTTCCGGTGAAGTAGTGATTCTGGATGACCGCCGGGTGGAAGTGCACATGACTTCGGGGGGCATGGAGCGGAACGGGAAGGAACCCTGCGGGACCAAAGCCCCGGCGTTTCTGCTGCAAAGCGCGGTGGGTGTCGTTGGTGCCGCAGGTGCTGCCGGTGCCGCTGGTGCAGCGACTGCCGCTGGTGCAGCGACCGCCGGCGCGACTGCCGTCGGTGCTGGTGCCGCCGTGGCAGGTGCAGCCAGCGCAGGCACAGTGGCCGTCGTGGGTGCCGGTGCGGCCGTTGCAGCCGGTGTTGCCACCGTCACCACCGTAACCGGATCGGCTGCCACGCCACCAACGCCACCCGGGGCCAGCGTCAGCATTCCCACTCCCTGATCCCCGGGCGTATGCCTTCAGACATGTACTGGTACTAACCGGTACGGAGGGGATAGGAAATTCACCTATAATCAGGACAGAAGTGCGTGGATATGTTTGCGCCAGACTTGGGACTGGACTAGCGGTAGCTCTGTCCAAAATGGAAAAACGCGGCATCTGATGTTCAATATTACGGGGCTATTTCGGAGGGTGGGCTTTCCGGTCCTTGGACTGGGACTGGGATCCTGCGTGCTGCCGCAGGTTCTGCCGGGGCACGCCACCGCTGGTGTCGCCCGGACGCCCACCGATCAGGGCTACCGGGATTTGTGGGTCAGCGATCCGGCGGCAGCGATTGTTCGTCTGACTCTGGCTCTTCGCGAGGACCCGGCCTCCCCGGAGCGCTGGGCCGACCTGGCCGATGCGTACCTGGAGGCGGGTCGTGATGATATGGCAAGGCAATGTATTCAGAAGGCCTCGTTTGCCGCACCGGGTTTGCCGCACATTCGGATGCGGACGGCGAATCTGAGTTTTCGTTTGGGAGATACGAATCTGGGTCTGCGGGAAATGGCCGCTGCAGTGGCCGCGTCTCCGGAGTATGCCCTGCCGGCATTTCAGGCCTGGTTTCGCCTCGGTGGCGGGGCTGAGGCAGTTTTTCGTGAGACCGGACTCGGACCCGATCTGGCCAGAGACTATTTCGTCTGGCTTGCGTCGAATGGAAGCCGCTCGGAGACGGATGCCGTTTGGCGTCTTTTGAACGTGCGGAAGATCGTCACCGAACGGGAGACGCGGGCTTACGTGGACTACCTGGTCCAGGAACGCGACTATCCGGCGGCGGCTCTCATCGCCGCGACAATCCGTGAACCCGGCGGGAATCTGCTGACGGATGCGGGTTTCGAAGGCACCGAAGGCGGTTCGGGGTGGAAGATAGACCCCATGCAGGGGGTTTCCGCAGAACGGGATTCCTCCATATTCCGTACCGGTGGCCGAAGTCTGCGGTTGCAGTTCTCTGGTACCAATCCGGAGTACCGGAATGTAACACAACGTCTGATCCTGCCACAGGGTCTATACCGGGTATCGGCGTTTCTTCGCTCGCGGGGGGTAACCAGCGAGCAGGGCGTGTCGATCCGGATTGGTGACGTGAACGATGAACACCATTTCGCGGCGAGTCCGGCGGTCCTGGGCGATCAGCCCTGGAGCGAGTCTGGAGCTGTGCTCCACGTGGGGCCTGAGGCGAAGCTGGTGGAAGTTTCAGTCTCCCGACGCAGTTCGTGGGGGTTTGACACCCCGCTATCCGGGACTGTCTGGGTGGATGACGTGCGACTGACGAGGGTGCGGAACTGATGACATCGCTCGGGCAAAGTGCCTGGTTCGCCGTTGCGGTCGTGCCGCGTAAAGAAAAAGCCGTGGCCCGCGCACTGCACGCAAAAGGATATGAAGACTTTCTGCCGATGTACGTGGAACGTCGGCGCTGGTCCGACCGTCTGCAGGACGTGGAAGTTCCTCTGTTTCCGGGCTATGTGTTTTGCCGGTTCGATCCGCTGGCCCGCCTGCCGATCCTGAAAATTCCAGCCGTCCACTCGATTCTGGGCGATCGGCAGAACCCTGAGGCTGTTCCGGAGGCTGAGATTGCCGCTCTTCAGGCGGTTTGCCACGCTGGTATTGAGGCAACGCCGTGTCCGTATCTTGCCGTGGGGTCGAAAGTCCATATCGCGGAAGGCCCACTGGCCGGAATTGATGGCATTCTGGTAGAAGCAAAAAGTTCGCGCCTCGTGTTGTCGGTAGCGCTGCTGCAGCGGTCGGTTTCGCTGGAGATTGATCGGGCGTGGATTGATCCGCCAAGGCTTTACAGGGAGTTTGCCGGCTGAGACTGAGATTCCAGTTCGTGTTGGGTTCGCTGCTGCTGACGGTCTCGGCGATGGCGCAGATTTCCGGGCGTCCGCCCTACGTGTTTGGTGCCGG
>CANIHR010000485.1 GCA_947467185.1 Bryobacterales bacterium
GACGGCAGGCACTTGCCGTTCGGATGCGACCGGGACCTTTCGTACTGATCGGATACGCGACCATAGTGCAAATTGTGCCGGAGTCGTGATGGACAACAGCTGTCTGCAGCCTGGCCACAAAACTGCGAACTTCTTCGGGTGTTAGGCCAGCGACCGCAATGCGCGATTCTACCGATTCACTCTGCGTGAAAAGACAGGCACACCGGAGGAGCAGCAGTGGAATCAGCCGCGAGTATGAACCCAACACTAGTTGTCACTCGGCTTTTCGACCTTCTCTACAACCCAGGTCGCGATCGGACCCTTCTTCCCGGTCAGCTTCAGGCCGAGTTGTTCGCGGATGGCCGTGAAGATTGAAGGGCCGGTAATGTCGTCCGCAGGCGCCGATTCTTTCCCCGGCGCGCTGGTATCGAGCGAATACTTGATCTCGATGTCGTAGAAGCCTTCGAGCCCGGTTTCGTTGATGACCGGGCGCTCCAGGATATCGCCCAGCGTAGTGCAGAAGAAATCGATATCGATCCCTTCTCCCTTGAGCGATCCGGCGGCGTTGCTGCGGTTACTTCGCATATTGCCTTTGGGCTCTTTAACGGGGACCAGCTTTGTCCCGGTCTTCTCGATTTGGAGCGCGTAAACCGGAAGCTGTTTCTCTTCCTCGCGGACCTTCAACTGGAACCTTTCTTCCAGCATGTGACGGACACGCGACCGCATCCGTTCCGTCCGCGCTTCCTGGCTCTTCCGGTCCTGCAGCGGGATCTTATCGACTTCGGCGACCTCGTTCTTCGCGTTGATATCCCAGCCGTCATCCTTTACCCAATTCGGTGCTCCGAGGATCTGGTAGCTCTGGGCGTTGTACGCGAACTGGATCAGGGACTGGAGCGTCGTGTTCTCCGTGCGGAAACCGGTCTCGTTGGTCCAGATACTGGTCCCCTTCGACGCGGCACCGGTCGGCTTCACGGAAGCAACTTCGAAGGTGAATTCCTCGGCGGCAACGGGGCACACGGCCAGCAACAGGGCGAGGGCGAAACGGAGCATACTCTCAGTCTACAGGGGAAATCAGAAACTGGGAAAAGCGCCCTTCGGGGGTGATGAAGGCCGAAATACGGAGGGTCTTCAGCGGGGTTTTGACGGTAAAGCCCCGGTGCGTCATGCCTCCCCGGTCCTGGCGGCTGGACTGTACAAAGCTGGTGGGGGCTCCAACTGCCTTGAGCGATGCCGAGAAGTCGGCGATGGCCTGCGGCGTGAAGTAGGCAGTGAGATCAGCGTCGAGGAGATCCTTTTCGATGTGGCCATCGGTGAGTGCTGAATAAAGCTTCTTCGCGTTTTCGAGCGCCATCGCGGCCGCAGGATCGGCGGCAGGGGCCAGCAGCAGGTCTTCGATCTTCTGGGCAATGGACGCCGCCGGGCCGGCATCACAATTGGTCAGAACCGTGATGGCCATCTGGTCGTCCGGGTAGGTCACGTTGCGGCTGACGAATCCGGAGGCGCCGCCACCATGTCCCCAGCGACGGTGGCCGTTGGCGAGGGTGCTGACGTCCAGTCCGAGCGCGTAGCGAGATCCGGCGCCACCGTTCAACTGCACCTCGGTGGAGAGTGCCTTCAGCGACGCGGGCTTCAGAATGGTGCCGTTGATCAGTGAGATGTCCCAGAGGGCCAGGTCACTCGCGGTCATCGCCAGTTCGCCCGCCGCCCACATCCAGTTGTTGCCCTCCGGCACTGCTGGACGGACCGGACCAGTGGCGAAGTGGGTGTAGCCGATGGGGTCGTCAGCGCTCCAGTTTGAGGCCGTCACATCAATGGCTGAACGCATATTCAGCTTATCGAGAATCCGGGCTTTCAGGAACGTTAGCAGGGGCTGCCGGGAGACCTTTTCGATGATTTGGCCAGCGATCACGTAGTTGGTGTTGCTGTACTGCCAGCGCGTGCCGGGGTCGAAATCCAGGGGGATCTTCGCCCACTTCGTCATGATCTCGGCCGGGGTAGTGTCCTTCGCCATCCACGGCGCGACGTAATCGAGGGGATAGTAATCACGGTAGCCCGAAGTGTGGGAGAGAAGCTGGCGGATGGTGATTTCATTGGCACGGGTCAGGTCGGGGAAGTAGCGGGAGACTTTGTCGTCGAGCGAGAGCTTCTTTTCCTCGGCGAGCAGCAGAATGGCCGCGGCGGCCAGTTGCTTCGAGTTGGATGCGATCTTGAAGCGCATGCCCGTTGTAGCCGGGACATCCGGGTTCACCTTCGCGTTTCCGAAGGCATGTGCGTACGCCAGCTTGCCATCCTTCACAATTGCGACCGAAGCGGCGGGTACTCCCGAAGCGGCCAGCGCAGTGGTGACGATATCGGCCACGGCCTTCTGTGTGGCCTCCGGTAATTGTGCGGTCAGGATCACGGGTGAGAGGGCAAGCAGGAAAGCGGCGCGGCGAAGCATAAAACTATTCTCGCTGACGGAAGCGGTCGAGAAGGTGGAATAGTGCGGTGCCGATCAGGGCGTTGATGAGCGCCCACATCAGTTCGGTCAGGATGTCGAGGACCACGGGTTGATCGAGTAAGCCACGCTGCAGTACCCAGTAAAGGAACTGGTGAAAGATGTAGAACACGCCGCAGAGCAGGAAGCGGACAACCGGGCTTTCCACGTCGAACTGCATGCCGATGGAAGCGGCCAGGTAGCCGACCATCGTCTTGCAGATTCCATACATGCCGATGTAGTAGCGGGAGAAGGAATCCTGCGCGAGGCCGAGGAGCAGGCCCAGGGTCAGGCCCCGGATCTGGGAATGGCGCATCAGGCCGAAGTAGATGGTGACCAGCAGAGGCAGTTCGATGCGGGAAACGTATTTCAGCGTCTGAAAGAGCGGCAGATAGACCTGAATCAGTAGCGCGAGGGCAGGCGTCAGGACCAGCATCCAGACGGAGAACTGGGTGCGACGTGCGCGGCGTGCTTCAGCGGCGATCAGGCCTTCGTTCGCGTAATCCATCAGGGTTGCGGGGTGGCCGGCGGCGTTGCAGGCGGCGTTGCAGGCGGCGCTGGTTTCGGCGTTATCGGTTTCGGGGCGATCGGTTTTGCTGCACCTGTTGCGCCGGATGCACCGCGGAGGCCTGTTGAGCCAGTGACCCCGCGAAGCCCCGTGGCGCCGGAAGCGCCTTTGATGCCGGTTGGGCCGCTGCTTCCGGTGGCCCCGGACGCGCCGGTCGCCTGGGGCTGCAGCTTGATGTTGAAGTTCGGAGGCGTGCTGCCGGGTCCGCCTTCACCATATTTGA
>CANIHR010000486.1 GCA_947467185.1 Bryobacterales bacterium
CCCCTTTGCCGCGCCACTGAATCCCATTGGATACATTGATGGTTTCGCAAATGACACCTCAACTGGAAGGCGCCGGGTATGAACGCTTTTGGCGAGCCCTCCAACAACTCGGCCTGAATGCGTACGAAGCCCGGACTTACCTCGTCCTGCTCGGCCACTCGAAATTCAAGGCGCTGGAACTGGCACCCCGCTCCCACGTTCCTCGCCAAAAGATCTACGAGGTCCTTGACAGCCTCGTCGAAAAAGGCTTCGCCCGCGTCGTGCAGGACCGCACCAAGCTGTTCTCTGCCGTCGAACCCAACCTCGCCATCCCCGCCTACCTCGCCCGCAAACGCGAGCAGGTGGAACACGAACTGACTGACCAGGCCCGCTACGCCACCAACCTCATGCAGGATCTCGCAGGGCTTTACACCGAAGGCAAAGGCGGCCGCGGCACCCTCGACTTCCTCCGCATCGTCGCTGAACCCTCCCAGATCGCCGGCGAGTATCGCGCCATGCTCTCCGCCGTGAAGCACGAATACCTGGAATTCTCCCGCCCGCCCTACGCGGTTGATCCCCTCGACGAACTTCTCGTCCGCCAGGCCCGCTCGAACGGCGTCTCCTGCCGTCTGCTCATTGAATCGGGAACCCTCGATGCCGCTCACCGCATCCGTTTAGGCGACTACGCGCAGGAAGGCGTCGAAATCCGTCAGGCCTCATCTCTGCCTCTGAAACTGGCGCTCTTCGATGGCCGCTCCGGCCTCATCGCGCTCCTCGACCCCGTCATCAGTAAACCCACCTGGACGGCGGTTGTCTTTGACCACGCCGGTTTCGGCGAAGCCATGAAGCACCTCTTCGAAGACCGCTGGCAAAGAGCCTCGCAGTTCGGCGACTAAACCCTACTTAATCACCGGAGCCGGCCCAACCCGCTGAATCGTCACCGTCTTCAGCACCACCGGATTCGTCGGCTTATCACCCTCGCCCGGTTTCCGGTTGATGGTATGCACCACTTCCTGCCCGCTCACAACCTGGCCGAAGATGGTGTAATTGTTGTCCCACCGGGGTATCGCCTGGTCCGTAATAAAAAACTGGCACCCGCCCGTATCCGGTTTGCCAATATTCGCCATCGCCAGCCGCCCACCCCGGTCAAACCGCAACCCAGGCAGATACTCATCCCGAATCGTGAACCCGCAATTGTGCGTCCCAACGCCCGTCGGGTCGCCACCCTGAATCATTTCGTACTTCACCACGCGATGGAAAGTCGTGTTGTTGTATAAAGGTCGCCGCACCATCTTGCGTGTCTTCGGGTCCAGCCAGGGCAAAGTCCCCTGCGCCAGCCCCACAAACGTCTTCACTGAAATTTTCGTGTACTTTTCGTACAGCTCCGCCGTTATCGTGCCTTCCGAGGTCTCGAAAACCGCATAAAGCCCGTTTTTCAGCGGCTTCGGCTCCTCACCAAACACCGGTACAGCCAGCAGCAGAACCGCCGCAAACAACCCAAATCTACATATCATGGAAGCGAATCTCGACCGTCACCCGCGTGGCCACCGGCTTGCCATCTTTCATTGCCGGCGCGAACTGCCATTTCATCACAGCATCCATCGCGCTCTGGTCGATCTCTTTTTCCAGCGACTTCACCACTTTCACGTCTTTCGGCGCACCCTCCGGCGTCACCACCACCGAAATCAGCACCGCGCCCGAAATCTTGAAGCCCTTCGCCGGATGCTCCGGCTGCACCTGCCTGGTCACCCGCGGCGGCACCACGCCCGGGCCGATCGGCACCACCTCGTCACCCGCCGCATTCTGCATTGCATACAGCGCGGCGCCAGACCCGGGGGCAAAGCCACTCGAACCGACCAAAATCAGGGATAAGACCAACCAGAAGCGGACCACTCGTTACATTCTCTCCAGTACTGTGTTGACACGCAACACGATAAAGTTCGCGATAATAACGGACGGTGCCGCTCTTCGGGTCGTTTCGCAGATTTCTCCCCCTTTTGCTGGGGCTCTTCGCCCCGCTCCTCCTCCAGGCGGAGAACCAGTGGCTCCGTGCCCGCATGGGCTCCTTCGAAACCATTTCCGATGACGGTCGCAAAGCCGCCATCACCGGCCTCGCCCAGTTCGAACAATTCCGCTATGTCCTCGGCAAGGTCATGGGCAAGGACGACCTCCGCCTCGATCCTCCCGTCCGCATCCTCGTCTTCAAAGACGCCAAAGAACTCGCCCGCGTCGGCTGCAAAGGCTGGCAGGAAGGCCGCGACCGCACCATGGCCTGCACCACCGCCGAAGGCCAGCTCCCCGCCGACCTCATCAGCGAACTCACCCGCCGCCTCCTCGAATCCAACTTCGCGGCCCTCCCGCCCAACGTCGAAAAAGCCCTCGTAACTTTCTTCTCCACCGTCAAATCCAACGCCGTCCACGTCACCTGGGGCGACCCGCCGCCTGTCGCGGAACGCACCCGCGACTGGGCCCTGCTCCACTACCTCATCACTCAGCCCGTCTGGGCTGGCCGCGCTCACATCTATCTCCACAACCTCGCCACCGGCATGAACCCCAACGCCGCGCTCCGCAGTCTGGGCGAAGACCCCGCAAAGTTCAACGCCGAAATCGACAAATACCTCGCCGCAGGAGTCTTCACCGGAGTCCCCGCACCCAGCCGTCCCCTCAACCCCGACCGCGACGTCACCACCAACAACCTCACCACCGACGAAGGCCAGCTCGCCCGCGCCGATCTCCTCAACAACGGCTCCACCGAACTCTACAAGACTCTCCTGAAAGTAGGCAAGCAACTCGCCGAAGCCAACGAAGGCCTCGCCATGCTGGCCCTGCGCGCCAACGACAAGGCCCTCGCCCGCAGCTACTACGAAGCCGCCCGCCACAACCGTTCCCGCAACCCCGTCGCTCTCACCGCCTACTCGTCCCTCGAAGCCGACGACCAGCTCGCCATCGAAATCCTTCACGAAGCCCTCACCGCCGACGGTAAGTACGCCCTCGCCCACTGGTCTCTCGGCGAACGTGTCGGCCCCGGCCCCCGCCGTCTCGCCGAGTGGAAACAGGCTGTCGCCCTCGCGCCTCGCAACACCGAGTGGCTAGGCCTCTACGCCCGCCACTGCATCGAGTACAAAATGTTCGCCGAAGCCGGACGCGCCTGGCTCGCCGCCGCCCAGTCCGCCCCCGACGACGTCTCGAAAGACCAGTTCCTCGCCGAACGCGCCAAAATTGAGCAACTCCGTCTCGACGATGAAGAGA
>CANIHR010000487.1 GCA_947467185.1 Bryobacterales bacterium
CCGGACGAGGTCGCGGCAGAACTGACACGGGGAGGTGCGGATGACGGGAAGGACGGAAAAGGCCCGCCGCCGCGCCGCCGCGATGGCAAGCGTCCACCGCCTCCCCGCCGGGATTTCGATCAGGGTTTGTTCCCCGTGCCGGATGACCGTCCCGGGCCGCCGCCAGGCCGGGGGCGCGGGGAGGAACCGACCATCTGGAATCTGAACCGCACGCCGGTATTTGAGGTCTCCGCCGGCGACCTGCACTGGGCGGGAGTCCGCATGCCGATTCCCGATCCAGAGGGGGGCAGGCCATTGCGGGGGACGCTGCTGATCGCGGCGAAATCGTTCTATGGCACGCCACTATTCTTCGATTTCAAGCCCTGGCTGTACGCGATGCTGGCAGCGATGGCGATCTTTACCCTGTGCTGGCTACCGTTCATTCGGAACCTGACCGGGACGATTTCGAAGCTGACGAAAGCGACGGAACGGATTGCGGAAGGGGATTTTGAGCTGCACCTCAAAGAGGATCGCGGCGATGAACTCGGCAAGCTGGCAGTAGCGATTAACCGTATGACCGGACGTCTGGCGGGCTTCGTGACCGGCCAGAAACGCTTTCTGGGCGACATTGCGCATGAGTTGTGCGCGCCCATCGCGCGGATTCAGTTCGGGCTGGGGATTCTGGAACAGCGGGTCGACGAGCCGCAAATGGCAGCAGTGACGGATGTCCAGGATGAAGTCCGGCAGATGACTGAACTTGTCGGGGAACTGCTGAGTTTCTCCAAAGCCGGGATGGAAGCGGCTCGGCGGCCCATCACGGACGTGAACGTGCAGGATGCGGTGCGGCGTGCAGTGGAACGCGAGGCAAGCAGCCCGGCCGTGATTCAGACGGATTGCGAAGACGACCTGTTCGCGCAGGCGGATTCGGCAATGTTGATTCGGGCGATTTCCAATATCGTGCGGAACGCGATTCGCTACGCGGGGGATTCCGGGGTGATCACGGTGGTGGCGCGACGGGTGGACAAGGAGGTGTCCGTTCTGGTGCGGGATTGCGGACCGGGCCTTGATCCGGCGGATCTGGACCGGGTCTTCGCTCCGTTTTATCGGCCGGAAGCCTCGCGGGTTCGGTCTTCGGGGGGCGTCGGTCTTGGTCTGGCGATTGTGAAGAGTTGCGTGGAAGCCTGCCAGGGAACCGTGCAGTGCCGGAATCGCACGGAGGGAGGGCTGGAAGTGGAAATTCGCCTCAAAGCACCTTTCGGCAAGGTCTCTTCCGTTCACGCCTAAAGTTGTATACCCTGGCAGCCGATCTATTACCAGCGGCAGAAAGGTGGCCGCCAGAAGAAATGATCAAGCTTGCGCCCTACTTGAGGTCTTCGCGTAGTAATGCTCCGGCAAGCCCCGGAGAGATGGCCGGGAAACAGGCCGCGGCTCTGAACCGCGTAATTTCTGTGCTGATGCAGGGAATCGCGTTGCACGGCCTGCAGTATGACGAGTTGGCGTTTCGAACCTTTCAGGACGCGGTTTGGAAGATGCGGGCCGGGTTCGATCAGGCGGCGGATGAGGACAGCGCTATGCTGCTGGCCGGGGCCGTCATCAGGCTGCTGGAAGAGCATAATGACGCGGCACAGGCGCATCTTCGAGCCAGGCACGGTGAGATCGGCAACATGCTGGGTCTAATCAGCGAAACGCTGCTGGATGTGACGCAGGCGAACCCGCAAACGGTGACACAGGTTCGGGGCATGGCGCAGGAGATCGTCCGGGCAACCAGTCTGAATGCGCTGGGTGCGGTCCGAGGCCGACTTGAGACCTGCATGGCGGAGATTCGGGCCAAGGCCCAATTGTCCGCCGCAAACGCACGAGCAGGTCAGGTATCGACCACCGCGACCGATGGCGTCACGGGGCTGCCCGACGCGGGGAGTGCCATTGAAGCGCTGGCCCGCGCCTGGCCGAAGCGGACGGACCAGTTCCTGGGCTTGTTTGCGCTGGAGTACCTGGAGACGATCAATCAGCGGTTTGGATTCCGAAGCGGGGATGAGTTGCTGCAGTTACTGGGTCAGCAGGTGGGCCGACATTTTACGCATCCGGACCAGCTATTCCGGTGGCGCGGACCCTGTTTGGTGGCGCTTGTGGACCGGCACGCCCCGGAATCGTTCGTGGCTTCCGAGTTTGCGCGCGCCGTACCGCCCCGGCTGGAAAATGCCACAACGGTTCGGGACCGTGAGGCCATGGTCCGCGTATCGACGTCGTGGTCCATGATCCGTCTGGATGAACTGGGGTCGCTCGATGAGGCCATCGCCCGGATGAATGAATTCTCGAGTACCCGTTCCCGGTATGTCCGGCAGGTATCGGCTGGGGCCTGAGGGGCTATAACCCGAGGCGACGGAGTTCCGCTTCAAGTTGGGGGCGACGCTTTGCGACCTCGCGCCAGTGGACGCGTTCCTGCGAGGCGATCAGGCCGTAGAGCATGTTCAGGCTGGTCCCGGGGCGGTAACGCTTGCAGCGCAGGTAGAGCTCGAAAGGGTCGGCTGCGTCGAGATCGGCCTGCGTGAGAATTCCCAGATCTGCCAGAACAGGCAGTGTCTTTGGACCAAAACCCTGCGGGGCATCGGGAGCTTCGGGGTCAGAGCGAACGGGCATGGCGAAGCGCTTCGATGGCAGCACCACGGGCTCCGGCGGTGTCCCCGTTCGGCATGATGTGGATCGGAATATCGGCCTGTTCGGCCCGCTGCGCAGGCATGCCCTTGCGAATCTCAGAGACGAACCAGGTCTGGAAGTCGCCTGTAGTTTCAATGGCTCCGCCGCCAACAATCAGGGCATCGGGGTCGAAGGTATTGACCATCTCATCGAAGAAAAGACCCAGGGCGTGAGCCTGGACCCGGAAGACTTCGAGCGAGAGTTTGTCGCCCCGCTCGGCCAGGCCGCGAACAAGTCGGGCGGCTTTGCGGAGGTCGCCGACGGCGGCGAGTTCATGGTCAGGGTAGCGACCGAGGAAGTACGGCAGCAGAGATTTTTCGATGGCGGTCAGCGAGCAGAGGGCTTCCAGATCACCAGTCCGCCCACAGTTGCACTCGGGGCGGAGACCTTCGGTATCCGCAATGCTCTGGTAGGGAATCAGGACGTGGCCGAGCTCACCACCAAAGCCCTTGCGACCACGAATAACTGTGTTACCTTCCACGATCACGCCGCCACCCAGGCCGGTGCCGATAATTGCCGAGACAGAAGTC
>CANIHR010000488.1 GCA_947467185.1 Bryobacterales bacterium
AGGTGTGCGATGCACTCCTCGGTGTCCGTGTCGACCGCGATGAGGAAATTCAGGGTCTCGACGTCACGCAACATGGCGAAGAAGGCTACAACCTGGAAGCTTAAGGAGATCTGATCATGAAGAAAATCGAAGCCATTATCCAGCCCTTCAAGCTCGAAGACGTGAAAGAAGCCCTGAAAAATATCGGCATTGATGGCATGACCATCAGCGAAGTCCGTGGCCACGGTCGCCAAAAAGGACATAAGGAGGTCTACCGCGGGCAGGAATACAACGTGGACCTTCTTCCCAAAGTGAAGTTCGAAATGATCGTCAACGACGACCGCCTCGACGAAGTCCTCGACACCATCACCACCGCCGCCCGCAGCGGCAAAATCGGTGACGGCAAGATCTTCGTCTTCGATGTCGCCGAAGCGATCCGGATTCGCAATGGAGATCGAGGAGAATCGGCCATCTGAGCACCGAACTGGACACTACCAATCTCGAAATAAAAGACGCTTTCTTCAGGACCCGCGATGCGGCTGGCATGCTTGCCAGCCGCACTGCGCTTGTAGACAGCCTGGTTCGCGCGCGCTGGAATGACATGCCCAAAGGCATTGCCGTTTGCGCCGTCGGCGGCTACGGCCGCGCCGAACTTTTTCCCCACTCCGATATCGACCTCCTCATCCTCACCCCCGATGAGCGCACCCAGGCCGATATCAAAGAACCCCTCTCCCTCTGTCTCCGCGACCTTTGGGACCAGAAGCTCCGCATCTCCCAGTCCGTCCACACCCCCGCCGATTGCAACCTGATTGATTCCGGCAACGCAGAACTCGCCGTCAGCCTCCTCGATCGCCGCTTCCTCGCCGGTGAAGAATCCCTCTTCCGTCAGGTCCGCGACCCCCGCCCCGAGCTTGGCCGCAATATCGCTGAACTCACCCACGAGCGCCACGCCCGCTTCCAGAACACCCTCTACCACCTCGAACCCAACGTGAAGGACTCCCCCGGCGGTCTCCGCGACCTCCAGGTCCTCCGCTGGCTCGCCAAACTCGGCTCCGGCACCGGCCAACTCCCCCCCGGCGTCGACGTACTCTTCGAAATCCGCTGCTTCCTCCACTACCTGGCCGGCCGCGACGACAACAAATTCTCCTTCGACCGGCAGGACGAAATTGCCGCCCTCTGCGGCTCTTCGTCCCCCGAAGACCTGATGCGCCGCTACTACCGTGCCGTCCGCGGTATCGCCCGTCTCGCCAACCGCCGCCTCCTGCAGTTCGAAACCAAGGGCAGTTCCCTCTTCGCCCAGTTCCGCGACCGCACCTCCCGTCTCTCCAACGGCGACTTCTCCGTCATCAAGGGCGAAATCTTCTTCCGCTCCACTACCGCCGCCAGCGACCCCGACACAGTCTTCCGCATCTTCGATTTCGTCGCCCGCCACGGCCTCCCGCTCTCCACGGACGCCCAGGAACGGCTCGAAGCCAACATGCCCCGCTTCGAAAAGTGGGCGACCTCGCATCAGGCCATTTGGCCGCCCTTTCGCGAAATTATCCGCCAGCCTCACGCCGTTAAAGCCCTCCGGGCCATGCACGAAACCGGCGCGCTCGAAGCCATCTTCCCGGAACTTCGCGACATGGAATCGCTCGTCATTCGCGATTTCAACCACCGCTATACCGTCGACGAGCACACCCTCATCGCCATCGGTATCGTCCTGGACCTTCTAACGAAGCAAAAGGATCTCTTCGGCGACCTGGCTCGCGAAACCGAAGATATCGATCTCCTCGTCGTCGCTCTGCTCTTTCATGATGTCGGCAAAGGCACACCCAACGAACCCCACTGCGGTGTCTCCAACCGCATCGCCCGGGTCGCCCTCCGCCGCGCCGGCGTCAGCGAACGCGTCTGGGGCATCGTGTCGTTCCTCATCCTCGGCCACCTCGACATGTCCGGCTGCATGAGCCGCGACGTTTCTGACCCGGAAACCGCCCGCGACCTCGCCTCCAAAACCGGCACCGTCGAGTGCCTCCGGCTTCTCACGATCCTTACTTACGCTGACATCTCCGCCGTCCACCCCACGGCGATGACTTCCTGGCGTCGTACCATTCTCTGGAACCTGTTCGCCGCCACGCACTCCGAACTCACTCGCGAACTCACCAGTCGCACCGCGCCCGCCGTGATTGAAGGTTCCCCCGAACGGCGCCACTTTCTCCAGGGCTTGCCGCCCCGCTATCTCCGCACGCACGGTGATGCCGAAATTGAGCACCACATCAAGCTCGAACTCGAATCGCAGACCAAAGGTGCCGCCGTCTCCGTCACCCACGGCGAAGCAGCCTGGCTCGTCAACGTGGTTACAAAGGACCGACCCTTCCTGTTCGCCTCCATCGCCGCTGCCATCTCCAGCTTCGGTTTCAATATCCTGAAAGCCGAGGCGTTCTCGAACTCTCACGGCACCGTCATCGACACCTTCGCCTTCAGCGACCCGATGCGCAACCTGGAGCAGAATCCAGGTGAACTGGCCGACGTCACCCGCACCATCCTCCGTACGGTCAAAGGAGAAACCTCGGTGGAGGAACTCCTCCGCCGCCGCCCAAAGGTCAAACCCGACCCCCACGCCGTAGCCGCCACAAGGGTCCAGTTCGACAACGATTCTTCGACCACCGCGACCCTGATCGAATTAATCGCCCAGGACCGCCCCGGCCTCCTCTACGACGTAGCTTCCGTGATCTCCAAACGCGGAGCCAACATCGAAGTCGTTCTGGTAGACACCGAAGCCAAAAAGGCCCTCGATGTTTTCTACCTGACCAAAGCCGGAAACCGCCTGACCGACGAAGAAGCGGCCGACCTCGCCAAAGCCATCAAAGCCGTGGTTGTGCCGGCCGTTTAGCTAGGATACGTCGATTGTGCCCGAGTCATTTCCCGCGCTCCCAGTCCGCCAGTAGTAATCGTGGCGCTGTTTTTGCACATTGACAGTGTATGTCTGGGATCTGTCTCCGGCTGCGAGCGTCACACTTGTCTCCTTTGGAGTGACGCAGGCTGGCATGGTCAATACAATCGTTGCGGACTCATAGCCATTGACCCAGCTGACTTTGTCACCTGGATCAGGATGTAGCGTCTCCGGTATTGCGCCACCCGGCGTGAGGTAAATCGGAGCCCAGGTTGTCGGTTTTACCACCTTGACTCTGCCATGCCCGGAAGGACCGTCTGCAGTTGCCCAGGAA
>CANIHR010000489.1 GCA_947467185.1 Bryobacterales bacterium
AGGGAAGCTCCGAGCAATTAAGGTCGGACCCCATTTCCGAATTCGCGAATCAGATTTGGATGATCTGGAAGCTACATGCCCGGCTGGACCTCCGGCTACGCACCTTCCAGCCCATGGTTCGGATCGGGCCTTGCCTGCCGAAAGTCGTTGGGTTCAGACCCGCACCGGAAGGGCAAGGTTCCGCGTAAGTGGCAATGTAGCCTCCGGTGTCGAAATCTGGCCGGGAATGATGCGCTACCCGATCAAAATGCCGAAAGCCTTCATGGATGCCCTGCTAGCGCGGTTCGGCGGACAGGAAGTGGCTGTGGGAGGGAAATTTGACGACCCCGGACTCGGTAGCCTCGGGCACTTCATCCAGCAAAATCTGAATATCAAAATGAACCCGGCTGTCTATCTTGCGGCACTACTGATCGATGAGGGCTATGCCATCGCAGGCCGACGCGGATGGGTGCGGTTTGTTGCGCGTCCAGAGGCCGCCGAGGTTCCGCGTATTTGGATTACACCCCGCCCCCCAGCACCCACGGTTGCGGACAGCATTGCAGACCCCGGGGCTGCAATACGCCAGCGGTAAGAACCAGGGTCAAACCCCTACGCCGCGTCCCGAATCTCAATAAAAACAGCCTTGCCAATAGCCGCGAAAGCCGCCTCAATCTGGTCCAGTCGAGACTTATGTGAAATATCCAGCAGACGATCAACCTGGCTCGGTGAACACTTCAATCGCCGGGCCAGTTCAATTTTCCTGACCCCCGCCGCCCGCAGCGCAGAATAAAGGCCAAACTTCGCCTCACTGAGCGCCGGTACCCGAACCATCCGCATCCCACGCTTCGGCACACTCGGGACCGGCAAGTCCTTCCACTGCTCGGTATAGAAAGTGAGAGCCAACTCCAGTGCCTCTGAAGCCATCGCAGATGCCTCCGCAACGGAGTCACCCTGAGTTATCGCCTCCGGAACATCGGGAAAGGTCACAACAAAACCGCCCGTCTCCCGATCCCGTGTGAATTTTGCCGGAAATTCCATTCAGCGCCTCACTTCAGGTCGAGGGCCTTCTTAATCCCCTCAACCAATCCCTTTTGCAGTTCCTTCTTACCGTACATCGGCAGGACGGTCCCCTTGCCGCCCAGATACACCTTCAGGTGACTCCCACGCTGAGTCCCAAACGTGCAGCCCTGCTTCTCCAGCCACCGCTTGAGCTCCGCGCTCGTCACGTTCTAATAATTACGCACAAGTGCGAAAAACTGCAAGTCCCCCTACCCGAAAAACTCCCGCCGGTGCGCCTCCGCATACCCCTTCATCCGCTCCGCCACCGCCGGATACTTCTCAATCACATTCACCGTCTCAAACGGGTCCGTCTCCAAATCAAACAACGACAACCCAATCTGAGCCTGCACATACTTCCCCGCCTTACCATCATTCCCAATGGCCACCAGCGTCCGGTAACTATGCGGCAAATGCAGCTTCCACTTCCCATCCCCGCTCATCACCGCCTCAAACGTCGCATTCGTCGTAAACGCATAAAACTCATGCGGATTCGCCGCCCCCGGCTTATCCGTAATCAAATCCCAAACATCCCGTCCGTCAATCGGATTCTTCGGTAACGCCGCCCCCGCCAGCCCCGCAAACGTCGGCAGCAAATCAATCGTGCACATCGCCCGCGTTGACGCTGTCCCCGCAGCAATCTTCCCCGGCCACCGCATAATGCACGCACTCCGCGTGCCCCCGTCAAACCCCGTCCCCTTCGCATCCCGAAACGGCGTCGACCCCGCATGATTCCCATACGAAGTCCACGGCCCGTTATCCGACGTCATCACCACCAGCGTGTTCTCATCGAGGCCGTTCTCCCGCAGCGCCTTCAGAATCTCGCCCACCGACCAGTCCAGCTCCAGCATCACGTCGCCATAAACGCCCGCCCCCGACTTGCCCCTGAACTTCTCGCTCCGGAACAGCGGCACATGCGGCATCGAATGCGGCACATACAACAGGAACGGATTCGCCTTGTTCCGATTGATGAAATCCACCGCATGTTCCGTGTACCAGGTCGTCAGATTCGGCTGTAGCTCCGGAGTCATCCGCGGAACCTTCACTTTGCCGTTCTCCCAGAACTGCAGTGGAGCCTTGTAGTTCTCCGGATTCTCCGGATGAAACTCCCACATATCGTTCGAGTACATCAGCCCGCACGATTCATCGAACCCCCGAGCCGGCGGCCGCGTCTCCGGCTGATCCCCGATATGCCACTTCCCGAACACCGCCGTCTTATAGCCCTTCGCCTGCAGCACCTGCCCCATCGTCGCGAACGACGGATCCAGCCCCCTGGCCCCCGGCCCATGCGCCCCAAACACCTTCGTCCGCGACGGATAGCACCCGCTCAGCAACGCCGACCGCGAAGCCGAACAAATCGCCTGCGGGACATAGAAGTTATTGAACCGGCACCCCTCCTGGGCAAGCCGATCCACATTCGGCGTGAAGTAAGGAGGTTTCCCAAACGGCTGAAAATCCGCCCACCCCGAATCGTCCAGAAAGATCACCACAAAGTTCGGTGGCCGCTGCGTCTCCTGCGCGCTCGCCGCCTCCGCAATCCCCACCCCAGCCAGGCTCAAAAACTCTCTGCGATTCATAAGTGCTCCGGACATCATCTTACCCGCAAACCCGCCTCAACCCGCCAGTTCCACTGCGCGCCGCAGCCCCAGCAACGACAACTCCGGCACGAATGCATCAAACAGCTGTTCCTCGTCGAACAATCGCCCAAATCCACCCGTCCCCACAATCAGCGGCGGATCCTCCGCGAAGTGCTCCGCCGTCACCAGCGCGATCAGCCCCCGCACCGTCGTCAGCGTCCCAAAGTAAAGCCCGGCCTGAATGCTCTCCACCGTCGACCGCCCCAGCACCTCCGCTGGTCGAACAATCTCAACCGACGGCAGCCGCGCCGTATTTGACTCCAGCGCCGACATCGAAATGCTCAGTCCCGGCGTAATAATCCCGCCCAGATACTCCTTATCCTTCGTCACCGCGCACAGCGTCGTGGCCGTCCCGAAATCCACAACCAGCAGGTTGCAGCCAGGAAAACGTGCCAGCGCCCCTACCGCGTTCGCAATCTTGTCCGCCCCAACTTCCAGCGGATTTCGGTAGCGGATCTTCAGCCCCGTTCGCACTCCCGGCTGCAGCAGGAACGGTTC
>CANIHR010000490.1 GCA_947467185.1 Bryobacterales bacterium
GATGCCCTTCACGCGGAGGTAGACGGCGGCCTGGCCACGGTGGTGGACCTGGTGTTCGAGGGCTTTGGCGAGGATGACTTCGCGCGACATGGTCCAGCGGAAGAAGGGGACTTCTTCGGTGAGGGTGGCGGGGTCCATCACTTTGATGCCGGCGATGACGAAGTCGTAACTGGCGAGAGTGTAGGCGCTGGCGGCGGCTTTGGCCTGGAGGTCGGGGTTCTTTTCGGCTACGTCATCCTTCAGGGGGCTGACGGCATTGCAGCCGGCGGCGGCGAACATGTAGTTGACGTGGGCGACGTGGAGGAACTGCTCGGCGAAGGAGAAGGATTCGGGGGCGGGCTTCAGGCTGTAGCCGTCTTCCGGCATGAGGTCGAGGTAGTCCTGGGCGCCGAGTTTCGCGCGTTCCCATTCCTGGACGAGAGTTTCGATTTGAGTGGACATAGCCTAATAATTCTAGCCGGAACAAACGAAAAAAGGGCGCGAAACGGGTTCGCGCCCTGGTGAAGACTGAGTTAGGATTCGGTTACAGAACGAGGCGGTCTGGGGAGGGCATGCGGTCTTCGGCGACTTCCACATTGAGGGTCATTTCCTTGTGGTTACGCATGACCGTGATGGTGGCGGTCTTGCGGCTGACGCGCAGGAGGGACGAGACCTCGCGGGGGCTGGAGACGGGGGTGCCGTTGACCTTCATGACAATGTCACCCGCTTTGAGACCGGCCTTTTCGGCGGCGGATTTGGCGTTGACGGTGCGAACAAGGACGCCTTCCTTCACACCAAAGAATTCTGCCAGCTGCGGAGTGAGCATTTCACCTTCGAAGCCGACCTTCGGGGCGTCGCTCACCATGGCGGGGGGCCACATGTCTTCCAGGGCGCGGGGAGAGATCATGTTGCCTTCGAATGGGGTGGCCGGCATCGCCATGGCCATGATTCGGCGGGATTCGAGGGTGGCAGTAAGGTTCTGCTTGCCGCCGTTGCGCCAGACGGACATGTCGATTTTGGAGCCCGGGGCGGTGTCGCCGACGGTTTTGACGAACTGCTCGACTTCATCGACCTTTTGGCCATTCACTTCGAGGATGACATCGTTTTCTTTGAGACCGGCCTTTGAGGCGGGGCTGTTGTCATCGACGCGCTTCACTTCCACGCCGGAATCGCTGGGGAGTTTGAGGGCTTTGGCGCGGTCGGAAGTGACTTCAACGACGCCGACGCCAAGATAGCCGCGCTTCGACATCGACTGGGTGACGATGGTGCGGCCACGCATGGCGCGAGGGGCCGCGGGGGCGACGGGAGCAGCCGGGGGAGGGGGCGGGGTCTGCGCCAGGCCGACGGTTTCCAGGACGGCAACTGCTGTCAGGGCGAAAACTTTGTGCTTCAGGAACATCTTCATTTCTCTCCGTTTATTTTTTTCGGATCTGGATTCGTCCGCCAGAGGCTCGCAACCGGAGGGTGGGGCCGCCCCCATTGATTGCACCACGCGCGGTTACCGAGGAACGTCCGGGAACGGTTCTCAGACCAGGGTAGTCGGAAACGATGGCGTCACGCATCTGCGTTCCGGTCATTTCCGCATCTACCGTTACACCCATATCTGACGGAAGCAGAACAGAAATGTCACCTGCGCCGGTGAAAAGGAAAGAATCTTCGAGGCGGCTGCCGGGGAGAACGTCGGCGATCACACTGCCACGGCCTGTGAGGGCACGCATGGCGCCGGAGGCATTGGAGAGGCGGATGGCACCGCCACCACTCTGACATTCCACAGCGGGGGCGGAGCCGATGTCGATGGGGCCGGCGGTGCTTTGTGCGACGACCATGCCGAGGGCTTTCAGGATGGCGATGGGGCCACCGTTGGTGCCGGCGTAGACACCTGCTCCAGCCTGGTCGATCTGGATCCCGCCGCCTCCGGTGAAGGCGCGGAGGGCTCCGACGACTTCGCCGAGAACGATATCGCCGCCATTGGTTTCGAGGATGGCCTGGCCGTTGATTCTGACGGCGCGGATGCCTCCGCCTCCGGAGTAGCATTTCACAATGCCGCCGATGCGACCGAGGGAAGTGGCACCTCCGTTGGAGTGGATTTCGACGTTGCCGGAGATGCGGTCGAGGGCAATTCGTCCGGCTACGGTGCGGGCGAGGACGGAGCCGTCGAGATCGGCAGCGTCCACCCCGCCTTCTTCGCTTGCCAGTTGGAGGTAACGGGTGTTGCGGGGGACGTCGAGATCAACATTGCCGGGGCCGCTGAAGATGACGGTGTCGCCCGAGGTCCGGACGGTGGCGAAGCTGCGGGCGAAATCGCGCGCCTGGGCTTCATTGGCAGCGTTGACTCGGGAAGAGATGGTGTAGTGCGTGCCGTTTCCGGCCTTACCGCGGACTTTCAATTCGCTGTCGGCGACGACGCGGTGGACTGCGGGCAGGGTGCCGGTGATGCGGACGCGCCAGAGTTTGCCGTCGCGTTCGACCTGAATCCCGTCGGCCGCGCACACTACGGACGCGGTGCACAAAAGTGCGATGGTGAGGTTGCGCAAGGTTTTTAGTAGGTACCGACTGAGGCCTTCATTTCGGCCAGCAGACGTTCACACTGGGCCCGAACGTAAGTATTGTCTTCGTACTGCAGGGCGTTTTGCAGAGCGCCGACGATGGAATCATCGCGGTGCGTGGTGAGAAGGTCGATGGCCTGGACGCGGACTCCGGCGTTATCGTCTTTGACGAGGACGGCAGCGAGGGTCTTGCGGACGTCCTTGTTGCCGGCCCAGGGGCGGAGACCTTCGAGAGCCTTCAGGCGGACACCGGGGTTGGGGTCGCGGGTGAGGGCGTCGAGGAGGGCGCTGCGGACTTCTTCGGAATCGACCTTGTTCTTGAGAAGGCCGATGGACTCGACGCGTACGCCGGGGTTGTTTTCTTCGCGGGCGGCCTCGAGGAGAAGCTGCTGGATGTTGGCGTCACCGAGAGCGCCGCTGACCTGACGGCGGTGGACTTCGTCGACCGAGATGCGGACCCGGCCGGAGGCGTCGGGTTCCACGGAGCGGACGTTGGAGAACATCGGTTCGGAGAGACCGGCCTTCATGCCGCCGAAACGTTCCGGGGTGACACGGGCGGCGAAGAAGCCGAGGGCGACGAGCGCCATAGCTCCGACAGGGACGC
>CANIHR010000491.1 GCA_947467185.1 Bryobacterales bacterium
ATCCCGTCATCGCCCGCGGCGGCAGCGATTTTCAAATCGGCGTGGTGGGCCTCAACGGCTCCATCGTGATCAATTCCAAGACCCGCGGACTTATCGATGTTCCGCCATCGCTCGCGGTGCGCGCCTGGCATATCTGAATGGCAAGCAAACTCTCCGGATGGATCGAAGTCGCGGTTGGCGCCGCACTTGTCGCGGGAACCATCTTCACCGGAGGTGCGCTTTCGCCGGCGCTCGCCAGTTTCCTCATCTCCGCAGGCTCCGGCGTCGCGCTCTCCGGCATCGGCTCTCTGATAGCAGGCCTCGGTGCCGTCCGGGGCACCGGCACGATGACCCGGAACCCGGTGAAGCCTTGGGACGTTGTGTACGGCCGCTGCAGAGTTCCGGGCACGACCGTCTACCTCAACGAATGGGGCGACAACAACAAGTACCTCGATATTGTCGCGGTCCTTGCCTGCCATCCCTGCAAGGACGTGTACGCGGTCCTGTTCAACGGGCGCATGGTCCAGATCGACACGGCGGCGGTCCCATCGGGTGTCCCGGCCAGCACGTGGCCCGCGATCAATGGGGGCACCAGTTTCAGCCCGCTGCAGGAAACCCAGAATATTTCGAGTATCGTGCGCTCAAACAATGTCGTCACCGTCCAAACGAAGAACTTTCCTCTGCTGATCGCAGGCGAGTACGTAATCATCAGCGGCGTCACCACAGACCCGACGATGAACGGCACCTGGCCGGTGGCGCAGATCGTTAGCCAGATCCCGAGCCCCAGTCCGGGGAGCCTGACGTTCACCTACATCTGCGGCGGCGCGAACGTGAGCATCGGCGCGCAGGGGACGGTAAAAAGCACGTGGGTCGACTACGGCCGCCACGTTTACGTCGAGACCATGCTGGGCAACCAGACGCTGGGCACGACCTTCGTGGGGATGACCATCGGAACTCCGAATCAGGGCAACACCGGCGATCTGCAGAAACCCTCGAGCAATCCGTGGAACAGCAACTGTTCGCTGGTGGGCCGAACTGCCGTCTTCATCCGGCTGCACTACGACGACAAAGTATTCGCCAGCGGGGTGCCCGAGATCTCATTCCTCGTCCACGGCAAGAACGACATCTATGACCCGCGAACGAATATGCACGGCTACAGCGAGAATCCGGCACTGATCATTGCGGACTACATGACCAACGCCGACTACGGCTACCGCTGCCAGTACGGCACCGAGATCAACACGACCGACCTGATCACCGACGCCAATGTCTGCGATGAACCCGTCGCGCTCGCCGCCGGCGGCACCGAACCACGCTACACCTGCAATGGAGCCTTTCAACTCTCCATGCTGCGAGGCGAGATCCTGCAGCACTTGCTCTCCTCGTGCGGCGGGAGGCTCACGCATTCGGCAGGCAGGTTCCGGTGCAATCCCGCCGCCTGGCCCGGTATCGGCTTCAT
This sequence comes from Bryobacterales bacterium, assembly GCA_947467185.1. Lineage (GTDB taxonomy): Bacteria > Acidobacteriota > Terriglobia > Bryobacterales > Bryobacteraceae > BOG-234. The sequence continues at coordinate 1,439 of CANIHR010000491.1, forward strand.
TCTCGGCGGCGCAGGTACAACCGGATGGACGGCACGGGAGACCGCAATCAACGCCAACGGTCTCCTGACCTATGACGCCCTCGCACCGGTCAACGGTTCGTTCCCCTATTTCGCGACGACCGCATGGACGAGTACCTGCAATGTAATCAATTGGGCAGGCTTAGTGGCACTGAGGGCAGCGACCGGCCAGACCCCGGCTTTCGTGCAGGGTGCGGGCAACGGCTCGGCATCCGGCGTTGGTGCGTTCCACACCTGGACGATTTCGTTCCCGTCTGATAACACAGCGGGCAACTGCCTCATCGTCGATGTCGCATTCAACACGGGGTACCCACTCGCCGGTGCGTCTGTCACCGACAGCTTGGGGAATACCTACAAGGCGGTCCTCGGTGGCCATGTACCCGGCGCTGCAGCCTTCCTGATGTCCTTTGTTGCGCCGAACTGCGCGGCTGGCCCCAACACGCTGACGATCACCCAGACCGGGAATTCCGGTTTCGATTTCCAGGGCATCTCCGTTGCAATCCACGAGTACTCGGGTCTCGATACCACGCTTCCGTCCGGCACGCCTCCGGTCAACTTCGGCTATTCCTACACCGATCCAACCGGCGTTTGCGACGCGGTCGCTTACGCTGCCGGACCCGCCGTGAACACGATCACTACCAGCGTGACGGTGCGGGAGGAAAACGACCTCCTGCACCTGATGGCCGCGACGCTGTCTTACTGCCCGGGTGTCGTTGCGCTCGGGGGTGCAATGCCCGTGTCGCCTCTGGTAAATGCGGGCGGGCCATTCCGGTGGAAGTCCAAGGTGTCCGTGCATGACCTTTTCAATGCCGTGAAGGGGACCTACATCTCCCCCGCCAGCAACTGGCAGCCGACCGATTTCCCGCCCTATATGCAGGACACCCTCCATGGGTATTCGAGCGACGCCAACCTGGCTGCAGACAACAACGAACGCCGATATCTGGATATCCAACTCCCGTTCACGATCAGCGTGTCTACGGCGCAGCGTCTGGCGAAGATCGAACTTCTGCGCCGCCGCAGTCAGGGGACCGGGACCTTCCAGTTCAACCTCTACGGCCTGCAGATCGCTGTCCTCGACGTTCTCGCGATGAATCTGGCGTATCTGGGCTGGACGAACAAGCTTCTCGAAGTGCTGGCGTTCCGGTTCACTCTGAACGCGAAACAAGACGGCGACCAGCGGGTGATCGCGTTGGGCACCGAGATCGACGTGCAGGAGACCTCCCCGGCGATCTACGAATGGAATACGGCCGAGGAACTGACGCCACAGGGCTACCAGCAGGGGAGCATCCCGAATCCGCAGAACATAGCGTCTCCGACGGGGCTTACGCTGCTCAGCAATGCCACGACGTCCATCGTGGGTGCCGACGGCGTGGCACGCAGCCGCATTCGGGTGAACTGGACCGCGCCGGCGGACGGGTACGCCACGGAGATCCAGATTCAGTTTCAGGTGGTCGCCAGCCCACAAAGCTCTGTTTGGACCGCCGGGCCCAACGTCCCGGTTAGCGTGACTGTCGCCTATCTCGACAGCGTTGTCGACGGAACCAGCTATTACGTTCAGTTCCGCAGTGTCAACGCAGCGGGCGTGGCCTCCGCGTGGTCGCAGGCGGGTCCGGTGACGGTTGGCGGAGTGGCTTCCCAGTTATTCACGGTGAACGGATCGTA
>CANIHR010000492.1 GCA_947467185.1 Bryobacterales bacterium
CCGGCGGCAGCATCAAGGGCATCTGGGGTGCCACCAATACCCAGCTCGCTTCGGCCAACACGGCAGCCTCTTAACTACATCTCGCTTTACGGTCTGGCGGTCACGACGCCATCCCGGGACACCAACAACCCCGCAACCAACCAACACTTTTTGAAAGAGACAACACAATGACTACCATCAAGAACTTTCTGAATGACGAGCAGGGCCAGGATCTGATTGAATACACCCTTCTGATGGCCTTCGTCGCCCTCGCGGCAGCGGCACTCTTCCTCGGCGCCGGCGGCAGCATCAGCGGTATCTGGGGCACCACCAACACCCAACTGGCTTCGGCCAACACGGCAGCCTCCTAGTCCCGAACCGAACAGAATTCCCCGGCCAGGCCGGAATGAGTAAGGCCAAAAAGAGAGCCCGAAAAGGGCCACAAGCAGTCCAGCCTCAATACCTCCTCCTCCGGGGGCGGCGCGAATCAAATCGCTCCGCCCCCGGCTTTTTTTGCCGGGCCCTTGCTTTCCCCACCCCTGAAAACCTTCTGTATGACTCTGCGACATGCCTCGCAGAACGACCCGCAGCGGCTGGTGGTCCCTGATGCGGAAATATCACGCAACATGTTGATTCTGAATCGGTAAGCGGCACCAGGTCCTTCAGCCTTCCACATGCATACATATAGGCATGACCGCGACTTTCAAACTCTCCCGCCTCCACCTTTCAGAGCGCTGCCATCTGGCGTGGTGGGACGCAACCCGCTGCTTCGGCCTGGTCATCGCCGTGATCCTGGTTGCCCTGGTTGCCTACCTCCTCCTTCATGACGTCCGCACCTCCTGGCAGGGCAGCGATCTTCCCCTCGTCGCGTTTGCGCGTACCGCCCTTACAGAGGCGACCGTATGAATAAGCGACTCCTCTCCGTCATCCTTTTCGGCTTTCTGTTTGCCGGCGGTGCCAGCCTTGTCCTCTATCGCGTCATGTTGCACCAGGCCAGCGCGTCGGCTGCGCCCCCCGCCGGGCAGCTCATCTGTGTTGCGAGCCGCGACGTTGAACCCGGCAAGCTCCTGCGCGAAGAAGACATCGACCTGCAGTCCTGGCCCGGGCCTCTTCCCGCCAATGTTCTCCGCGTCAAACGCGATGCGGTAGGTCGCGCCGTCACCTCCCGTATCTTCAAAAACGAACCTGTCCTGGGCGATCGTCTCGCCGCTGCCGGTGCCGGCGCGGGCCTCTCTGCGCTTATTCCTCCGGGCATGCGCGCGGTCGCCGTAAAAGTGAATGACATCGTTGGTCTCGCGGGTTTTGTTGTTCCCGGTACTCACGTGGATGTGATCGCCTCCGGCAGTCAGTCCGACGTCACAGCAATGTCCTCTGGCACGGTCTCCCGCACGATCCTGCAGGACATCACGGTTCTCTCTGCCGGGCAGGACTTCAAACAGGAATCTGACGGCAAGCCCGTCTCTGTGCAGGTTGTCAATCTGTTGGTAACTCCGCAGCAGGCGGAAATTCTCAGCCTGGCCGGTAACCAGACCATCATCCAGCTCGTGCTGCGTAACGGTCAGGACAAGGACAAAGTTCAGACCACAGGCGTGGCGCTCAATTATCTGCTCGCCAGCGTTGCTCCTGCTCCGGTGACCGCACCGGTGGCCCGGCAGCGGATTGCGGTGCCTCGTGCGGAGGTCGGGCCCCCGCCGTCTCCAGCCGCCCCGTCCGCCAGCACCAATATCGAAATCTTCAACGGCACCAAACTGACACAGGTCGGCGTCACGCCGACTGCAGTTCCCGTAACAGTTACGAAAGAGGCACGGCCATGACCACCAGACTCGCCACCGCTCTTCTGCTCGTCGCTGCTTCTCTTAGCGCCCAGAGCGCTCCGCAGCACCTGATCCTCACCGCCGGCAAGTCCGTCGTCCTCGATTGCCCCACTGACATTCGCCGTGTAGCTGTCGGCAACCCCGCTGTCGCGGAAGTTACCGCCGTGAGCGCCCGCGAAGTCCTCGTCAACGGCCTCGCCGCCGGCGAAACCAGCCTGGTGATCTGGCTCCAGTCGGGTCCCCGCCTGACGTACGAACTGAGCGTTCCCAGCGGTGCCACCCCGATCGAAAAACTTCGCGAACAACTCAGCCGTGAAGTCGGGTACGAGAAAGTTACCGTAGAAACGGAAAGTGGAGCCATTTTCCTCCGCGGCCTGGTGAGAGACCAGACCACCGCGGACCGTGCCGCCCTCGTTTCCAGCGCTTTTGGCCGCGTCGTCAACCTGCTCAACGTGGATGTCCCCCCGGCCCCCGCCCAGATTCTCCTCAAAGTCCGCTTTGCCAATGTGGATCGCGCCGCCTCCACGCAACTGGGCGCCAACATCATCAGCACTGGCGCCGGCAACACCGTCGGCCAGACTTCTACCGGACAGCAGGGTGGCGGCACGCTCAAGACCGTCAACAATCTTCCCGCGGTCACGCTCAGCGACGCGCTCAACCTTTTCCTGTTCCGCCCCGACCTCAATATCGGTGCCACCATTCGCGCCCTGCAGAACAAGAACCTTCTCGAAATCCTCGCCGAGCCGAATGTCCTCGCCACTGACCATAAACCGGCCAGCTTCGTTGCCGGCGGTGAATTCCCCTTCCCCACCGTGCAGGGCGGAGCCAACGCAGGCGCCGTTACCATCACCTTCCGCGAATTCGGCATTCGCATCAACTTCCTGCCCGACGTGACGCCCCGCGGCACCATCCGCCTCCACGTCACGCCGGAAGTCAGCAGCCTCGACTTTGCCAACGGTCTTACCTTCCAGGGTTCCACCATCCCGGCGCTTTCCACGCGTCGCGTCGATACCGAAGTCGAACTGGCGGACGGCCAGAGTTTTGCCATCGCCGGCCTTCTCGACAACCGGACTACGGAGAGCCTCAGCAAGATTCCCGGCCTCGCGAGCATCCCGTTCCTCGGCAAATTGTTCCAGAGCATGAATACGTCGCGCTCCAACACGGAACTCATCGTCATCGTCACCCCCGAACTGGTTCGTCCGATTCCGGTCGGTAAACCTGTCCCGCAGATCCCGCTGCCCAAAGAGTTCATGAAGGACACTGCGATCGTCGCCCCGCAGACC
>CANIHR010000493.1 GCA_947467185.1 Bryobacterales bacterium
ACAGCTCTCCATCGCTGGTCTGATCGCCCGCGCGATTCAGTCCATCCACGAAGAGACGTCTGTCAGCATGCTGTTTGAGTAAGTCCGGCAACGGTTTCCAAAACTTCCGCCACGGAATCCGAGATCAGCTGGGTCCCGGAAACCACTAACCCCGCATACTGTTCGGTCGGCCAGACGTAACGCATCGCCCCCGGCCGAACGGTCTGTTCATACTGGCTGCGTACCGATTCCTCGGTACGCCCGCGTTCCACCACATCCCGCGCCTTCCTGCGTTCGTAACAGACCTCATCCGGCGTCCGAACGTAGACACTTGTGTTCAGGCGGCTGCGGACTCCGGCATCGTGCAACGCGAAGATCCCTTCCACAATCACAAACGGCGTGGGATGAAGACTCGCCGTCACCGGTTCCCGTGAGTGGGTTTCGAACGAATAACTCGGAACTTCCACCGCTCGCCCTGCACCCAGTTCCTCCAGGTGCTCGTTGATCAGAGCCCAGTCCAGCATCTCCGGAACGTCGAAGTTACAGGCATCACGCTCGGCCTTGGGCAAATGGTCCAGACTAATGTAGTAGGAATCCAGATTCAGCACTACGGACCCGGGCAGTGTCTCCGCGACCCGGACGGCCAATTCCGTCTTGCCGGAGCCGGACGGTCCGGCAATTCCAATGAAGCAGGGTTTCAGGGTTTCGCGCATGTAAAGTTGGCAGCCTCGTCGGTACTTCCAGCTCCTTTGTATTTTGCCACCTGAGGCCACGGGCACAGAGGTCTGGTCCGCAAGACTGCCGAATTCGGGTCTCCTGGGTTCTTGAGTTTGGACGCAATCAGCGTGTCAGGCGCCTGTGACTGTTCCACCCACGCCTCCAGCGCGGCGTCAATGCTGTGGAAACGGTCCCCGTTAGGAGTTCCGGCCTGCCCGAAGGTACTGGCGCTGCTGCCGCCCGCGCAGTGCCCCATACCCGGCACCATGTACAGCCGCAGGAAGTCGTCGGAAGTCTTCTTTCCCAGCTTCGCCACCACTTCGTCGTAGTACTTCACGGTGGAACCGCCCGGGATCGCCGCGTCGGACCAGCCGTGATAGAGCAGCAGCTTACCACCGCGCTTCTGGAATGCGGAGAGATCCGTACTCGTAGCGTTCAGTTGTGCGCCGGCTCGCTTATCCGCCAGAGCCAGATCTCGAGCTAAGTCGAATGTTTTGTAGCTCCATGAGGGGTCACTGTAAACAATGTACTTGAAGAAATTCGTTGCAAACCCAAAGATCGCCGCGCCTTTTTCCGGCTCCGTCCCGGTGATCCAGGAAGCCCACCCGCCTTGCTCCGCTTCTCCGCCAAAAGCCATGCCGGGGAAGATAACCCTGCCCCTCGCGTCCTGCAGCGGCTGATAGATGTTGCTAACCGCCTTCAGTTGCGCCGCTGTCAGGCAGGCATCCGACTCTTCTCCCTTGCACAGCAGCACTGATGGATTGAACCGGCATGCCGAGGGGTTCTCGATGACGCCGTCCTTCACCCCGTCCGACGCGTCGCATTGCTCCAGCGCCGCCACCTGAATAGCCGGGAGTTTCTTCGGCCCAAAGTACGCACCAGGATCCCCAAGCATCATACGGAGCGACCGTCCCGCGGCCGACAGCAGATGGGTCCAGTCATACGCTGGAGCCCCTGCGATAATCCCGTCATAATCCGCCGGATACCGCTGCGCCTCCATCAGCGCCTGCCTTCCGCCATTCGAGCAGGAACTGAAATATGACTTCTTCGGTGCCTCGCCATAGTAGCCCTGAATCAACGACTTCGCGGCAAGAGCCGTCTCGTGAATCCCTCGATATCCGAAGTCGATGATCTTTTCCGGGTGGTTGAGCGCCCATGAAGCGTTCGTGTTCTCGGTCTGGTCGTGCCCCGTATCTGTCGACGCGGTCGCGTAGTTGTGCTTTACGGCATCCACCAAACCGGTGTAGTTGATGACTCCGGCGAACCCGCCATTCCCGACCCCGTGGAACTTCCCATTCCAGCCCGTCGCCGGAAGCCAAACTTCGAACCGGATGTCCGAATCAGCGGTCGGATGCAGCGAACCCGCCACGCGACAAAACGACGGCAGGCCCCTCACCGGTTTTCCCAACAGGGTAACCTCGCCGCCAGTCACCTCCTCTGAGGTGGTTACAGTACTACCTTTTGGCAAAAACGAAGCCATTTGCCCACAAGGTGCAGCCGCTGCCACAGAGGCGAATACCAGACCAAGAACTATATTTTTCATTACTTTACCCCTCTTACCTGAAGTGGACGTCAGCAGTCTGTGTCGGCACCCACCGGAATGTTTCACACCCATTTGGACCCTGCTCAACGTAGTACCAGGACAACGTCTGTTTCTAATGTCTGCCAGAACCTTTACTCTCAGGTCATGAAGGTTATCAAGTCCGTCGCGATGATTACGCTGGCCGCCGGGATCTGCGGGACTTCCGCTTATGCCACTGGTCACGCCGACAGCACCCCGAGCGGCGCGAACTTCGCCATCGCCGGCGTCGTCCTGATTGCCTTCGCTTCCGTACTCCGCCGCAAGTCCCGCCGCAGCCTCTAAGCCGCTACTTCTTCACTTTCCCCACCGGATCTGCCGGTTTGTAACCCAGTTCCTGACTCAGAACTTCCACCAGCTTCCCCAGCGTCTTCACCCGCGCAAAATACTTATCGTTGCCTTCCACCAGGTTCCACGGTGCGGTTTTCGTGCTGGTCTTCAGCAGCATCTCTTCCACCGCTTCTTCGTAGAGGGGCCACTTCTCGCGATTCCGCCAGTCCTCATCAGTTAACTTCCAGCTTTTGTAATGAGTTGTGCGGCGAACCTCAAAGCGATTTAGTTGCTCCTCGCGTGAGATGTGAACCCAGAACTTCACTACGATCGCCCCGAAATCCTGCAACTGTCGCTCAAAGGAATTGATCTCTTTGTACGCCCGCTTCCACTCGTGGGTTTTCGCGAAGCCTTCGACGCGCTCCACCAAAACCCGCCCATACCAGCTGCGGTCAAAAATCGCGATGTGTCCCTGCTCCGGAACCCGCGTCCAAAACCGATA
>CANIHR010000494.1 GCA_947467185.1 Bryobacterales bacterium
GCCATCAGCATCCCGCTCCTGACCGGCGAAGATATCTATCTCAAAGAGAACTTCGTTAAGCTCGCCGCCGCCCACGCCGTCGATATCCTGCATCCCGACCTCGCCACTTCGGGAGGCATCCTGGAAACCAAGAAGATCGGCGACCTGATTCAGGACTACGGTGTCGGCATGGCGATGCACTTCGCCGGCTCGCCCGTCTCCTGTATGGCGAACGTCCACTGCGCTGCCGCCACCGAGAACTTCCTGGTGCTCGAGAACCACTCCGTCGACGTCCCCTGGTGGGGAGACCTCGTCCAGGGTGTCTCGAAACCCATCGTCGACCACGGCTTCATCACCGTGCCCGAAGGCCCGGGCCTCGGGGTGACGCTCAATGACGAAGTCATGAAGCGCCACCTGATGCCCAACACCACCTACTTTGGCCCCACCGAAGAGTGGAACACCGACCGGTCAAACGACCGTCTCTGGAGTTAGCTCGACTCTGGAGTTGACAGCGACTTTTTGATATCAGCGATTGCCCCCACAGCACGGTCTGGATCTTCCAGATCGTGCTGCAATCGCTGTAGTGCCACGCCCACAACGTCGCGGTGATGGAGCTTCGATCCCAGCTGGGTCGAGAGTCCGAGCCAGATCTGGTGTGCCCGCTCCACGTCTGCCGGCCACAGCCGGGGCGGGTGCGGACCAAGGTTCACGAAGTGGGACGGTCGGTCCTCCGTCAGAATCTCCAGCGAGAACGCGTGCCGTGGTTCCGGCAGCTTCTCCCAGGCCATACCGATGCGCCGCGCCAGTTCTGCGGTCTCCATGCGGAGCGAGGCGCCCGTCACTACGCGCGAGACCTGCAGCGTCTGTGCTGTCTGCATGATCGCGCCAAACGGATCGGCGCTCGGCACCACCAGCAATTCCACCGTCTTGCCTTCCTTTTCGGCCATGCTGACGACTTTGGTAAACAGCTCCCGTTCGTACTCCGAGAACACCTGAGCCGGGGCCAGTTGATCGCCGGTAGCCATCGGTCGGACGGTCATTACAATGATGTCGTGTCGCCGCAGGTTGGTCTTGCGCAGCACCGACTGCAGGTGAGCCAGGTTGCTCATCTCGCGAGCCGCCACCAGGATCGAACCCGGGCGGGCGTTTAACAGCGTCGTCGCCATCTCGGGCTGCGAGTCGAGATTGAACTCTTCCAGCCCATGCAAGTGTCCGTCTTTGCGCTTCCGGTTGATGTGCTCGGAAACCGTGAAGATCACGAACAGGAGGATCGTGAACGCAATACCGTAGATGGTCGCGAACTTCTTCGAGAACAGGTTCGCCACCGCCGTGCAGCCCAGCAGCAGCGTCGCCATGCCGAGGCCAATCGGAAGCTCAATGCCGCCGATCGTGATGTTGCCCGGGAACTTGTATTCCTGATCGTGGCGGTGATACCGCAGCACCAGCACGCCAAGCGCCTTCAGGAAGAAGCTCCAGACCACGCCGAACGCGTACGCCTCACCCAGCAGGTAGACGTTACCGCCGCTCAGGGCGATGGTCACAACCTGGAGAATCGCCACCAGGTTGATGATCCGGTAAGTGGTGCCGAACTTCTTGTGCGGCTTCCGGAACCAGGGGATCAGGACGCCATCTTCCGCCACCCGGTTCATCACGCCATTGGCGCCGATGATCGAGGTATTGGTCGCGCCCGAGAGGATCAGGACGCCCACCGCCACCACGAAGACGTGGAAGCCGAGCTTCATCCAATCCGGTCCGGCGAGGTGCATCGCGAGGCCACCCAGCAGGTTGTCCACGTAACTGGGCCGGATCTTGTCCGGGATGATCATCGAAGCGAACAGCGTGATCACGCCCGTGCCAATCGCTGCATAGAAACAGACGATATTGCCGGTGATCTTGAGGTTCTTCAGCTTCGGGTAAGCGATTTCGCGGTACACCTGAGCCAGCGTCTCGAAGCCGGACATCGACAGCAGCGAGTGGCCGAAAGCGATCACGACGGCAATGATGGAAACTGTCGGGAACACGGTCCCCTTGAACCAGCCGAGCGCGTCTTCACTGAAGCGAAGGTTGGCGGCAATCGGAGCGGGCGGAATCTGTGCCGGGCCGTGCAGCAGCAGCGTGATCGGGCACCAGATCAGGAAGATCACGAACATCGCGGTCGTGATCTGCATGATCCGAAGCGCCTTGCCGCTCGATTCGTGCATGCCCTTCAGGTTCTCCCACCAGAAGTAGATGGTGGCCAGAATGGCGAACCCGGCCGAGAACAGATCGGGCGGGACTTTGAGGCCGAACTCGTTCAGCAATCCGGCCAGATACTGGCCCGCGGAAACTACGCTGATCGGCCCGGTGAGAATGTAGTCGAACAGCAACGAGGACACGGAAATTCGGGCCACGAACGGCCCCATCGCGTCACGCACAACAACGTAAACGCCGCCGCGCACGAACATCGACGAACTCTCGATGTAGATGGCGCGCACGGCAAAGCTGAACAGCATCACGCCCAGCACAAACCACGGGGCAGAGGGGCCGATGGCCTTTTCCGCGATGCCTCCGGCATAGAACGCGGATGAAGCGAGATCGGCCAGAACGATAGAAGCGGCGCGCCAGAACGAAATGAAGGCCAGCGCGACCGTCGTCGCAATAACGACCTTGGAGCCAGTTGACCTGGCAACAGGTTGAGTCATGTTTGAAAAATACTCCAGTTTCTCCCTCCACATTTGTGGAGAGGTGCTCCCAATAGAGCCTGCGAGGTTAGCTGACGGGCTGGAGTTTGAAAGTACCCCGTTCCTTCATCAGGAACTTAGCCCCGTAAAACCGGGTCCCCCGCTTCCGCTGCGAAGAGTGTCGCAACAGGAATTCGGCAATTTCAGGGTAACATGCGAATCTTAGGTTGTGGAAGCCCAGGCAAAGTCGGTCGTTCGCCGGTTGCGGCAGGAAGGCCATGCCGCCTGGCTGGTGGGCGGCTGCGTTCGCGACGTCCTTCTCGGTCGCCAGCCCAAAGATTTCGATGTCGCGACTGACGCCGTTCCGGATGAATTGCGCCAGATTTTCCCGGGTGCCA
>CANIHR010000495.1 GCA_947467185.1 Bryobacterales bacterium
ATAATTGTTTAGGAGGCAGCGAATGCCAAACAAAACCATCTACCTGAAAGATGCAGACTTACCGACTTGGGACCGAGCCCAGCAAGAGCTCGGCGAGAGCGTTTCGTCGCTCTTTGTCGAGTACCTCAAGGAACGTCTTGAAACCCAGGCATTACGAAATAAGGCAAAAAAGGCTGGTCGAATCGATGAGGTTGAAGCAATGAATACGCTAATTGGTGAGATCAATGCAGATCTTGATCTGGGTATTGAGCTCCATCCTTTCTGGAGGTACCCAATTCTTGACCAGAACACGATCAACCACGGCTACAAACTTCACCAGAAACTGGCCAATCCAGACCGGATCATGAGCTTGGTCGTCTGGCCCTTGGACTTTGACCATTCCGGGTGCCTGAACCCTGCGACGAAGGACCGAATAGTAACGGCGATCAGGAAATTCTGGGATGGCAAAACCACAGAGGCACACACGTTTGTTGACACCACCATGTAGCTGCGTTCGCAGAAAGCCTTCTTCGCGGTAAATCAAGCCCTGAGGATTGATTTGGACTGACCAATCGAGAGAAGGGCTATTACCTACGCCACGCTGTAGGTGATCGCCCCGCTCACGCGAACGCCGACCTTGAAATCGCTCTTCTTGCTGGGCTCGAACGGTCCGGTTTCCTTCTTGACGATGTAGCCGTACCCGGTGATCGTCAGTACCGTTGCGCCAGAGGCTGGGGCCGTGATCTTCCAGGGGAAGACGGTGAGGGCGACGGCGAGAACGTCGATGTTCTGTTGCGACGCATCGCCCGTGTAGTTCCCGGTCAATTCGATGGTGCCGGGCTTCAACAGGCCGGGGATCGATTCCTCGCTGGTGTTGGGACTGAGCAGGTGCGTGACATCGATCTCGGCGACGGTGTAGTCGGCGAAGTTGATGGTCGCGATTTCAGAGAGAACGGTGTAGCCGGTCGGGCTCGCGGCGTCACCAATGTAGAACTTGGACCCGTAGCCGAGCTTTGCTTTTGAAGCTGCCATAAGATGCTCCTTCGGTTGAAATGAAAATAGGGATGCGGGGATTAACTGTTAGACCAGACCTGGTATTCGAGCATTCGCCGGTACGTCCGGCGGGCGTCGTCGAAGAAATCCCGTTTGTTGGTGCGGAAGATCCCCTGCACGACCGTGTGGTCGGGGTCCGCCAGCGTGCCGGCGTATCCATTCAGGACCGCGTCGATGGCTGCGGCCAGCAGAACGGCCTGCTCCCGCGTGTTGGCATAGCAATCGACCTGCACGTTCCAGGACCCTAGATCCACCGGTCCGGCAAGCGCATAGTCCGCTGAATCAGCCACGGTGGTGTAGCTCCAACTCGGCAGCACATGATCCTTCGGCAACTCGGCGAGGAAACCGCCCGTCGCGGCGATGGCCCGCACGGCGGAATTACCTTGCACAAGAAGGACGAACCCCTGCTCGATCATTTGCCGAGAGTCTCCACACCCTTCTTAATTTCGTCCGTGAACACTTCCTGCGCACGTGATTTGGCCTGTTCGAAGGCCGGGCGCATGAAGGGCTGCGCCGGGCCATGGATGGAGCCGAACTCGACGAAGGAGCCCCAGACGGCAGGTGAATCGGAGCCCTTCTCCTTGCCGCGGCGGATGCCCACCCGTGCCACACCGGATTCCTGCGTGCCGGACAGCTTCACGTTCATGTCGATGGCGTCCCGCAACTCGCCGGGCTGGCGGCGCCCGGTCGCCTTGGCCAGCACAGGCGCATTCTTCTTCGCAGCGGCCTCGAACAGTTCAGCGCCGGCGACAAGCGCTTTTCGGAGCGCCCGCTTTGCCAGTTTGGGGCCCGCCTGCGAAAGGGCGTCCTCGACGCCTTTTAGCCCTTCAATCTCGACGGTCATCTTCATGGCGGATCTATTCGGCTCCGGCGATCGCGAGACAGGTCAGTTCCATCACGGCATTCAGTTCGAGGACATTCCGAATCGCCTGGATAGCGTAGCGGCCATTGGGCGCCTGCAGTTGCATGTTCGGCTTGACACGGGCGTCGTAATACATCGATACGACGACCGGCAGCTGGGTGATGTTCTGCCCGCTTCGGATGACGTCAGTACCCGTCATCGGCTCAATCTTTGCCCACGCGGAGATCACTGGGGACAGCGTCGTATCGCTCCCGGCCGCGTTTGCCGTCACTGTCTCCGCCAGAACCGTGACGCGGTGGCGCAGTTCACCCGGGTTTAGCGATGGCCAGATCATTCAACGTGCCCGAACCAACGAGCCGTAAGAGAGGCATGCAGTGACTGCATAGGGATACTCCGCGGTTGCATCCATCCCTTTTTCGAACGGCAGGCGATTGTGATACCAGTTATTGATCAGCAGTTTCATCCCGTTTTTCACGCGCGCCCCGGCATCGCTCCAGAATGGGAAGTTCGCTGCGTAGCCGCTGGTGAAACGAATCAGAATCGCCGACGAAGGCCAGGTCGCGAAGGTCGGCCAGGTCTTGTTGTACGGCGGCGACACGAAGCCGGGATGCCGCGCGGTGTCCACAATGAAATCGGTGTTCTCGGCCATGACGGTGACGGCCCCGGTGGAATCCTTGTACTGGAAGAGATCCACAGACACCAGAGGGTCACGCAGTTCGATCCGGTAGTTGTTCCAGTAGTCGAGACTGAGATCGAACTGCTTTCGAATCAGATCCCGGCCCTGCAGAATCTCTGCCTGCTCCCGCGCGGCGGCGATCAGGCCGGTCAGTTCGTCGTCTTCGGCCTGATCGGCTGGCGACCGGTCCGGCAGCCGGAGATAGGACTTGACTTCCGACAGCGTCAGGATCTCGCTGAAGGACTGCCCCGGCGACGTATCGGTCAGCGACAGCGAGCCGAACATGCTCAGCGCGCCGTAGAGGCCGAGATTTTGGTAGGCGCCGTAAGGACCTATGCCGCCGAACGGTGGGAACACAGAGCCTCCAGTTTGAGCGGACCAGCCCAGCGGAACGCCGTGTCGGCCGGGAAAAGGTCGCCAACCACCATGTG
>CANIHR010000496.1 GCA_947467185.1 Bryobacterales bacterium
GTCGGATTTGTGAACCTGGTTCCGAACAACAACTTGCCGCTTTGCTTCTCCCGCCAATGCCATCTTAAGGGTTACTACTCCTGTTCTTCTCTTTTGCTCGCTAGTATCAGTTGTGAGTGTAACACAAGTGCGACACGACGTCCGCACAACAACACCAGATCGAACTGCGAGTTCTTAATCAGTATAGCGGATACCCTGCAGTGAGCCCAAAGTACCCTCACGAGTTCGTCAAAGCTCCAGTGTTGACTAGCTGGTTCTGCGAGCCGTACCATCCACTTATGAGTTCAACCGCAACGTCGTGGCGCTATATTGTCCGCTCGCAGGGGATTCGAAGCGGACAGGCGATTGTGGAAGGCACCCGGATTGGCGTCCACGATGTGATCGGCCTGCTCCAGAATGGCGAGACCATCGACACCGTGCGCGAGAACTGCTTCCCTGCCCTAACCAGATCTCAGGTGTATGAGTGCCTCGCCTATTATGAGGACCATCGGGGCGAGGCCGACTTGCTCGTCGCACGCCAAATGGCATCGGCCTGAGAAGTCACGTTCCTGCTCGACCATGATCTACCGGACGATTTGAGCTACCTGATCGTCCAGTTGGGCCACAACGCTACGCGCCTGCGCGACATCCTGCCCACCGACACGTCCGACGCCGAGGTCCTACAGGTGGCGCACGCTCGTAGCTGCATCCTCCTGACATGTAATCGAGACGACTTTCTCACACTTGCAACGACCCAGCCGCATCGTGGCATCGTCATTGTTATCCGCCGCAGAACCCGGGCTGCCGAACGTGCGGCGCTGTTCCAATTGCTGGAACGTGCGGGTGAGTCCGGTATCCGGGACAACATTAACTTCTCCTGACGAATTCGGCTGCGTGACATATGATGGCTCACGGAGAAATCACGTCGTTTATGACGCTCAACCGCCGACACTTTCTGCAGGCAGCCCTTGCCACCGCCGCCGCGCCCCTCGCCTTTTCACAGGAGAAAAGCGGTCTGAAGATCACCTCGGTCCGTATCGTCACCCCGAAGCCGAAGCGTCCCCTGCCCGCGTTCAGCCCCGCCCCCACCGCCTGGTCGACCAACGGCGTCGAAGTCGCGAGCCCCATGTCCGTCTACCCCGACTACAAAGCGAACCGCGGCCTGTTCATGCCCGACGCAGGCAAAATGCCGACCTTCTTTGTCGAAATCACTACCGACAAGGGCATCAAGGGGTTCGGACAGGGCGGAGTAGGCGGCGGCCCCGTCGTCGAACAGCACCTCAGTAAACTCCTCATCGGCAAGGACCCCTTCGATATCGAACGTCTCTGGGACACCATGTGGCGCTCCACCATGTATTACGACCGCGCCGGCATCGGCACCCACGCCATCTCGGGCGTCGACCTGGCGCTCTGGGACATCATCGGCAAGGCCCTCAAAACGCCCGTCTACCGCCTCATCGGCGGAAAGACAAAGGACCGCATCCCCGCCTATTGCACCGGCAACGACATCGACCAGCATCTCGAATTCGGCTTCAAACGCGTGAAACTCGCAATGGCTCACGGCCCGGCGAGCGGCCTCGACGGCATGAAGCAAAACGTCGCGCTCGTAAAATCCACCAGGGAAAAGCTCGGCCCCGACGGCGACATCATGCTCGATTGCTGGATGGCCTGGACCGAAGACTATACGATCGACATGGCCGACATGCTCGGCCCGTACCGCGTTTATTGGCTGGAAGAGGCCCTCCAGCCTCACGACTATGCCGGCTTCGGTCGGCTGAAATCCGCCATCAAACACATCCGCATCGCCACCGGCGAACACGAATACACCCGTTACGGCTTCCGCCAGCTGCTGGAACATAACTCCGCCTCCATCTGGCAGCCCGACATGCACTGGTGCGGCGGCCTGACCGAACTCCGCCGCATCGCCGCACTCGCCGCAGCATATGACATCACCGTCCTGCCCCACGTCGGCGGCACCCGCGACGGCGTCCACTTCACCATGGCGACCACCAACGCTCCCTGGAGTGAGATGTTCATGCCCGCGCCCGGCGGCCCCAAAGCCGTCTACGATCTCTGGTCAGAACTGAACAGCGTTTCACGCGGTCCCGAAGGCATTTACACGCAGGCACCCGAGGACCCCGGCCTCGGCTGGGATTTTGTGGAATAGACTGATATCCATGCGCATCGCCCTCGCTTTCCTCGCTCTGCTTCTGCCCACACTCGCCTCCGCCCAGCTGGTCGACGACTACAATCCGCCCAAAGCGAACTGCTGCCTCGCCAGCACCGCCCAGAACCTCGCCAACGCGCTGCTCGACTGGAATCAACTGGGTCGCTACCACGCCGATAACGAGAAGCTGAAGGCGCAGCCCGTGGAATCCGGCCGCGTCGTCTTCATCGGCGATTCCATCACCGACGGCTGGAAGCTGACCCAGTATTTCCCCGGTAAGCCCTACGTGAACCGCGGCATCAGCGGCCAGACCACCGCGCAGATGATCGTGCGTTTCATGGAGGACGTGATCAACCTGAAGCCCGCCGCCGTGATGATCTTCGCGGGGACCAACGACATTGCTCGCAACAACGGCCCCCAGACGCTCGCGCAGGTGCAGGGCAACTTCCAGATGATGACGGAACTGGCGCAACTCCACGGCATCAAGGTGATCCTCTGCTCCGTGACGCCGGTCAGCGACTACGGCCCCCGGCCGATGACCACTGGCCGTCCGCCCACCGACATCCTGAAAATGAACGCCTGGATGAAGGATTACGCAGCGAAGACAAAGTCGACGTACTGCGACTTTTTCGGGGCGGTGGCGGATGAAAAGGGAGCGCTGAAGGAAGGCATCTCCCGCGACGGCCTCCACCCGAACGACAAGGGTTACGAACTGATGGCACCTGTGATTTCAGCGGCGATTGGCAAAGCGCTGGGAAATTAATCGCTCAATATGTCACGCATCAGCCCATCTAGCTATGGGCTGATGGCGGAAACTTATCTCAATCCAGCGATCACTCACAAGCTGCCGAAAA